>NZ_JYFN01000030.1 GCF_000948395.1 Frankia torreyi | reverse complement strand
GGAGCGGTTCCCGCAGTCGCCGACGGTGGGTCCCGAGCAGCTTGCGGAGCTGCGGACGTTGGACCAGATCGCCGACTTCGTCGCGGCCGGGGCGGGTTCGCCAGCCTCGGTTGCGACTGCGGTTGCGACTTCCGCCCCGGGTGCGGCGGCGCCGGGCGGTTCCGCGGAACCGTCGGCTGCCCTGAGGACCGGCGAATCTGGCACGTCCGGTGCTGGTGGTGCTGGTGGTGCTGGTGGTGCCGTCGATCGTGCGGCGGTGCGGGGTGCGNTGGTTGAGGTGGTGGCGGAGAAGACCNGTTATGCCGCGGACATGATCGATACCGGGATGGATCTGGAGGCGGATCTCGGGGTTGATTCGATCAAGCGGGTGCAGGTGTTGGGGGCGTTGCGGGAGCGGTTCCCGCAGTCGCCGACGGTGGGTCCCGAGCAGCTTGCGGAGCTGCGGACGTTGGACCAGATCGCCGACTTCGTCGCCGCCGCGCCGCCCGGATCACCCGGATCACCTGCCGCGTCCGTCGGCCCGGAGGCAGGTGGTGTCGACCCAAAAGCCGGTGAGCCGGCCGGGGCGCCGCGCCGGCCCGTCCGGCTGGTGACCCTGCCCGGAGTCGACCGGCTCGACCGCCCCTACGCCGAGTCCCCGGTGGCCGTCGTCGTCCATCGCGGCGACCCGGGCGTGGGTCCGATCCTGGACGGCCTGCGGACACGGGGGTGGACCGTGCGGGAGGCCGACCTCGACGCCGCCACGCCCGGCGGCCCGGCCGTGCCGACCCCCGACGACGTCGAACGGGCCCTGGCCGCCGCCTTCGAGGGGCGGGTGGACCTCGCCCTCACGGTCCTGACCCCGAGCGCTGACCGGGACCGCGCCGACCGGAACCGCGCTGACTGGGACCGTTCCGTCGCGGTGCTCGCAGAGAACGTCCTGGTCGCCCGGCACGCTCACCTGTCGCTGTCGGCGACCGCCGCGGCCGGCTCCCGCGCCGCGTTCGTCACCCTCACCCGCCTTGACGGCGGGCTGGGGCACCATGGCACGGCCGGCGCCGCGGCGTCCCTGCTCGGCGGGGTCGGCGGGATCGTCAAGACGCTCGCCGCAGAGACCCCGGAGCTGTTCTGCCGGGCCGTCGACGTCGCGCCGGGCCTCGCCGGGGACACCGTCGCCGAGCTGCTCGACGCCGAGCTTCATGACGCCGCCCGCGACACCGGCGAGGTCGGCATCGACGCCGGCTCGGTGCGCTGGACCGTCGTCCCCGGCCTGTTCGACCCCCTCGCGGCGGCCGACCAGGCCGTCCCGGCCCCCGTGACCCTCGGCGACGCTGTGACCCCCGGCGACGCTGTGACCGACGGCGACGCTGTGACCGACGGCGACGCTGTGACCGACGGCGACGCTGTGACCGACGGCGGTGCGGAGGCGGTCACCGTCGGCGCGGACGACGTCCTCGTCGTCTCCGGGGGCGCCCGCGGCGTCACGGCGCTGTGCGTGCGCGCCCTCGCCGAGCGTGCCGGCGCCCGCTTCGTGCTCCTCGGCCGGTCGGCCCTGGCCGACGAGCCCGACTGGGCTGCTGGCGTCCCCGACGACGGTCTCAAGGCCGCCGTGATCGCCCAACTGCGGGCCGAGGGCACCCGCCCCACCCCTCGCGAGGTGGAACGCATCTACCAGGGGCTGCTGGCCCAGCGCGAGATCCGCGCGACAGTCGCGGCGATCGCGGCCGCCGGCGGGCGCGCGCAGTACGTGGCGGTTGACGTGACCGACGCCGACGCCCTGGGCGCCGCCCTCGGCGAGGTGCGCGGGCAGGTCACCGGGGTCGTGCACGGCGCGGGGGTGCTCGCCGACGCGCTGCTGCCCGCCAAGACCGCCGCGGACGTGGCCCGGGTGTTCGCGCCGAAGCTGACCGGGCTGCGGGCGCTGCTCGATGCCCTCGACGGTGCCCCGCTGCGTCACCTGGTGCTGTTCACCTCGGTCGCCGGGCTGTACGGCAACCCCGGCCAGGCCGACTACGCCGCCGCCAACGAGGCCCTGTGCCGGGTGGCCGCGGCGATGAGACACGACCGTCCCGACTGGCATGTCACCGCGATCGACTGGGGCGCCTGGGACGGCGGCATGGTGACCCCCGCCCTGCGGGAGCTGTTCCAGGCGCGCGGCGTCGAGCTGCTGGCCCCCGACGCGGGTGCCCGCGCCTTCGCCGATGCGTTCCGCCCCGACCGCGCCGGCGAGGTGTGCGTGCTCGTCGGGCCGGGCCGATCCCTGGCGGAACCGACTGCGGCCGGCGGGCCGGCCGTGCGTGCCCGCCGGCCGCTCACCCCGATCGTCGACCATCCCGTCATCGCCGCCCACCGGATCGGTGCCCACCGGGTGCTCCCGGCGACGTTCGGCCTCGGCTGGATGATCAACGTCGTCGAACGGTCCCACCCGGGTCGCCGCGTCGTCGAGGTCCGCGACTTCGCGGTGCACAAGGGCATCGTCTTCGACGGCGCGTCGCCCGACGGCGCACGGGTCGAGGCCGAGCCCGCGGTTCCGGGCGAGACGGGGCGGCTGCTCGTCCGCGTCGCGGTCCGCGCAGACGGCTCGGGCCGGCTGCCCGTGTCGCACTACGCGGCGACGTTCGTGCTTGCCGCCGCCGAAGCGGGTCCGGCGCGCCTCGGCCCCGCGGTGGCCGGCTGGCCCGGCTACCGGCTGGGGGAGGGGCCGCCCGACGCCCTGGCCATCTACACCGAGGGCACCCAGTTCCACGCGCCACGCCTGCAGGGCATGCGCCGGGTGCTGGCTCGCGGCGGCGACCGCCTGGTCCTCGAATGCCAGCTCGACGACGACCAGGAGCTGCGCGCGGCGTTCGGGGGCGCGCTGCACAGCCCCGTCCTCGCCGACGTGCTCCTGCAGGGGCCGCCGGTGCTCGGCAAGGCCCTGCTCGGCCAGGCCTGCCTGCCACTGGGCATCGGCCGCGCCGAGTACTTCCATCCCCTGCCCGACGCCGCGCCCTTCGTCCTCGTGCTGGACGGGGCGCGGGTGGACGCCGGCGGCGGCACGGCGACCGTGACCGCCACCGCCTGCACCCCGGACGGCGCCGTCCTGGTGCGGTTCACCGATGTCACGGTGGCCGCGACGCCAGGCATGGCCGCGAAGTTCGCCGAGGCCGTCCAGGCCTGGCGGCAGATCCCCACCGCGGATCCCACCCCGACCGACAACGAGGAACTCCCGTCATGACCGTGGTCGACCAGGCCGAGCGCCTCGACTTCGTCGGCGAACCGTTCGACCCGCTGGCCTTCGCACCTGCCTCGGGTCCCGCCGCGCCGCCTTCCCCGCCCTCCTCGACTGCTCCGTCCTCCCCTGCCGAGACCCATCCTGCCGAGACCCATCCTGCCGAGACCCATTCCACCGACGCGCGCCCCACCGAGCTGATTCGGCAACTGCGCGCGACGACCGCCGCGGCGCATGCGAGCGCCCTGCGAGCCCAGGCCGCGCTGCAACTGCGCGTACTAAGCGGGCTCGACGGCGGGCCGGCGCGTCCGGTCGGGCCGGCCCTCCTCCCGTCAGCTCCTGCCCTCCCGTCAGCTCCTGCCCTCCCGTCAGGTCCAGCCCTCCCGTCAGGTCCAGCGGTGCCCACCGGACTGCCGCCCGCCCCGGCGCGGCCCCGGGTCACGACCGAGGCGTCGTTCAAACCGTTGGCCCGCAGCGCCGTGGGGGTGCTGGGCGTCGTCGACCTCGACCGGTTGGCCCGGGGCGCCATCGCCGACGTCCTCGGCCCGGCCTACGACCAGGACGGCCACGACCGCTCGGTGCGCCTCGCCGCCGACGGCGGGCTGCTGCTCGCCGCCGTCGACGCGATCGAGCTGCGCGGCGGGCGCCCCGGGCGGGGCCTGGTCCGTGCCCGGCTCGTCGGCCCCGCACCGCACGGCGAGGGCCTGGTCGAGGCCGCGGCCCAGGCCGCCCGCCTGTTCGCGGTGTACCTCGGCCTACACCTGTGCCTGCTCGACGCCCACTTCGTCGACGGCGCCGCTCCCGGCACTCAGGTCGACCCGGCTGTCACCGGTTCGGGCGAGCTCGAGCTGGTCCTCGAGGTGACCGACATCGACCTGGTGCCGCGGCCCGCGCTGCGCGCCGACGCCGAGATCCGCCCGGTCGGCAGCGACCAGGTGCTCGGGCGCGTCACCGACGTCGCCGTCGGCCTGCGCGAGGGCGCCGGCCGGCCGGTCGGGCCCGGGCCCGGCGGGACGACGCCGGTCTGGCTCGGCCGGAAGAACCGTTTCGGTGACCCGGCGATGCTCAACGAGTTCCACATGGCCCACTTCTGCCGCGGCGACCAGGCAATCGCCCTCGGCCCGGAGTTTGCCGGCTACACCGGCCGCAAGGCCACCCGGCTGCCGTCGGGCGGGCTGCTGCTCGTCGACCGGGTGCTGGAGGTCCACGGCACCCGCGGCGATCCGGCGTCGCTGGCCGGCGGCGCCTGGCACGTCACCGAGTACGACGCGCCCGCGGACTCCTGGTACTTCGCCGACACGGCGAACGCCTCGATGCCGAACTGCGTCTACATGGAGACGTCGCTGCAGGCGGCGCTCATGGTCGGCTACTACCTGGGGGCTACGCTGGCCGACCCGGCGGCGATGGTCAGCCTGCGCAACCTCGGCGGGACCGCACGGGTGCTGCGCGAGGTGGACCTGCGCGACGCGACGATCCGCCAGCACTCGACGCTGCTGTCCACCACCGACATGCCCGGTTCGTCGCTGCAGAGCTTCGGCTACACCCTGTCCGTCGACGGCGAGCCGTTCTACGAGGGCGAGACGATGTTCGGCTACTTCAGCGACGCCGCGCTGGCCAACCAGACCGGCCTGGACGCCGGCCGGTCGGTGCCGACCTGGCTCGACGCCATCTCGCCGCGACCGGCGGTCCGCACCCTCGACGTCGCGGCGCGCCGCGACGACCCGGGCGCGCCCCTGGTCGCCCGGGACCACCTCGCCCTGCTGGACACCCTCGACGTCGTCGACGGCGGCGGCCGCTACGGCCAGGGCTACCTGCACGCCGTACGCCCGATCGACCCGGACGACTGGTTCTTCGCCCGCCACTTCCACCTCGACCCGGTCATTCCCGGTTCCCTCGGGGTGGAGACGGTGATCCAGGCGATGCAGGAGTGGCTGCTCGACTCGCCCCACGCCGAGGGCCTGGTCGACCCGGCCTTCGTGCTGCCGGTGGACGCGCCGTTCACGTGGAAGTACCGGGGACAGTTCCTGCCGACGGACGGGGAGACCCGTCTGGAGGTGCACCTCAAGGAGGTGCGCCGCGCCCCCGGCCGGGTCCGCGTCACCGCCGACGCGAGCGTCTGGAAGCCGGGGCTGCGCATCTACGAACTCATCGATGTCGCCGTCGAACTGCGCACGGACGGAGCCGCCCCATGGTGACGCCCACGGCCACAACAGCGAGCCGGCCCGCGGCCCCGCCGGCCCCGCCGGCCCAGGCGGGTGGCGACCTGGCGCAGGTGCAGCGCGACCTGCTCGCCCTCGACCTGCCCTGCTATGTCCTGCGCGATGGTGTCCTGCGCGACGGTCAGCAGGTCCGCACGAGCACCGACGCGACGCAGGTGGGCCGGGTCGTGACCGGCGGCGGCCAGGTGCTCGCCGCCGTCGGGCCGCGGCCGGCCCACGCGCTCGGCGACCCGGAGTTCCGCCGCGCTCACGGCGTCCGGTACGCCTACATGGCCGGGGCGATGGCCAACGGCATCGCCTCGGCCCGGATGGTCGCCGCGCTGGCCCGCGAGGGCTACCTCGCCTCGTTCGGCGCCGCCGGCGTCCTGCCGGCCCGGGTCGACGAGGCGCTCGCCGCGATCGGGCGGGACGCGCCCGGCAGCCCCTTCGCCTGCAACCTCATCCACAGCCCGAGCGAACCGGCGCTGGAGGCGGCCACCATCGACGCCTGCCTGCGCCACGGGGTCGGGTGCGTCGAGGCGTCGGCGTTCGTCGAACCCACCGCGCAGCTCGTCCGCTACCGGCTCGCGGGCCTGCGCCGCGACCGGTCCGGCCGGGTCGAGGCCGCCCATCGGGTGATCGGCAAGGTGTCGCGCGCCGAGGTCGCCGAGCGGTTCCTGCGCCCGGCGCCGCCCGAGCTGGTCCGCCGGCTCGTCGAGACCGGCGACGTCACGGCCGAGCAGGCCGAGCTCGCCCGCGCGGTGCCGCTCGCCGACGACCTCACCGCCGAGGCGGATTCCGGCGGCCACACCGACCGCCGGCCGCTGCTGGTGCTGCTGCCGGAGCTGCTCGCGCTCGCCGAGCGGATCCGGCGCGAACAGGGCTACGCCGCGCCCGTGCGGGTCGGCGCGGCCGGGGGCATCGGCACACCGGCCGCCGCGGCGGCGGCGTTCGCCCTCGGCGCCGCCTACGTCGTCACCGGCTCGATCAACCAGAGTTCGGTCGAGGCCGACCAGTCCGACACGACCAAGCGGCTGCTGGCCGCGACCGGCGTCGCGGACACGGTGATGGCGCCGTCCGCGGACATGTTCGAGCTCGGCGTGGAGGTCCAGGTGCTGCGCCGCGGAACCCTGTTCCCCGGCCGGGCGCGCCAGCTCTACGAGCTCTACCGCACCTACGACGGCGTCGACGCGCTGCCCGCCGACATCCGGGCCACGCTGGAGACGCGGGTGTTCCGCCGCTCGCTCGACGACGTCTGGCAGGACTGCGTGCGGTACTTCTCCGAGCGCGACCCGGACCAGATCACCCGCGCCGCGGACGACCCGCGCCGCCGCATGGCGCTGGTGTTCCGCTGGTACCTGGGGCGCTCCTCGGGATGGAGCATCGCCGGGGACGCCGAGCGTGCCCCCGACTACCAGGTGTGGTGCGGGCCGGCGATGGGGGCCTTCAACGGCTGGGTCGCCGGCACCTACCTGGCACAGGTGGGCAACCGCCGGGTCGTCGACCTGGCCACCCACCTGATGCGGGGGGCGGCATACGCCGACCGCGTCGCGGCGCTGCGCGCGGCCGGGCTGCGCCTGCCCGCCGCCGCCGCGGCATACCTGCCCGCCCCGCCGCCGAACGAGACAGCCGTCAGGAGAGGCAGCCAACCATGACGATCGAGGCCATCACGATCGGGCCCGCCACGGTCGAGCCCACCACGGTCGAGCCCATCCCCCGGCGTGGCCCGGGATCGACCTGGCTGCTCTGCGGGGGCTGCGGCACGATGCTCTACGAGCGGCGGTTCGCCCGCGACGGGCGGGTCTGCCCCGACTGCTCCTGGCACGCCCCGATGACCATCCACCAGCGTCTCGACCTGCTCCTCGACGCCGACTCGGCGCGGCCGGTGGACGTGCCGGCGATCGACGGCGACCCGCTGGAGTTCACCGACACCCGCCCCTACCGCGACCGGCTGCGCGACGCCCGCGCGAGCACCGGCCTCGACGAGGCGGCGGCCTGCGTGCGCGGAACCGTCGACGGCAACCCCGTCGTCGTCGTCGTGATGGACTTCCGCTTCCTCGGCGGCAGCCTCGGCGCGACCGTCGGCGAGGTGTTCACCCGGGCGGCCGAGCTCGCCCTGCGCGAACGCACCCCCCTGCTGACCGTCACCGCCTCCGGCGGGGCGCGGATGCAGGAGGGCGCGATCGCCCTGATGCAGATGGCCAAGACCAGCCAGGCCCTCGGCCAGCTCGACGAGGCCGGGATCCTGACCGTCTCGCTGATCACCGATCCGACCTTCGGCGGCGTGGCGGCCTCCTTCGCGACGCTCGCCGACGTGATCATCGCCGAGCCGGGTGCGCGGCTCGGGTTCGCCGGGCGCCGGGTGATCGAGCAGACCATCCGCCAGTCCCTGCCCGAGGACTTCCAGACCGCCGAGTTCCTGCTGGCCCACGGCGTCGTCGACCTCATCAGCCCCCGGCACGAGCTGCGGGCGAACCTGGCCCGGCTGCTGTCGGTGTCGAGCCGGCGCGCCGACGGCATTCCCCGCCAGGCGGGGCGGCCGGACCGCGCGGTCGTCACCGACCCGGAGCAGCTTGCGCGGCGCGACGCCTGGGAGAGCGTGCGCGCCGCCCGCCGCCTGGGCCGACCGACGACGCTCGACTACGCCGCCATGATCCTCGAGGACTTCACCGAGCTGCGCGGCGACCGGATGTCGGCCGACTGCCCGGCGCTGGTCGCGGGTCTGGGCCGGCTCGACGGGATACCCGTCGCCGTCCTCGGCACCCAGAAGGGTCACACCGCCGACGAGCTGCGCTACCGCAACTTCGGGATGCCGACCCCGGCCGGCTACCGCAAGTCCGCCCGGGTGATGCGGCTGGCCGCCAAGCTCGGGCTGCCGGTGATCACCCTCATCGACACCGCCGGCGCCTATCCCGGCATCGAGGCGGAGGAGCAGGCCCAGGCCGTCGCGATCGCCGAGAACCTGCGGCTGATGGCCGGGCTGCCCGTGCCGGTCGTCGCCGTGGTCACCGGCGAGGGCGGCAGCGGCGGCGCGCTAGCGCTGGCGTTCGCCGACCGCGTCCTGATGTGCGCGAACGCCGTCTACTCGGTGATCAGCGCGGAGGGCTGCGCGGCGATCCTGTGGAAGAACCCGGCGGCCGCGCCGACTGCTGCCGCGGCCCTGCGGGTCGACGCCCGCGAGCTGTTGCGGCTCGGTGTCGTCGACGGCGTCATCCCCGAACCGGACGGCGGCGCCGACGCCGATCCGGCGGGAACCGCCGCCCGCCTGCGTGAGGCGTTGCGGGGCGCGCTCGCCGACCTGCTGCCACTGGACCAGATGAACCTGGTGACGCGCCGGCGGGCCAGGTTCCGGCAGTTCGGCGTCGCGACACCTGCATCTGCACCGGTGCCGGCGCCGGCGCCGAGCGGCGACGCGCACGAGTCCCAGACCGACCGGAGCGTGGAGGCGACCAGATGACGACCGACTCGACGGCAATCGACCAGGTGCCGGGAACGACCGGGGACGTCGACCCGGACGGCGGCGACAGCCGGGTGCCCGCACCGGCCGTGGACGCCGTGGTCGCGGTGCTCGGCGCGCACGTGCTGGAGCTGTCCGTGCGGGCACGGGTCGCGCCGAGCCACGTCCGCGTGTCGGCCGGCGATGTCAGCGTCGAGATGGGCTGGACGAGCACCGGCCCGGGGTACGCGGAAGCACCGATCGCGCCCGCGCGGACCCGCTGGGCCGCGCCCTCCGCCCCCATGGCCCCGGCAGCACCCGCGGCGGTGTCCGCACCCGCGGCGGTGGCCTCCGCCCCGGCCGCGGCTGCGGCTGCGCAGCCGAGTGAGCCGGCGGCGCCCGAGGAAGCCGGGACGTTCCCGCTCGGTTCTCCGTCGGTCGGCATGTTCTACCGCGCGCCGGAACCGGGCAAGCCGCCGTTCGTCGCCGAGGGCGACACGGTGCGGGCCGGCCAGCAGGTCGCGATCGTCGAGGCGATGAAGCTGATGATCCCGATCGAGGCGGAGCGTGCCGGGCGGGTCGTGCGGATTCTCGTCGAGGACGCCACCGCCATCGAGCACGGGCAGCCGCTGTTCCTGCTCGCGCCGCTGGACCAGGCCCCGAACGGGAGCCGTTGATGTTCAGCAGCGTCCTGGTGGCCAACCGAGGCGAGATCGCGCTGCGGGTGGTGCGCACCTGCCGCGAGCTCGGCATCCGCACGATCGTCGCGCACTCGGCCGCCGACCGGGATTCCGCGGCCGTCCGGCTGGCCGACGAGTCGGTGCAGGTCGGCCCGGGTCCGGCGAAGCGCAGCTACCTGAACATCCCGGCGGTGGTGGAGGCCGCCCGGACCCGCGGCGCCGAGGCGATCCATCCGGGCTACGGCTTCCTGTCGGAGAACCCGGAGTTCGCCGAGGTCTGCGAGGACGAGGGGATCGTCTTCATCGGGCCGCCGGCCGACGTCATGGCCCGGCTGGGGGACAAGGCCGTTGCCCGTGGGATCATGCGTGACGCTGGCCTGCCGCTGCTGCCGGGAAGCCGCGACGCCCTCGACGGCCCGGACGCCGCCCTCGCGCTCGCCGGCGACATCGGCTACCCATTGATTCTCAAGGCCGTCGCCGGCGGCGGCGGTCGTGGCATGCGCGTCGTCCACGACCGCGCGGACCTCCCCGCCGCCTACGCCGAGACCCGGGCGGCGGCCCTGGCCGTGTTCGGCGACGGCCGGCTGTACCTGGAGCGCTACCTCGAATCCGCGCGCCACGTCGAGATCCAGGTGCTGTGCGACGGCCACGGCAACGGCGTCCACCTGGGCGCCCGCGACTGCTCGCTGCAGCGGCGCCACCAGAAGCTCGTCGAGGAGTCCCCGGCGCCCGGGGTGGACCCCGACGGCGTCGCCGAGCTGGGGGAGGCGGCGGTGCGCGCCGTGCTCGCGGCCGGCTACGTCGGTGCCGGCACCGTGGAGTTCCTCTACGATCCGGCGCGCGGGGCCTACTACTTCATGGAGGTCAACTGCCGGCTGCAGGTCGAGCATCCGGTCACCGAGATGGTCACCGGCCTCGACCTGGTCGCCGAGCAGCTCCGGGTCGCGGCGGGCGAGGAGCTCGGCTACCCGCAGTCCGACGTCACCGCCCGCGGTGTGGCCATCGAGTGCCGGGTGAACGCCGAGGATCCCACCCGGGACTTTCGCCCCACCCCGGGTCTCGTCACCGAACTGGACCTGCCCGGCGGTCCGTTCGTCCGCGTCGACACCCACCTGACCGCCGGCTACCGGATCCCGCCGCTGTACGACTCGCTGCTGGCCAAGGTCGTCGTCTGGGCACCGGACCGCGACGGCGCGATCGCCCGGATGCGCCGCGCGCTCGCCGAGACCCGCGTCGTGGGCGCCGGTGTGGCGACGACGGCCGGCTTCCTCGCCGACGCGCTCGACCACCCGCGCTTCCGCGCCGCCGAGCACGACACCTCCCTTGCCGAGACCCTCCTTGCCCCGGCCGAGCCCCGAGTGGCCTAACCGGAACCGGTGCAGAGGCCCTTCGGTTCCGCGGTTCCGCGGAACCGGCCCCGCCTCGGTCTGTCACTCAGGGGTTGGCTCAGGGGTTGAGGAGGGCGTGGATGGAGTCGAGGAGGCTGAGCCGGCCGCCGTCCTCGGTGTGGATGGCGGTGGAGGTGACGTGGCGGGTGGCGCGCGCGAGCATGGCGGCGGGTTCGGGGCCGGGGAGGATGGGTGGGGCCTCGGTGAGAGCGCGGCCGTCGGGGATCCGGGCGGTGACGGTGCCGTCCGGGGCGCGGTCAAGGTGGATGTGCTCGTCGTGGATGGCGTGGTGGTGGGCCGTGCAGAGCAGGAGTAGCCGGTCGATGTCGGTATCGCCTCCCTCGACCCAGTCGGTCAGATGGTGGATCTGGAGCCAGCGGGTGTGTCCGCAGCCGGGGTACTGGCAGCGACCCTGGTCGCGGGCGTAGACGGCGTCGCGGAGTCGTGGGCTGGGGTGGCGCTGGCGGCGGCCGAGGTGCAGGGGATTGCCGTCGGGGTCGGCGAGCAACGCGCGGATCAGCCCGTCGCAGCCGAGCCGTTGCAGGACCTGTGGGGACAGCCCGATCCCGCCGTCGACGTCGGCCCACGCTCCGATCCCGATCAGTGGTGTCGCCGGCAGCCCGGCGACGCCGTCCGCAGCACTGTCGTTCACGTCCGGGGCACTGGCACCGCTCTCCGCGCCGGGCTGGGTGTCACGGCCGGCGGGGGTGTCGGGGCGGGTGGGGGTGTCGGGGCGGGTGGTGAGGTGCACCGTGAGGGTGTGGCCGGGGGTCGTCAGCCCGGGAGCGGGCCGGTCGAGGAAGCCCTCGGCCAGGGCGACCAGCGCATCGGCGTCCCGCTGCCGGTCCCGCGACGTGGTCACCCGCTCTCCGTCCGCGGGCAGACCCGCCACCCCGGCCCCGTCCGCCGCACCATCGCCTGCCGCACCATCGCCGCCTGCCGCGGCGTCGTCGTTGTCGTTCGTCCTGGTGCCCGCAGGGGGAGGGGTGGTGTCCTCGAGGCTTGCCCGGGCCGCGTCCAGTGCCGCGATCAGCCGGGCGCCCTCCTCGGGAGCCAGCACCGCGTGCAGGCAGAGCATCCCCTCGTCATCGATCCGCCAGGACAACCGCCGGGCGGCGCGGCGTACCCGCTCATCCCCCCGGACCTGCCGGTAGGACCGCACCAGCCGCTCGATCTGGCCCGCGCTGCAGAAACGGGCATGGGACAACCAGACCTGCTCGGTCGCCGGCTCCGCGACCCGGGTCACCGCCCGCACCTTGGAATAGGACAGGGTGCCGGCGGCGAAAGCGGCACGGATCGCGGGAAGACGCTCCAATGCGTGCGCGGTGGCCAGATGCTCCCGTGCGGTCCGCAGACCGATCCCGCACCGCCAGGCCAGCCAGTGCGCGCACGACCCCATACCGNCCCCGGACCAGCCCTCCCGCCGGTCGAACGCCGCCAACGCCGTCAGCCAACCGCAGGTCGCCGCCGCGATCCGCCCCGCCCAGCGGCAGATCACCTCCTCCACCACCCCCAACGCGGCCGTCTCCACATCCACCTCCAGAACGGATGGGAATGGTGAGGACGTCGGAGAAGGAGCTGCCGCTGCTGCCATCATCATGATCACCGGGCCAGGGGTGTCGTCGATCATCGGACCCGAGCATCGTCCCACCCACCACCGACAAAAACCGATCAAGATCAACTGTGGCGGGTCGGCACACCCGTGACCAGGGCCTGTCATGACCTCCCCAGGGCCACGACCTCCCCAGGGCCGCGACCGCTGCGGACCGATCTTCATGTCTGCGGATGATCGGTTGATCGCGGGAATGCTCAGAGATGCGGGCCTGACTTCCGGTGATCCGGGTGTTCCCTGAGGTCGGTGTTCCGCGGAACCGCGCCGTGCCGCGCTGCCGGACGCGAGCTCGACTTCCATGACCAGGGTGATGTGGGTCGGACGCGGCCGGCAGTCTGTGGGGAGGCGGGCGCGGGTTCGGTGCTGGGCCGGGCAGGGGGTGCTTGTGTGGCGGGTGCTTGTGTGGCGGGTGCTTGTGTGGCGGAGTGTGCGGCCGCGCTCAGGCGGGCTGCCACAGCTCGACCCGGTTGCCCGCCGGGTCGGTGACCCAGCCGAAGCGACCGACACCCTCCATGTCCTGCGTCTCTTCGGCCACGTCCGCTCCCTTGGCGCGCAACTGCGCAAGCATCGCATCCAGGTCGCGGACCCGGAAGTTGAGCATGGTCTGCTGGGCGCGGGACCCGAAGTAGTCGGTCTCGGACTCGAACGTCGTGAACACGGTCGGCCCGGCTCCCTGATGCCACAGGCCGTTCTCATCGACGTCCAGACCCAGGCAGTCGCGGTACCACGCACTCAGGGCCGCCGGGTCCACGGCCCGCAGGAAGTAGCCACCGATGCCAAGCACACGTTCCATGCCGCCATCCTGCCAGGACGGCGATCGGGCGGGCTGGCATCACACCATCGCCCGTAGGGACCGGACCCTGGACGCAGAGTCCCTGCAAACGATCGTGGTGTTCCGCGGAACCGGCTCCGGGATCGGCGCGAAGTCTGCGGTCGGCACTGCCGGTCTCGGACGTGGTCGGCGCTACTGTCCGCTCTCGAGACCCGGGCCGAACGCGCGCCGCAGGTCTGGCCCGTCGAAGCTGAGCGTGTAGATCGCGGGCATCGGCATCGAAAGCCAGAAGGCGCAGTCGATCGGAAGGCCGAGAGCGAGCAGCGCCCGAGAGATCCACGTGCCGTGCGTGGCAGCCAGGATTGTCGTCGCGGGCGCGGCCGACCCCACGAGCGCACGAACCGTGTTCCCCGCACGGGTGGTGAGCTCGGCGAGTGATTCGCCTGTCCCGATGACCGTGCCGGGTTGCGCCCAACTCCGCTCGTAGTGGGCCTGCCAGTCGCGCGTCGGAGCCAGGCCTGACCGCCACTCGCGAAGCTCGTCACGGCGGCAGATGGGCAGTCCCACGACCCGGGCAGTCGGTTCCAGGGTCTGGATCGCGCGAAGGCACGGACTGGACAGGAGGCGCGATGCGCGGCCATGGTGACCGAGGGCTGAAACAAGGTCGAGGGCCTGTTCGCACCCCTTCTCAGTGAGAGGCCGCCGATACTCGTCGGGGCCATCGGGAGTCGGGGCGACCGAGTCGGCGTGACGGACCAGAAGCAGATCAACCACAGGCGCGATCATGCCTCGCCGGCGTAGGCGAGGGGACGTGCCGCGCGCGGGTGGGAGTCGGGTTCCCGCCCGCGCGCGGCACGGGTCTTCAGCGCAGGCCGGAGCGGACGAAGCCGCTCACGACGTGGCGTTGGAGCAGCAGGTAGATAATGAAGATCGGCAGGCAGGCCAGGCCGGCGGTCGCGGTCAGCGGGCCCCAGTCGTCGCCCTCGGTGGCGCTCATGAAGCTGCGGATGCCGAGCTGCAGCACATCGTTGTGCCGCTGCAGGACCAGCGCCGGCCAGAAGTACTCGTTCCAGGCGTTGACGAGCAGCAGGATGCCCAGCGCCGCCAGGGCCGCGCGCAGGTTCGGCACGACCACCATCCACAGCGTCGACCAGGACGACCGGCCGTCCATCCGCGCCGCCTCCAGCAGCTCCTTGGGGAAGCTGTCGAGGTGCTGGCGCAGCAGCAGCACGCCGAGCCCGGAGACGATGTTCGGGACGATCACCCCGGACAGGGTGTTCAGCAGCCCGAGCTGGTGCAGCAGCACGTAGTTCGGCAGCATGGCGACCTGGAACGGCACCAGCCAGCTACCGACGAAGGCCAGGTAGAGCACCCGCTTGAGCGGAAAGTTCCAGGCGGCGAAGGCATACGCGGCGAGCAGGCTGGTCAGGAGCTGCCCGAGCGCCGTGAGCACCGCGACGACGGTGGTGTTGAGCAGCAGCCGCAGGACGTCGACCTCGTCGATCGCCGTGCGGTAGCTGTCGACGGACAGCGGCCACGGCAGCGGGCTGACCTCGTAGACGTCGTTCGGTCGCCGCAGCGACGTCGCATACAGCCAGTAGATCGGGAACACGCAGGCCAGGCCCAGCAGGGCCAGCGTGAGGTGGCCGACGACGACGCGCGTCCTCGACCGACCCCCCGGCGTCTCCGGGGCGTCGAAGTTGGTCATCGGGGCGCCCTCTCAGTCGTCGTGGATGGTGACGCGCTCGGAAATCCACAGCAGCACCGCCGCCACCAGCCCGAACCCGAGGAAGAACACCACTCCGGCCGCCGAGGCGAGGCCGGCGTCGAAGCTCTGGATGCCGTACTCCCAGAGCAGGTAGTAGACGTTGGTGGTGGCGTCGACCGGACCGCCCTGGGTGAGCGTGTCGATCAGCGGGAACGTCCACTGCGGCGCGAACAGCAGCGCTGTGGCCAACACCAGGAACACCAGCGTCGGCGACAGCAGCGGCAGCGTCAGCCAGCGGGTGATCTGCCAGCGCGACGCCCCGTCGACGGAGGCGGCTTCCGCGTAGTCCCCGTTGATCGAGGCCAGGCCAGCGGCGACCACGACCACGGCGAACCCGAGGACGTGCCAGCCGGTGATGCCGGTGATGGCGATCAGGGCGGGCCATCGCTCGTGGAACCAGTTCACCGACGAGCCCGTCGCCCGGTTCACCGCTCCGGTGCGGGGGCTGAGCAGCCACTGCCAGACCGCGGCGCTCGCCACCGGCGCGACCAGGAACGGCAGGAAGATCAGCGCCTGGTAGATGCTGCGCGCCCGGCCACGCACCTCGCGGGAGAGCAGCCCCACCACGACGGGGATGACGATGGTGAACGGCAGCAGACCGATGATCATCAGCAGGGTCCGCCAGACCGACCCGCCCAGCTCGGGCAGGGTGAACAGCCGGTGGTAGTTGTGCCAGCCGACCGGGGTCGCGGGCTGCGTCGGCGACAGGTTCCACGAGTAGAACGAGTAGTTCGCCGTCTCCACCAGCGGACGGTAGATCCAGACGATGAGCATGCCCAACGCCGGGACGAGGTACAGGTAGGGCACGACGCCGCGGCCGAGGCGGCGGGCCAGGCGCCGGGCGGTCCGGCCCCGACCCCCGGCGGCTGCCGGCGCCACGATCGGCGCCGGCAGCGTGGGGGGAGCGACCTCGACGAACATCCCGCTCATCCCGGGGTGGTCTGCGGGGTGAGGTTGCGGATGAACTCCAGCCTCTCGGCCCGGTCGTTGTCGTAGACCTGGCCGGCGGGAGACAGCGGGATCGCGGTGGCGACGAACTGGCCGTCGATCAGGTCGATCCGGCTGAAGCCGCCGCCGAGCAGGCCCCGCAGCCGGCCGTCGGGCGGCAGCGGGTCGGTGTCGTAGGCGAGGGCGGGGCTGACCCAGACGGGGATGCCGGCGAGCGCGCCGGCGCCGGCGTGATGGGCGTGCCCGCTGAGGATCATCCGGACGTCGGTGCCGGCGACGACGTCGGCGAGCCGCTCGGCGGCGGCGAGCCGCAACAGGTGCACGGTCGGCACCGGCGACGGCAGCGGCGGGTGGTGCACGATCAGCAGGGTGCCGCGGGGCGCCGGGGTGGCCAGCACGTCGGCCAGCCAGGCGAGCTGGGCGTCGGTGAGCCAGCCGTCGTGGCGGCCCGGCGTGGTGGAGTCGAGGGCGACCAGGCGCAGGCCGTCGACCAGGTGGACGCTGTCGCAGGGATGGTCGGCCGACCACTGGCCGGCCTGTCCGTCGAGGCCGACGGGCACGCCGGCGCCGTTCAGCAGCTCGGCGCGGAAGGCCAGCCGCTCGTCGTGGTTGCCCATCGCGTAGACGACGGGCGCGTCGAACGTGGCCGCCAGCGGGTCGACGATCTGCCGCAGCCGCCGGTAGGAGGCGGGGGAGCCGTCGTCGGCGAGGTCGCCGGTGAGCAGGATCCCAGCGACCGGACCGGTCGAGGACGCCACCGTCGCGGCGACCGTCTCCAGCAGGGCGAAGGTGTCCACGCGGTCGTGCATCAGCTCGCCGGCTGGCAGCAGGTGCGTGTCGCTCACCTGGATCAGGGTCAGCTCGGCCGGTCCGGTCGTGGTCATCGGATTACGCCTTCGGGAGCAGTGCC
Organism: Frankia torreyi; assembly: GCF_000948395.1. Lineage (GTDB taxonomy): Bacteria > Actinomycetota > Actinomycetes > Frankiales > Frankiaceae > Frankia > Frankia torreyi. The sequence goes on along the minus strand of NZ_JYFN01000030.1, from coordinate 75,319 downwards.
GCGCCCTGCTTCTGGGCAGCGGTCAGGGTCGACTGCGCGTCCGCGCCCTGGTAGACGATCTTTTCGACCGCCTCCATCATCCCGTCACGGACCTGGATGTAGTTGACGCCGGGAATCGAGATCCACGGCTCCATCCGGTCGAGCTGAGCGATGTTCGGCACGACCAGCGGGTTGGCCTTGGCCCAGGCGGCGAGCCCGTTCGGGTCGTCGACGAGGCCGGTCCGCAGCGGCAGGTAGCCGATCTTGGTGGAGATCGTCTTGTAGGCGTCCTCGCTGGTCAGGAACTTGATCAGCTCCCAGCCGGCGCGCTGCTTGGCCGGGTCGTTCGACAGCACGAACAGCGACGCGCCGGAGTTCGTCGGGATGGTCGGCTTCTTCCCGAAGCTCGGCATCTCCGCGGCGCGCAGGTCCCACTTGCCCTTCGAGCCCTTCACGAACGTGCCCTGGATGGAGCTGGTCTCCAGGAACATGCCGATGTTGCCGGCGGCGAAGCTCGTGTAGGCCTCCTTCTGGCCGAGCACGGGGGTCAGGCCGTCCTTGACCAGGCTCTGGGCCATCTGGACCGCCTGGACGGCGGGGGGCTGCGAGTAGGTCAGGGTGGTGCGGTTCTCGGAGATCACCCGTCCGCCGTTGGAGCGGACCAGGCTCTGGAAGCACCAGTCCTTGGCGATCTTCGTGAGGCAGTCGAGGTACACGCCGTCGTGGTTGGTCTTGTCGACGATCGTCTTGGCGTCCTGACGAGCCTCGTCCCACGTCGTCGGCGGCTTCGCCGGGTCGAGACCGGCCTCGGCGAAGATGGAGGCGTTGTAGTACAGCACCGGAGTGGAGAAGACGAACGGCACGCCGTAGGTCTTGCCGTCCCAGTCACCGAGGGTCCGCGCGGTCTTGGCGTACGGGAACTTGGCGCCGTCGAAGTTCGCCTGGACGGCGTCCTTGCCGACCAGGTCGTCCAGCGACTTCACCTTCAGCGAGTGGATGGCGAAGTCGAGGTCGCTGAAGCCGAGCTGGACGACGTCCGGCGGCGAGCCGGCGGCGATCTGGCTCTGCAGGCTCGACACCGTGTCGGTGGCCGGGTTCGGGCTGGAACCCTGCGGCTTCTGCGCCGTGACGTGGATGTTCGGGTGGGCCTTCTCGAACTTGCCGATCAGCTCGTTGAAGGTGTCGGTCCAGGCCCCGGCCTGCCCGAAGTTGTAGCTCTCGAAGACGATGGAGACCTTCTGGTCCTTGCCGAGCTCGGGGATCTTGCTGGTGGCCTTCGGCGCCACGTCGTCGCCACCGCCCCCGGGCGAGCCGCAGGCGGCCAGGACGGACAGTGCGGTGGCGGCCGACAGGGCCACCAGGGAGAACGATCTCCGGGCGAACGGTCTTTTCACGTGCTGCTCCTCGGCGAGGTGACAGTGCGAGCGGGTGAGCTGTGGCGGGTGTCAGGTGGCGACGGGGACGCGGGCGGCGGGGACCTGAGGGTCCCGGTCCGGCTGCCAGACGAGCCGGCGTCCCGACTCCCGGTCGAACAGGTGGGTGTGCTCGGGGCGGACGGTGAGGACGACGGCCTCGCCGACGGTGAAGCCGGCCGGCCGGCGGGCCCGCACGGCCACCTCGGCCGCACCGACGCGGCAGTGGGCGATCTCCTCGCTGCCGAGGTTCTCGATGCTGCGCACGCTGCCGCGCAGCGTCGCCGCGGGGGCACCGCCGTTGGGGGCACCGCCGTTGGGGGCACTGCCGTTGGGGGCACTGCCGTTGGGGACACCGCCGGCCTCGGGCGCCGGGCCCGCGTCTGCGGCCGGCCGCAGGCTCAGGTGCTCGGGGCGGACGCCGAGGATGGCGGGTCGCCGCACCTGCTCGCCCTCGTGAGAGGGATGGTCGAGGCCCAGGGGGACGTCCACGCCCTCGGCGACCGCGTGCAGCCGGCCGTCGCGGCTGACGATCTCGGCGTCGAGCAGGTTCATCGGCGGGGAGCCCAGGAATCCGGCGACGAACGCCGACGCCGGGGTGTCGTACACCTCGGTCGGCGTCCCGAGCTGCTCCAGGCGGCCGCGGTTGAGCACGGCGACCGACGTCGCCATCGTCATCGCCTCGACCTGGTCGTGGGTGACGTAGACGAACGTCCGCCCGAGCCGGCGGTGCAGCTCGGTGATCTCCGTGCGGGTCGCGGTGCGCAACTGGGCGTCCAGGTTCGACAGCGGCTCGTCCATCAGGAAGGCGCCGGGGTCGCGGACCAGGGCGCGGCCGAGCGCCACCCGCTGGCGCTGGCCGCCGGAGAGCGCACGCGGCCGGCGGTCGAGCAGCGCGCCGAGGTCGAGGATGTCGGCGACCTCGGCGACGCGGCGGCGGATGTCGGCCTTGCGCTGCTTACGAGCGCGCAGCGGGAATCCGATGTTGCGTTCGACGGTCAGGTGCGGGTAAAGCGCGTAGCTCTGGAACACCATCGCGAGGTCGCGGTCGCGGGCCGGGGCTTCGGTGACGTCGTTGCCGTCCACGAGCACCCGGCCGTCGCTGGGGGAAACCAGACCTGCGATCATGCGCAGCAGCGTCGACTTCCCGCAGCCGCTGGGGCCGAGCAGGACCAGGAAGTCGCCGTGGGCGACGTCGAGGCTCACCCCGTCGACCGCCCGCACGTCACCATAGCGGCGCGTGACGTTTTCGACGGTAATACGGCTCACTGGTTCCCCCCTCCGATCCGGCGGCATCTGCCAAACAGCTGTGTTATGTCCTGCGCGCGCCGGGGCCGGACCAGTGCCGAACCGGTTTGTCCCCTGGCCGATGAATTCCCGGCACCCGGTCCGTGTACGTGTCGATTAATTCCGTGTCGACGGGCAGCTGCAGTTCAGCAGGTCTCGGTGAATCGTTGGTGAACGGATCGCGACGAATATGTCGGTGACCGCCCCCGATTGGAGGTTCCAATCGCCCGAGAGGAATCCGGCTACGCGGGCCTGCGGCGCTCGCGGATCCAGGCCGCGACCGCGGGGCCGATGACGGCGGCGTCCTTCGTCCAGGCGAAGTGGTCGCGGTGGGCGACGCCGGCGGCGGCGGTGATGTGCCACCGGTCGATGCGGGCTCGGGGCATGCGGCGGCAGAGGAAGTCGACGTTCGACTTCGGTCCCAGCCGGTCGTCGTCGAGGGAGATGGCCAGCACCGGCAGGTCGAGCTCGGCGAGCAGGCGGTCGTAGTCGCGGGTCGTCCCGTGCGGCCGGTAGCGGCTGGTGCGGGAGTGCCGCGCCCAGTCCGTCATCACCCGGCCGGGCATGGCGCCGCCGATGAGCATGCCGCCCGGCCAGTAGCCGCGCACCCGCGCGACCAGGCCGATCGTCTGGATCGAGTACAGCGCCTCCGCCCAGCGTCGGAAGCCGAACGCCTTCCAGTACACGGTCCCCGTGCCGATGACGCAGACGCCGGCGATCCCGCCCCCCGCGGGTTGCTCGGCGGCGGCGTGCAGCAGGGCGATCTGGCCGCCGAGGCTGTGCCCGAACAGGTATGGCCGCGCCCCGGGGAACCGGGTCCGCACGGCGGCCAGCACCCGCGGCAGGTCGACCTCGATCAGCTCGCGGTAGCCGAAGGTCGGCTGGTCGTGCAGGCCGGGCGTCGACTCGCCCTGGGCGCGCAGGTCCGTCGTCACCACCGACACCCCCGCCGCGTGCAGCGCCCGCGCGATCGGCAGGTAGAACTTCGCCTTGAGCGCCATCGCGGGCAGGATCAGCACGACCGGCGCGCCCGGATCGGCCTGGGGGAGCACCCGCAGCACGAACGACACGCCTCCGACGCTGTCGACCCGCAGCGCCTCCAGCGCCGAGAACTCCGACCGGCGCGGCGGTGCCGAGCCGGGTGCGGAGCCGGGCGCCGTCCCGGGCGTCGGGCCGGTCACGGGGCGGCCGGGGCGGCCGGGGCGGCGAGCTCGGCGACGTAGGCGAAGCGGAAGGTGGCGACCAGGGTGCCGGCGGCGTCGTGCAGCACCGCCTTGCCGTCGAGGTCGACGCGCTCGCCGGGGCCGGCGGCGAGCACCTGGCGCACCGCGCGCTCGTCGACGGTTCCCACCGCGCGCACCAGGCCCCGGGCGGGTCGGCGGAACGACGACCAGCTGTCGCGCACGACGAGCCATTCCACGTCGGCGATCCGGCCGGCCGTCGCCCCGACGAACGCGCACGCCCCGGCGATGTCCGCCGCGAGGAACTGCGCGCCGGCGTGCACGGTGCCGAACTGGTTGGTCAGCTCGGGACGGTCGGGGATCTCCACGACCGCGTGGTCGGCGTCGACCTCCGTCACCTCGACGCCGACGAACGCGCCGAACGGCACCACCGTGTTCGCCATCCGCCGGATGTGCTCGAAGTCCACGCCCGCGCCCGGCTGGGCGAAGACCGCGAAACCGGGTGCTGCCGGGCTCAGAACTGACGGGTTGCTCACCTGGGTCTCCTACCGCTGATGGACGTGCCGCTGATGGATGTGCCGCTGATGGAGATGGATCGCCTGGCGCGGTTCCGCGGAACACCACGATCATGAGAGTCGGGCCGCGGCCAGGACTCCAGACGCGACGCGCGGTTCCGCGGAACACCACGATCGGCGGGGCTAGCCGAGGCGGCGGAACACCCGCCGTGCCACCGAGGCCCGCAGCACCTCGGAGGGACCCTCGTAGATACGGAAGGCGCGCGCCTCGACGAGGAAACGGGCGACGAGGTGGTCCTCGCAGACGCCGAGGCCGCCGAAGAGCTGCACCGCCCGGTCCAGCACCCGCCACACCGCCTCGGACACGAAGGTCTTCGCGATGGCGGCGTCGTGGCGGGCCGCCGAGCTGGTCGCCCCCTGAGTGTCCAGGGTCGCGGCGGTGGCGTGGACGAGCGCGCGGGCCGCGGCGATGTCGATCTCGTTGTCGGCGACGAGGGCCTGCGCCATGCCGTGCTCGGCGATCGGGGCGCCGAAGGAATGGCGTCCCAGCACGTGCTCGGCGGCCAGGACGTGCGCGCGGACCGCCAGGCCCAGCCAGTTCATGCAGAACGTCAGGCGGGACGGGGCCAGCCGGGCCTGGGCGTACTCCAGACCCAGCCCCACCTCGCCGAGCACGGCGGCGTCGTCGACGCGGCAGTCGTCGAAGGCGACCTCGCAGTGGCCGCCCGGGGCGCTGGTGAAGTCCAGCGTCGGCATCCGGCGCACCACCCGCATCCCTGGGTTGTCCGCGTCGACGAGGAACATCGTGGGGCCGGCGTCGGTGCGCGCGACGCAGATCGTGAACGCGGCGCCGTCCGCGCCGGTGATGAGGTGCTTGGCACCCGTGATCGACCAGCCGCCGGGCACCCGGGTGGCGACGGTGCGCAGCATGCTCGGGTCGGATCCGGTGCCGGGGGCGGGTTCGGTCATCGCGATCGCCGAGCGCACCTCGCCGGCGGCGAGCGGCGCCAGGTAGCGCTCGCGCTGGGCCGGAGTGGTGGCGTCGGCGAGCAGGTGGATGTTGCCGTCGTCCGGGGCCCAGCAGTGCAGGGCCAGCGGCCCGACGAGGCTCGCGCCCGCCGCGATGAGCACGTGCGCCTGCCCGCGGAAGTCCAGGCCGAAGCCGCCGTACTCGACGGGCGACAGCGGGCCGAACACCCCGGCGTCCCGGGCGGCCGCCACCAGCTCCAGGCGCAGCGCGTCGTCCATCCGGCGGCCGTCGACGACGATCTCGCGCTCGACGGGGACGACGACGTCCCGGATGAACCGCGCGGTGCGTTCCGCCAGCAGCACGGGATCCGGCGGACTCGATGCCTCGGAGGGCCTGACGATTGTCTCGCTCACGGTTGCTCCCACCGGTAAAAACGTGCTGCATGCGGGGTCATTCGCGCGGGGTCATTCGCGCGGGGCCATTGTTGCCGTGCCCTGCGCGTTCGGTCGTCGGCCATCGACGTTTTCGATGGGGTGATTGCCGTTGTATTGATCGCTGTTCGCGTGATGNCTGGCATGAGACGGTTTGCCGGTGAGTTCGGTATCTCGCTGGACGGTCCTGCGGGTGGACGAGGCGACTCTGGCAGCGGAGAACGTGCTGGTCGTCGTGCTGGTGGACCCGCAAGGAGAGGCTCTCGACACCTGGGCTCCGGGCGCCCACGTGGATATTCGGGTACCGGGTGGGGAGATCCGCCAGTACTCGTTGTGCGGTGATCCGTCCGATACCCGGTCCTGGCGAATCGCGGTGCTCCTGGAGGAGAAAAGTCGGGGCGGGTCGCGCTACTTCCATGAACAGGTCGTGAAGGGTACGGAAATCGAGGTGGGCGCCCCGCGAAACAATTTCCCGCTGGTGGCCGGCGGGTCCTATCGGCTGGTCGCCGGCGGCATCGGGATCACGCCTCTGCTGCCGATGCTGCACGAGCTGGAGCGCCGCGGCGCCGACTGGCGGCTGTACTACGGCGGTCGGGCACGGCGGCGGATGGCGTTCCTGCCCGAGCTCGCCCGCCACCCCGACCGGGTGCGCGTGCTGCCCGAGGACACCGAAGGCCTGCTGCCCGTCGACGACATCGTCGCCGAGCTCGCCGCAGACTCGCGGCTGTACTGCTGCGGGCCGGAGCCGCTGCTGGCGGCCACCGAGCGGGCGTTCGCCGCCCGCGGTATCGGCAGCCTGCACGTCGAACGGTTCCGTCCCCGCCCGACGGACGGCGCGGACGAGGCCGACCAGCGGGCCTTCGACGTGCTGCTGGCCGGCTCCGGGCGGCTGGTGCGGGTGCGCGCCGACCAGTCGGTGCTCGACGCGCTCGACCGCGCCGGGCTCGACGTCCCCTCCTCGTGCCGCGAGGGCACCTGCGCGAGCTGCGAGACGACCGTGCTCGACGGCGAGGTCGACCACAGGGACTCCGTGCTGTCGGCGGAGGAGCAGGCCACCGGCACCACCATGATGATCTGCGTGTCCCGGGCGCGCTCGGAGCGGCTGACCCTTGACATCTGACCGACCGGCCTCGACGCCCCGCTCCGGGCACGCCGTCGTGCTCGGAGCGGGGGTCGCCGGCCTGCTCGCCGCGCGGGTGCTGAGCGAGTCCTTCGGCCGGGTCAGCGTCCTCGACCGCGACGACCTGCCCGGCTCCGCCGACGGGGAGAGCGCCGCTCTGGGCGCCCGCCGTGGGGTGCCGCAGGCCGGGCACCTGCACGCGCTGATGGACCGCGGGCGCGAGATCCTCGAGGAGCTGCATCCCGGCCTGGTCGCGCAGCTCGTCGCCGCCGGGGCGCCGACCAGCGAGGCGCTGGTCGGTGGGCGCTGGTACCTGCAGGGGCGCCGGGTCGGTCCGGTCTCCACCGGGCTGACGTCGGTGCTCGCGAGTCGGCCGCTGCTCGAACGCGAGCTGCGCCGGCGCACGGCGGCCCTGCCCGGCGTCCGCCTGCTGCCGAGGACCGCGGTGATCGGCCTGGTCGGTGACGGCGTCGGGGCGGGTGGGGCCGTCACCGGCGTGCGGATCCGTGCCGGCGGCGGCGACGGCGCGTCGACGGTGCTCGCCGCGGACCTGGTGATCGACGCCAGTGGGCGCAACTCCCGCTGTCTGGACTGGCTCGCCGCCGTCGGGCACCCGGCACCGTCGACGTCGCGCGTCACGGTGGATCTCGGCTACGCCTCGCGGGTCTACGAGCGTCGCCCCGAGCACCTCGGCGGCGACCTCAGCGTCATCATCTCCACCACCCCGGGCCTGCGTGGTGGGGGCGCGGCCGCCATCGAGGGCGACCGCTGGATCGTCACCCTCGCCGGCCTGCTCGGCGAGCATCCCCCGACCGACGACGACGGGTTCGCCGCGTTCGCCCGGCGGTTGCCGGTCGGCGACATCAGCGACCTCATCCGCGCGGCGACCCCGCTGACCGACGCCGTGCCGTACCGGTTCCGGGAATCGGTCCGGCGGCACTTCGAGGCCGTGCGCCGCCCCCCCGACGGGATCGTGGTGCTCGGCGACGCGCTGTGCAGCTTCAACCCGCTCTACGCGCAGGGCATGACGGTCGCCGCCCAGCAGGCGCTCGTCCTGCGTGACTGCCTGCGGGAGGGCGAGGGCCTCGGCGGGCTGCCGGGCCGCTTCTACCGGGCGGTCGGGCCCGTCCTCGACGTCGCCTGGGACATGGCGACCTCGTCGGACCTGCGCTACCCCGCGGTGGTGGGCCGACGCACCCTGCGGGGCCGGGTCACCGGGAGCTACGCGGCCCGGGCACAGCGCCGCGCGCACCGCGACCCCGCCGTCGCCCGCACCCTCATGCGCGTCGTCCACCTCGCCGAACCGCCCACCGCGCTGCTGCGCCCGGCGCTGGCCGCCCGGGTGCTCGCCCCGGGCGCCCCGCGGGCGATCGCGCCCGCCTCGCTCACCATCCGTGACCGCCTGGCCGTCCCCCACCACGAGCAGTCATAGAAGGAGCACAGCATGGTCACCGTCCACCCCGCGTCGTCCGAGGCCCTCGACCGACCGGACGAGTCGTCCCCCGAGCAGACGGGGGCCCGGCTGCTCGCGAAGCTGTTCGACCCCGCGAACCGACACGACCCCTACTCCATCTACACCGAACTGCGCGCCGCCGGACCGCTGCACACCGGGCCGTTCGGCCTGAAGCTCGCCAACCGCTACGCGGACTGCGCGGCGGTGCTGGGCAGCCAGGAGTGGGGCCACGACCGCGAGCCCCACCAGCTGCACCCGACCATCCCCGCCGAGGCCTTCCCGGCGTCGTTCCTGTGGATGGAGCCGCCGGACCACACCCGGCTGCGCGGCCTGGTGACCAAGGCCTTCACCGCGCGAACCGTGGCGGCGCTGCGGCCCCGCATCGCCGCGCTCGTCGACGAGCTGCTCGACAACGCGCTGCGGGCCGGCGAGTTCGACCTCATCGCCACCATCGCCTACCCGCTGCCGCTGACGGTGGTCTGCGAGATCCTCGGCGTGCCCGCCGAGGACCACCCGCTGGTGCAGGTCTGGTCGCAGGCGCTGGCCCGGGCCTTCGACCCCGACGTGCTGATGACGCCGGAGGCGCTCGCCGAGCGCAACGCCGCCATCCCCGACTTCCTGTCGTACTTCCGCGCACTGGTCTCCCGCCGGCGCCGGGAGGCGACGGGCGACGACCTGATCACCCAGCTCGCCGCCGTCGAGGAGGCGGGCGACCGGCTCACCGAGGAGGAGCTGCTCGGCACCTGCGTGACGCTGCTCATCGCCGGCCACGAGACGACGGTGAACCTCGTCGGCAACGGGATGATGGCCCTGATCCGCCACCCCGACCAGGTCGCGCTGCTGCGCGAGCGCCCCGAGCTGATCGGGCCGGCCGTCGACGAGCTGCTGCGCTACGACTCGCCCATCCACATGAACACCCGCGCCGCCAAGCGCGAGCTGGTGGTGGCCGACGAGGTCTTCGCCCCCGGCGAGGGGATCGTCGCGCTCATCGCCTGCGCGAACCGCGACCCGCTGGTGTACGACGACCCGGAGCGGCTCGACGTCACCCGTTTCCACACCACCAGGCCGATCGCCCGGCACCTGTCGTTCAGCCTCGGCCACCACTACTGCCTCGGCGCGCCGCTGGCGCTGCTCGAGATGGAGCTGCTGCTCGCCGGGGTGCTGGACCGGGTCGCCGACATGGAGCTGCTCACCGACACGCCGCCGTACAAGCCGAACATGCTCATCCGCGGCCTGGCCGAACTCCCCACGCGCTTCCACGCCGCCTGAGTTCCACGGCACCCAGGTTCCACGCCGCGGGCTCACCGGTCGGCCGCATGGGCCGGCGCCATCGCCTCGGTGAGACCGAGGGCGGCGCCGGCCCTTCGCCGGTTCAGGCGGCGGCGGGGGAGAGGTCGACGGGCAGCGAGCTCAGCCCGCGGTGGATGAGGCTCGGCTGGTAGGACAGCTCGTCGGTGGCCAGCGACAGCGCCGGTGCCCGCTCGACCAGCGTGCGGATCGCGGTCGTCGCCTCCAGCCGGGCCAGCGGCGCACCCAGGCAGTAGTGCAGGCCGAGGCTGAAGCCGAGGTGCCGCGGCGAGCGGCCGGGTTCGGCGTAGCGGGTGATGTCGAGGCGCTCACCGCCGTCGAACACGTCGGTGTCCCGGCCCGCCGAGCCCATCAGCACGATCGCCCCGTCCCCGCGGCGGAACCGGCGCTCGCCGACGGTGGTGTCGGTGAGCGCGACCCGCATCGTGAACTGGGTCGGCGTGTCGTAGCGCAGGATCTCCTCCACCGCCGACGGGGCCAGCTCGGGCCGGGCGCGCAGCAGCGCGAGCTGGTCGGGGTGGGCGAGCAGGGCGAGGATGCCGTTGCCGACCAGGTTGATCGACGTCTCCATCCCGGCGACGAGCAGCAGCACGCAGATGCCGAGGACCTCGGCCGCGGTGAGGACCTCGCCGGACTCCTCCACCGCGACGAGCCGGCTGAGCAGGTCGTCCTGCGGGTCGGCCTTGCGCCGGGCGACGAGGTCCTGCAGGTAGGCGACGACGTTCGCCCCGGCGTCGTTGCGGCGGGCGATGTCCTCGGCGGACAGCAGACCGTCCGGGTCGGTGCCGCGGGCGATCGCCAGTTCCCAGGAGCGCAGCAGCTCGGCGTCGGACGCGGGCACCCCGAGCAGCCGCTGGCCCACCATCGCCTGGGCGAGCGGCGCGGACAGGTCCCGGATCACGTCGAGCCCGCCGGCGGCGAGCGCCCGGTCCACCAGCGTGTCGACCAGGCTGGTGATCATCGGTGCGAGGTCGGCGACCATCCGGGCGCTGAACGCCTTGTTGACCAGCGTGCGCAGCCGCCGGTGGTCCGGCGGGTCCATCCGGATGAACGACCCGGGCAGGCTCGCCTGCTGGTCCCAGAAGGGGCTGAGCCGGTCGACGTTGCCGTGCCCCCATGCCTGGCTCTGCAGNACCGCGGCGCAGTCCGAGAACCTGGACATCAGCGTCACCTCGGCATCGCCCAGGCGGACGGGTGTCGGGACGGCAGCCTCGCGCAGCCGGCGGTACCGAGAGTAGGGATCGATCCGGTGGGCGGTGTCGAACACGTCGTGGGCGTCGACCCGGTCGCCGTCGATCTCCGCTGTGGTCATGAATCCCGCTCCTTCGTATGCGCCACCCGGCCCTGGGACTGCGGTACTGGGAACACGGGTATGCGCGCGGAGAAATGCAGGTGGCGGCGTCATCGTGGGTCCGGGGTTGGTGCCGGTCAAGGGCTCTTTGCCGCGGGCCGGGCAATTCTCATCGGTCGATAAGGAGCGGGTATCAGGCGCGCACGCTTTTCAGGTCGGCCGGAAGATGGACGAAGCGGAAGCCGGCGCCGAGCAGGCGGGGCAGGGCCGCCGCCACGCCGGGTCCGGTGCCGCGGCGGGGATGGTTCATGTGCCCGATCACGATCGAGCCGGGCGGGGCTGCCAGCAGGCTGGCGCGGACCTGGGCCGCGGTGTACGTGGCGCCACCGTCACCGTTCACCGCGAACGAGACGATCGTCTCGCCGAGGTCACCGACGATGCGGGCGGCGACGTCGTCGCTGTACGCCGTACCCGGCCGGAAGAGCCGGGGCGGTCGGCCGAGCAGGCCGGTGAGGTTGGCATGATTGCCGGCCACCTCGTCGTAGACCTGGCCGGCGTCGCGGGTACCGGGGATGCCGTAGGCCGACCGGCCCGACACCGACAGCGGCCGATGCAGGGTGCCGTGGTTGGCGATCTCGAACAGCGGGTCGGCGGCGAGGTCGGCGAAGGCGGGCCGGTTCGCGTCGATCCACCGGGAGTTGAGGAAGAGGGTCGCCGGGACGCCGTACCGGCGCAGCGTGGTGATCAGGCCCTGGTCGTAACCGCTGCCACCGGGGCCGCCGCACGCGTCGAAGGTGAGTGCCAGCGCCCTGTCGGCGACGGGCAGCCGCGTGATCGTCCCGGGCAGGTCCAGGGGCCCAGGCGTGCGGCCGCAGCCCACCGTAACGGGCGACGACCTCGGCGCGGCCCACCCCGGCCGGCGTCGCCGCGAGACCCGCCTCCATGGGAATCCGCCGACCGGCCGGGTGGGGCCCGCCCGTACCGGCCGGGTCGGGTCCGCCCGTGGCAGCCGCGGAACGGTCGGTTCCACAGCCGGCGAGGACGCCGAGCGTCATTCCGGCGACGCCGGTGACCAGAGCGCGGCGAGATGCCGGCATTGCACTATCCCCCGATCCGGCCCCGACGATCCGGCGCCGACCACCCCCGGATCCCACGATCCGGCCCCGGCAATGGTGTCACGGCCAGCGTCGACCGCACCGACGCCACCCGCTGTGGCCGTGCATGGGCCAGCTGAGGCCGGGAATTCCGCATCGGTCGATAAGAAGCGGATATCGAGTGCGGCAGTCCTGTCCCCGCGGCCTAGCGTCGGTGACGTGGCCGAGGTCAGTGGCATGGCGGAGACCGGTGGCATGGCGGAGACCGGTGGCATGGCGGAGACCGGTGGCGTGGCGGGGGTCGGTGGCGCGCGCGAGATCTTCGATCCGCGGTGGCGCAGCGATCCCTATCCGCTCTACCGGACGCTGCGGGAGTCGGCCCGCTGCCACTGGCTGTCCCCGGCCCGGCTCGGCGTACTCACCCGGCACGCCGACTGCGTCGGCGTCCTGCAGGATCCCGCCTGGGGCCACGTCCCGATGGAGAGCAGCGCGTTTCGTCCGGTGACGGATCAGGATGAGGGCCTGCGGTCGATGCTGCGGGCGAACCCGCCGACGCACACCCGGCTGCGCCGCCTGGTCAGCAGGGCGTTCACCCCGGCGAGGATCGCCCGGTTCCGCCCTATGGCCGAGGCGCTGTCGGGTGAGCTGCTCGACGCGGCCGTCGACCGCGGCGAGGTCGACCTCGTCGAGGCGTTCACCCGGCCGCTGCCGCTGCGGGTCATCTGCTCGTTGCTCGGCGTCCCGGCGCGCGACGAGAAGGTCTTCAGCGGCTGGGCGTCGGCGCTGACCCGGGGCCTCGACCCCGACCAGGTCCTCGACCCGGTGGAGCGGGCCCAGCGTACCGAGGCCACCCGGGCATTCGCCGACTACTTCACCGAGCTCATCGCCCGCCGCCGCGACGAACCCGCGGACGACCTGCTCAGCGACCTGATCGCCGTGCAGGAACAGGGCGACCGGCTCGGCGCGGACGAGCTGCTCGAGATCTGTGTCCTGCTGCTCGTCGCCGGCTACGACACGACCGTGAACCTGGTCGCGAACGCCGTGCTGGCACTTGCCCGGGACCCGGGCCAGTACGCGGCGCTGGGGGCGAACCGGACGCTCGTGCCGGCGGCGATCGAGGAGACGCTGCGCTACGACCCGCCCGTCCAGTGGACGGGACGCACGGCGCTTGCCGACACGGAGCTCGCCGGGCAGACGTTCCGCGCCGGAGACGGCATCATCCTCGTCGCCGGCGCCGCCCACCGCGACCCCGCGGCCTTCCCGCAGCCCGACCGGTTCGACCTCACCCGCTACGCCTCGCCGTCCGCTCCCGCGGCCCGCCACCTCGGCTTCGGCCACGGCCTGCACTACTGCCTCGGCGCGCCGCTGGCCCGCCTGGAGGCCGAGACCATGCTGACCGCCCTGCTCGACCGCGTCGCCCGGCTGGAGATCACCGCCGAGCCGACCTACCGCCCCCACCTCGCCGTCCGCGGCGTCGAGGCCCTGCAGGTCCGCCTCCACGCCCGCTGAACTGCCCCCACTCCGCTACTGATCTTTAACGTGCGGTGCCGGTGGATGGATCATGATGATGGCTCCGCAGTCGGTCCGGTGACGGCGACGTACCCTCCGGGCGGATCAGGATGGTGCCAGACCGGCCCGCGAACGGCTGCCGGCCGGCGCGTGATCCCGCCCCCGACCTGCCTCCGACTGATGATCGAGGTGCTCCCCAAGGAACCGCATCCCGCCTCCCGCCGATGATCATGGTGTTCCGCGGAACCGGAACCGGGCGGGACTGACCAGTCGACTCCCGGCCAGGTTCGCTCCGCCAACGCTCGAGCGGGGCCGGGCGGCTCGCTGGCGGGGTCGCGGCCCTGCCGCACACCTTGTGGCGGCAGTCAGGCTTGCCTTTGGCGTCTACATGACGCCATAATGGCGTCATGGACCTTGCGCCGTATGTCGAGAACCTGCGTCGGGAGCTCGCGGTCGCCGCGCAGGCGGGGGGCTCGGACGCGCTTGCGCTGGCCGAGCGGCTCGTGGGGCCGTTGGAGGCGGCCACCAGGCTCGCCCTGCTGGAGGCGTTGTCGGCGGCCGCGGACGAGATCAGCCGCGAGTTGGCGCCGGGGTCGGTCGATGTGCGGCTGCGTGGCCGCGACGCCGACTTCGTCGTGACGCCGCCGCCGACGCCCCTGCCGGCCGCGAATGACGTCATAGATGGCGTCACTCGGGCCACCGGGATGCTGCCCGCCGGGACTGGGCCGGTCGGGACTGGGCCGGTCGGGGCTGGGCCGGTCGGGGCTGGGCCGGTCGGGGCTGGGCCGGGCTCGGCGGAGGGCGACGAGGGGCGGACGTCGCGGATCACGCTGCGCGTCCCCGAGCAGCTCAAGCCGCGCATCGACGAGGCGGCCGACCGCGAGGGGTTGTCCGTCAACGCCTGGCTCGTGCGCGCCGTCGGCGCCGCGCTCGACCCCGGCGCCGGGCCCGGACGTCCCAGCGTGGGGGGAGCCGATCAGCACGGGCGCCGGTACCGCGGGTGGGTCCGCTAGCCGGCCGTGGGGCCGGGTCGATCACTGACGAAGGAGCTGCATCATGCCGAGTTTCGACACCCCCGAACCGATCCTCGCCGTCATCGAGCTGGGCGTCGGCGGCCTGCTGATCCGGGCGAGCGATCGCGCCGACACGGTCGTGGAGGTGCGCCCGGTCGAGCCGTCCAGCGACGCCGACGTGCAGGCGGCCCGGGAGACCACCGTCGAGTACGCCGCCGGCCGGCTGACGATCCGGGCACCGAAGAGGCGCCTGCGTTCGCTGTTCGGGTCCGGCGACGCGGTCGAGGTGACGGTCGACCTGCCCACGGGCTCGCGGGTCGACGCGCGCGCGGCGACGGGTGTCCAGGCCACGGGCCGCCTGGGTGACTGCACGGTCGAGGTCGCTCGCGGCGGCGTCGACCTCGACGAGACCGGCGACCTGCGGCTGCGCACCGCCAACGGGGACGTCTTCGTGGGCCGGTGCCGGGGGTGCGCCGATGTCATGACCGCCAACGGCGCGATCCGGATCCAGCAGCTCGACGGCCCGGTGGCGGTCCAGGCGGCGAGCGGCGCGATCACCCTCGGCGAGGCGGCGGACGACGTGCGGGTCGCCACCGCCGCCGGAGTCGTCAGCATCGACCGGGCGCTGGCGAGCGTCGACGCCAGGACCGGCTCGGCCGACATCCGCCTCGGCGAGGTCGTGCGGGGCACGGTCGCTGTCGTGACCGGATCCGGCCGGCTCGACATCGGCGTGCGGGAGGGCACGGCCGCCCTGCTCGACCTCCGTTCGGGCGACGGCACCGTGCGCAGCGAGATCGCCGCCGTCGACCGCCCGGCGCCGTCCGACGAGACCGTCGAGATCCGCGCCCTCTCCGGCCGCGGCAACATCCTGGTCCACCGCTCCCGGCCCGCCCGGTCGTCGATGCTGACCAAGTAGGCGGGACGGTCGGGCGGTGGTGCGAGTCGGCGCCGATGATCCGTTGTGATTGTAGATCAATCGTAGATATTTTCTCGGATCGATCGGCCTACCTCGGCCTACCCGACTCGGAGGTCAGGTTATGGGCGGGTGACGGGACTGCGTCGCAACGCACTCGTCTGTTTAGCTCGTCTTCCTCTGCGTAGTACTGACCATGGTCGGTCGGACCTCTAACCTGACGTGGATCTTCAGCGAGGGCCCGCGCTGATTCCTTCGTAACTGCCGGAGGTCTCACCTTGTCCGTTCTCACCCGTGTCCGGCGTGCGCGTCTGGCGCTGGGCTCCCTCGGCGCGGCCAGTCTGGCGGCCGCCCTGTTCGGCCTGTGGGCCGCCGCGCCCGCGCAGGCCGCGGGCCTGCCGGCGCCCGACCACGTCGTCGTGGTGGTGTTCGAGAACCACGCCTACTCGCAGGTCATCGGCTCCTCGAGCGCGCCGTACATCAACTCGTTGAAGAGCGGCGGCGCGAACCTCACCCAGTCCTACGGCCTGACCCACCCCAGCCAGCCCAACTACCTGGCGCTGTTCTCCGGTGGTACGCAGGGCGTGACCGACGACAGTTGCTACACCCCCGGATTCAGCAGCGCCGCCAACCTCGGCTCCGAGCTGATCGCCGCCGGCAAGACCTTCGGCAGCTATAACGAGGGCCTGCCGTCGCAGGGGTCCACGGTCTGCACGAACAGCTCCACGAAGTACGCGCGTAAGCACAACCCGTGGTTCGCCTTCAGCAATGTGCCGACGAGCACCGCGAAAACCTTCACGCAGTTCCCGACCGACTACACGACGCTGCCGAAGGTCTCGTTCGTCGTTCCGAACCTGTGCAACGACATGCACGACTGCTCGGTCGCCACGGGCGACACCTGGCTGCAGAACAAACTCAGTGCGTACGCGACGTGGGCCAGCACCCACAACAGCCTGCTCGTGGTCACCTTCGACGAGGACGACCACAGCAGCGGCAACCGGATCCCGACGGTGTTCTACGGGCAGCACGTCACCGCGGGCAGCAGCACGTCGACGACCTACAACCACTACAACCTGCTGCGCACCCTGGAGGACCTCAGCGGGTTGACGACGCACGCGGGCAACGCGTCGAGCGCATCGGACATCACCGGCATCTGGAGCTAGCGACCCGTGTACGTCGCGGACACCCGCACCAGACCGGCAGGCCCGGGGACCACCCCGGGCCTGCCGGCCCCGCCGCCGGCGACCCGGGCGCCGGCATCCCGGACACCGTCGGACCTCGCGCGGCGGGCCGTGCCCGCCACCGTGCTGATCCTCGGCGCGGTCAGCCTCATCACCGACGTCTCCGCCGAGATGGTCACCGCCGTGCTGCCGCTGTACCTGGTGACCGGGCTGGGGCTGTCCCCGCTCGGCTTCGGCCTGCTCGACGGCATCTACAACGGCGCCAGCGCGCTGGTCCGGCTCGTCGGCGGCCACCTCGCCGACCGCGGCCGGCGCTACAAGTCGATGGCGGTCCTCGGCTACGGGCTGTCCGCGCTGTGCAAGCCGGCTCTGCTGATCGCGCACAGCGTGGCGGGGATCAGCGCCGTCCTCGCGGTGGACCGCACCGGCAAGGGGCTGCGCACCGCCCCGCGAGACGCGATGATCTCGCTGGCCGCCCCGCCCGAGGCCCAGGGCCGCTCCTTCGGCGTGCACCGGGCGATGGACACCGCGGGTGCCCTGCTCGGGCCGGTCGTCGCGTTCGTGGTCATGCGCGCGGCCGCCGACGGGTTCGACGCGGTGTTCACGGTCAGCTTCTGCATCGCGGCCACCGGGGTCGTCGTGCTGTTGCTGTTCGTGCCCGGCCGCGGGCCCGCACCGGCCGCGGTGCTGTCCCCGGAGGATGCCGTGCCGGGCGACCCCATGCCAGCCGACTCCATGCCAGCCGAGCCGGGGCCAGCCGAGCCGGGGCCGGTGTCCCTGCGCGCCGCCATGGGTCTGCTGGGCGGCCGCGAGCTGCGTCGCCTCACCCTGTGCGCGCTCGTGCTGGGGCTCGCGACCGTGAGCGACTCGTTCCTCTACCTGATGCTGCAACGCGACCTGGATCTGTCCGTCGAGTGGTTCCCGTTACTGCCGCTGGGAACGTCGGCGTCGTTCCTGCTGCTGGCCATCCCGCTGGGGCGCGCCGCCGACCGGTTCGGCCGCTGGGCCGTGTTCCTCGCCGGGCACGGCGGCCTGCTGATCGCGTACGGGCTGGTGCTCGCCCCGGTGCGGGGCGCGGCGCTGCCCATCGGCGTGCTCGTCCTGCACGGCGCCTTCTACGCGGCGACCGACGGGGTGCTCATGGCCGCCGCGGCCGGGTCGGTCCCGGCGCGGCTGCGTTCCAGCGGGCTGGCCCTGGTCCAGACGGGGCAGGCCGGCGCCCGCTTCGCCTGCTCGCTGATGTTCGGTGCCGCGTGGACGGCCTGGGGCGACCACACCGCCCTGGCGGTCGCCGCGGCGGCGTTGGCGGCCTGCACGGTGGCCGCCGCCGCGCTGCGCCCCGCCCGGTCCGCGCCCGACCAGGGGAGGCAGCCATGCCCGTGAGTGTCCGCGTCCGCCTCGGCGTACTGCTCGCGGTCGTGGTGGTGCTGGCCGGCGTCGCCACCGCGGCGGTGGTGCACGCCTCCGGTCGGGCGGCGAGCCGGGCCGACGACCAGGCCGGCGGGCCCGCGGTCCGGGCCGGCCAGATATCGCTCACCGCCACGGCGGGCGGCGGCGCGGCCGCCGGCGAGCGGCTGGTGTTCCGCACGATGGGCTGGGGACCGCACCGCGACGAGCTGGTGTCCGTGCCGGCCGCGGACCCGGCGGGGCCCCGCACCGCCTCCGGCGTGCGCTGCCTGCGCTTCCACGCCGCCGGCGGCACCGGCATCTGCCTGCGTCGGGCGCCGGGCGTGGTGGGGGAGAGCTACCGGGCGGTGGTCCTCGACGCCGCCCTGCACGATCGGCGTGACTTCCCGCTGGGCGGCATCCCCACCCGGTCCCGGGTCTCCCCGAGCGGGCGCATGGTGGCCTGGACCGTGTTCGTCGGCGGCGACTCCTATGCGGACAGCTCGTCGTTCTCCACCCGGACCTCCATCCTCGACACCCGCACCTGGCGGCTGGACGGCAGCCTGGAGGACTACCGGATCGTCCGGGACGGCCGGACCTACCGCAGCCCGGACACGAACTTCTGGGGGGTGACGTTCGCCGACGACACGCACTTCTACGCCACGCTCGCCACCGGCGGGCAGACCTACCTGGTGCGCGGCGATGTCACCGCGCGCACGGTCACCACCCTGCGGTCGAACGTCGAATGCCCGTCGCTGTCCCCGGACGGCACCCGGTTGGCGTTCAAGAAGCGGGTGGCGGGCCTGCCGGCCGACGCGCCGTGGCGGCTGACCGTCCTCGACCTGCGAACGATGCGCGAGACCGCCCTGGCCGAGCGGCGCAACGTCGACGACCAGGCGCTCTGGCTCGACGGCCGCACCCTCGCCTACGCCCTGCCCGGCGACTACGGCAGCGACCTGTGGACCGTGCCCGCCGACGGCGGCGGCAGCCCGCGGCGCCTGACCACGGCGGCGCTGGCTCCCGCCGTGGTCGGCTGACACGGCTCGGCGGACACGGCTCGGCGGACACGGCTCGGCGGACACGGCTCGGCTGACCCGGCCCCTCAGGCGGACTTGCGGGGCAGGCTCCAGTAGTCGCGGTTGACGGCGATCCGGCCCTCGCGCAGCGAGCCGAAGGAGGACCCGCGGATGCCCGCCGGCTGCATGACCCACTCGATGGCGTAGGTGGCCCCGTCGGACAGGGTGGTCACGACGTCGTAGGTGGTGCCCGCCGTCTGGCTCAGCGCGTTGTCGATGAACGCGCGGGCCTCGTCGGTCCCCGTGGCGCCGTGGCCGGTCGGGACGTCCTCCAGCACGACGTCCGGGGTCAGGGTGGCCAGGATCGCGTCGGTGTCCTGCTTGTTCCAGCCGGCGAAGTAGTCGTCGATGACGGTGGTGTCGCTCATGGTCGTGTCTCCTCCGTGAGGGCGGGCCGCGCCGGGCCCGCCGGATCGATCCGGTCGGCGACGGGCGGCGCTGCCGCCGGCACCGTCGCCAGCACCCGGCGCAGGGCGCGTTCGAGTGTCGAGAGGTCGTCCAGGCCCGGTCCGGTCATGCCCGCGGCGGCCAGGCTCGGATGCGTGCCGCCCGCCGCCATCAGACCCCGGGCCGCGAGCCAACCGGTGAACAGCAGGTAGGTGGCGGTGAACAGCTCGACCGCCGCGGGTTCCGCCAGGCCCGCGGCGCGCAGGATCGCCAGCGCCGTGCCGGTGAGCCGGCCCGCCGCGGCGGAGGGCCGCGACGCCGTCAGCGCTCGCATCCCCGTGCCGGGGTAGCGCCGGAACGCCTCGTCCATCGCGGTGACGAGCCCGACGTACTGGTCGACCCAGGGCGCGGCCGGATCAAGCTCGATGCGGATGTCGGCGGCGACCGCCTCGACGACCCGGTCGGCCAGGTCCTCGCCGCCGCGCAGGTGGTAGTGCACCGCGGGCGGGGTGACGCCGAGCTCGTCGGCGACGGCGCGCACGGTCAGCCGGTCGAGGCCGCCGCGCTCGACCACGCGCAGCGCGGCGTCGAGCACGTCGCGCTGGGTCAGCGGCGCCGGCTGCGTCCCGCCGCGCCTGCGTGCCACCGGCCGCCTCCCGTCCCTGGGTCCCTGGGTCTCTAGATCTCTAGATCCCTGGACCGTCCCCGCCGTCATTATGCCATAGTAAATCGTCCCGGACATGACCTTGAGGGAGGCCGACATGGACAACGACGTCGTCGTCATCGGGGGCGGGGTGGGCGGCTGCGCGCTCGCCGTCCGCCTCGCCACGGCGGGTCTGGGCGTCACGGTGCTGGAGCGCGAGCGCGTCTACCGCGACCAGATCCGCGGCGAGGCGATCGCACCGTGGGGGTTCCGCGAGGCCGTCGAACTGGGCCTCGGCGACACGGTGCTCGGCACCGAGGGTGCGTCGGTGATCAGCCGGATGGTGCCCTACGACGAGATGCTGACCGTCGAACGGGCCCGCGCCGCCGCGATGGACCTGTCCACGGCCGTGCCCGGAGCCCCGGGGATCATCGGCGTGGGCCATCCGGAGCTGCGTGAGGCGCTGGCCACCGCCGCGGTCAAGGCCGGCGCGACCGTCGTGCGCGGGGTCGGGCGTTCCACGGTGGATCCGGGCCCGGCGCCCTCGGTCACCTACGAGCTGGACGGGGCGCACCACACCCTGCGCGCCCGGCTGGTCGTCGTCGCCGACGGCAAGAACTCCGCGACCCGCACGGCGCTCGGCATTCCGATCACGGTGACCACCCCGCGGGTGATGCTCACCGGGCTGCTCGTCGACGACGGCGGCGCGTGGGACCGCGCCGAGACGACGCTCGGCGTCGACGGACGCAACCAGTACGTCGTCGTGCCCCGCGGAGCCGACCTGATCCGGCTCTACATCGCCCGGCACGCGACCGACCCCGAGCGGTTCAACGGGCCCGAGCGGGTGGCGCGTTTCCTGGCGGCGTACCGCTCGCCGGCGCTGCCGTGCCCCGACGCGCTCGCCGAGGCCACCCCGGCCGGGCCGTGCGCGACCTTCCCCATGACCGACGCCTGGACCGACAACCCGCTGCGGCCCGGGATCGCGCTGCTCGGCGACGCCGCCGGCTGGAGCAACCCGGTCACCGCCCAGGGGCTGAGCATCACCCTGCGCGACACCCGGGTGCTCGCCGAGGCCCTGCTCGACACCCCCACCTGGACCCCGCAGACGCTGCGCGGCTACGCCGAGGAACGCGGCGAGCGGATGGCGCGGCTGCGCTTCGCCACCGCGCTGACCGATCTGCTGTCCGCGTTCGGCCTGCCCGAACGGGCGGCGAAGCGCCGGCGGATGACGAGGCTGCTGCGCGAGCGCCCGGACCTCGGCGCCGCGCTCGGTGCCGTCCACGCGGGCCCCTGGGCGCCGTCCGCCGCGGCGTTCTCCCCGGACATCCTCACCACCCTCGCCCTCGCCTGACCCGCCAGAGCCGCCGGGGCCGGGCTCAGGCGGTCGAGCGGACGTCGGCGGCCAGGCGGCGCAGGAACTCCTCGACCACGTCGACGAGCTCCCCGACCACCTCGCCGGGCGCGTCCGGGTTGAGCACGGCGGGCAGCTCGGTCTCGGCCGCGCCGGCGAAGCTGCGGGTGCTCAACCGGACCATCGACTCGAACACCGGGACCCCGAGGCTGGCGGCCTGGTGGATGTGGGGCCGCAGGAAGCTGGTCGGCTGCCCGCGGTAGTACTGGACCATCATGAGCACGACGCCGAGCACGCGCGGCTCGAGGCGTTTCGCCGCGGGATGCACGCCGGACTGCAGGTCCGCGACCCGGTTGTACTCCCAGACGTAGCGGCGCAGCTTGCCCAGCAGGTGCTCGATGCCGAGCGCGGAGAAGTTGTCCGGGCGGGCGGGGATGAGCACGTGGTCGCAGGCGGCGATCGCGGCGCGGGTCATCACCCCGAAGTGCGGCGGGCAGTCGATGAGGACCAGGTCGTAGCCGCCCATCCCGGGGGAGGCGAGCCCGGTGGCGAGGCGCTGGTAGACGTCGAAGTAGTGGCGGGTGGACCGGTGCGCCTGCGCCCCGCCCAGGTGGGCGGCGAGGTTCATCTCGATGTCGCCGAGGGACAGGTGCGAGGCAAGCAGGTCCAGCGTGCCGCCGCGCTCGGCGACGGCGGCGGCGACGACCGGCGGGGTCGTCACGTAGCTGGCCAGCGGCGGCGGCAGGGTCTCCGGCCGCCACGACTCGAACCACGCCTTGACGGTCCTGCGGTGCTCGGCGAGCTCGGTGCGCCAGACCTCCGGCTGGTAGAAGGAGAAGGTGAGGTTCGCCTGCGGGTCCAGGTCGATCAGCAGGACCCGCCGGCCCAGCCGGGCGATGGCGGCGCCGATGTTCGCGGTGAGCGTCGTCTTGCCCACCCCGCCCTTGTAGCTGGCGATCGCCACGACCTTCACCGCATCCTCGCTCCCGGTCGTGCGCCCCGCCCGACCGCGCGGTGACGTCTCCTCGTGCCTGGCCGGACCGGCAACTGCTCCGTGTCCGGCTCACAAGCAGACTACGGCCGCCGCGGATTCGGTCCCGTGGTCCGGGAAGAACCCCGGGAAGAACACCGCCGCGACGGCCCGCCGCGCCGGTCCACCCGGCTCGCGGGGTGGCCGGATCGGGCGATGGGCCCACGGCCCGATCCGGCGGCGCCGAGCCGCGCGCGAGCCCTGCGCGACGGCGCCGGGCGTCCTGCGCGCCGGCCCGCCCCGGCGGTGTGGGACCGGTGCGGACAGGCCCCTTCCGGCCGGTGCGGTGGCCGTATCGGGCGCCCCTGCGCGGCCGGTCACGGCTCCCGTTCGTCGCCGCGGCCGTCCAGGCAGCGGGAGAGCCAATCGGCTGCCGCGGCGAACTCGCGGTCCGACACCTGCGCGCGTACGGACGCGGCCACCCCGTCGGCCCGTGGATACGACCCGAGGAAGCGCACCTTCGGGCAGATCCGGTACAGCCCCATCAGGGCCTCACCGACCCGGCGATCGCTGGCATGCCCCTCGGCGTCGAGGGAGAAGCAGTACTGGCCGAGGCCCTCGCCGGTGGGCCGGGACTCGATCCGCATCAGGTTGACCCCGCGCACGGCCCACTCCTGGAGCAGCTCCAGCAGCGCGCCGGGGTGGTTCTCAGTCAGCCACGCCACCGCGGACGTCTTGTCCGCCCTGGTCGGCGCGGCGATGCGGCCGGGGCGGCCGACCAGGACGAAGCGGGTCGTGGCGTCGGCGGCGTCGTTGATGTCCGTCACCAGCGCCTCCAGGCCGTAGAGGCGGCCGGCGAACTCCCCGGCGAAGGCGCAGTCGAAGCGCCCGTCGCGGACCAGGCGCGCCCCCTCGGCGTTGGACGCGGCCGACTCCCACTCGGCGTGCGGCAGGTTCGCGGCGAGCCAGCGGCGCACCTGGGCCTGGGCGACCGGATGGCCGGTGACCGTCTTGACGTCCTCCAGGGTGGTGCCCGGCCGCACGAGCAGGGCGAAGCTGATCGGCAGCAGCACCTCCCGATAGATCATCAGGGGGCTGCCGGTGGCGAGCTCGTCGAGCGTGGTGGTCACGGCGCCCTCGACGGAGTTCTCGATCGGCACCAGCGCGCCGGCCGCGTCGCCGCTGCGTACCGCGTCCAGCGCCGCCGTCACGGAGGCGGAGGGAACCAGCTCGCCGGTCGCCGCCTCCGGCAGCGTCTGTAGCGCGGCCTCGCTGAAGGTCCCCTCGGGGCCGAGGTAGGTGTAGCGGGCCTGGGCAGGCAAGTCAGACCTCCTGGGACCGGATCGGGCAGCGCCCGTCGTCGGGCGCTGCGTGGAAGGTCGTGTGCTGCGTGGCGAGTCGTGTGCTGCATGGCTGGTCGTGTGCTGATGGGGTTGCGAGGATGGGTGGCGCGGACGGGGTTCAGAGGTGGCGCAGCAGCGCGGTGGGGTCCTCGACGGCGTCGGCGACGAAGCGCAGGAACGCCCCGGCGGTGGCGCCGTCGCACACCCGGTGGTCGAAGGTGAACGACAGCTGCACGACGCTGCGCACGGCCAGCGCGCCGTCCACCGCCCACGGCCGGGGGACGATCCGGCCGACCCCGAGCATCGCCACCTGCGGGTGAGCGATGATCGGCGTGGACCCGTCGACGCCGAAGACGCCGTAGTTGTTCAGCGTGAACGTGCCACCCGTCAGCTCGCCCGGGGTGAGCCGGCCCCCGCGGGCGGCCGCGGTCAGCCGGGTGAGCTCGGCGGCCAGCCGGGCCGTGGACATGTCCTCGGCGTGATGCACCACCGGCACGGCCAGCCCGCGCGGGGTCTGCGCGGCGAACCCCAGGTGGACGCCGCCGTGGCGGCGCACGCCGGTGGCGCGGCCGCCGGTGTCGGTGACGACGGAGGAGTTCAGCTCGGGCGCGCGCAGCAGCGCGGCGACGCAGACGCGGGCGAGGATCGCCAGCAGCCCGATCCTCGGTTCGGCACCGCCGGCGTTGAGGGCGTCGCGGGCGGCGAGCAGGCCGGTGGCATCGGCGTCGACCCAGCAGGTGGCGTCGGGCACCTCGCGCCGGCTGCGGGTGAACGTCTCCGCGGCCCGCCGCCCGATCGCGTCGAGGGGGACGACGGTGGCATCGGACTCGGCGGGGTGCGGCGCGGGGGCCTGCCTGTCCCCGACGGCGGCCTCGACGTCGCGGCGCATGATCAACCCGCCCGGGCCGGTGCCGGCCAGCCCCTGCAGGTCGACGCCGTGGTCGCGGGCGAGGCGGCGCACGAGCGGCGACACGACCGCGACCGCGGTCCGCGCGGCCGACCCCGACGGCTCCGACGAGCCGACCAGTCTCGCCGACCCGGCCGATCCCGCAGACCCGGCCGATCCCGCAGACCCGGCCGATCCCGCAGACCCGGCCGATCCCGCAGACCCGGCTGACCCGGACCGCCCGGACGATCGGGACGGCCCGGAGGGCATCGCCGGCCGCGGGGTCGGGATGGTGCCGACCCGTCGGCGGCGGGGCCGAGACGGCTCGGTGCTGACGCCGTAGCCGACGAGGATGTTCCCCGACCCCGACCCCGACCCCGAACCGGACCCGGTCCCCGACCCCGAACCGGACCCGGTCCCCGATCCGGAGCTGGCGGCGGAACCTGGGGCCGCGGGGGCCGTCGCCGGCTCGTCGACGGCCACGGTGATCAGCGCGGCGCCGACGGGGACGCCGGTGCCGGCGGGGCCGGCCAGCGAGGTGACGACGCCGGCGTAGGGGCAGGGCACCTCGACGACGGCCTTGGCGGTCTCCACCTCGGCGACGGGCTGGTCGACGGTGATGACGTCCCCGACGTCGACGAACCAACGGACCACCTCGGCGGAGGTCAGCCCCTCACCGAGGTCGGGAAGGGCGAAGGCGCGTACCGCGGCCACGGGCTCACTGCTCCCACTGGAGTCGGGCGACGGCGTCGAGGATGCGGTCGACGCTGGGCAGGTGGTGCTTTTCGAGCATGGGCGGGGGATAGGGGATGTCGTAGCCGGTGACCCGCAGCACGGGGGCGGCGAGGTGGTGGAAACACCGCTCGGTGACCCGGGCGGCGATCTCCGCGCCGACGCCGGCGAAGCCCGCCGCCTCGTGGACGACGACGGCGCGGCCGGTCGCGCGCACCGCCGCGCAGACCGTCTCGTCGTCGAACGGCACCAGCGAGCGCAGGTCGACGACCGCGAGGTCCCAGCCCTCCGCCCGGGCGGCCTGCGCCGCCTCCAGGCAGACGGGCAGCGACGGGCCGTAGGTCAGCAGGGTCGCCGAGGTACCCGGCCGGCGCACCATCGCCCGGCCGATCGGCGGCACCTGGGCCGTCGAGACCTCGGCCGGCGAGAAGTCCGCCGCCGACCAGTAGAGCCGCTTCGGTTCCAGGAAGACCACGGGGTCGTCCGAGGCGATCGCCGAACGCAGCAGCCCGTAGCTGTCGGCGACGGTGGCGGGGGTGACGACGTGCAGGCCGGGGGTGTGCGCGTAGTACGCCTCGCTGGAGTCGCTGTGGTGCTCCACGCCGCCGACGCCCCCGCCGTACGGCACCCGGATCGTGATCGGCAGGCCCATCCGTCCGCCCGTGCGGTTGCGCATCTTCGCCACGTGCGAGACGACCTGCTCGAACGCCGGGTAGGCGAAGGCGTCGAACTGCATCTCCACGACCGGCCGCAGCCCGTACATCGCCATGCCGACGGCGGTACCGAGGATGCCCGCCTCGGCCAGCGGGGTGTCCAGGCAGCGCTGCGCCCCGAACTCGGCGGCCAGCCCGTCGGTGACCCGGAACACACCGCCGAGCGTGCCGACGTCCTCGCCGAGGACGTGGACGCTGGCGTCCTCGCGCAGCGAGTCACGCAGCGCCGCGTTGAGGGCCGCCACCATCGTCGTGCTCATCGGGCCTCGTCCTCGGCGTCCGTGGCGGCGGCGAGGGCGGCGTCGGCGTCCGCGTCGAGGCGTGCCGCGAGCTCGGCGGCCTGCTCGCGCAACTGGCTCGTCGGCCGCGCGTAGACGTGGGTGAACAGGGAGTCAGGGTCGGGATCCGGCGGGTTGTCGAACTGGGCGCGGATCTCGCCGGCGAGGACCTCGGCTGCCTTCGCGGCGGCGGCCACGCCCGCATCGTCGAGCAGCCCCGCGGCGCGCAGATGCCCCTCCAGCAGCGTCAACGGGTCGCGGGCCCGCCAGGCGTCGACCTCGGCCGCGCTGCGGTAGCGGGTCGCGTCGTCGGCGTTGGTGTGCGCGTCCAGCCGGTAGGTGACCGCCTCGACGAGCACGGGTCCGCGGCCCGAGCGGGCGTGCTCGACCGCCGCGGACAGCACGCTGTGCATCGCCAGCGCGTCGTTGCCGTCGACCAGGCGGCCGGCGATGCCGTAGCCCACCGCCTTGTGGGCGAGCGACGGCGCCGCGGACTGGCTGGCCAGCGGCACGGAGATCGCGTAGCCGTTGTTCTGGACGAGGAACACCACGGGTGCGCCCAGCACCCCGGCGAAGTTCAGCGCCTCGTGGAAGTCGCCCTCGCTGGTGCCGCCGTCGCCGACCAGGGCGAGCGCGACCAGGTCCTCGGCCGCGGCGGGATCCGTCGCCGCGCGCAGGCGGGCGGCGTGGGCCAGGCCCACCGCGTGGGGCGCCTGGGTGGCCAGCGGCGTCGACAGCGGCGCGATCCGGTGCTCGTACGGGTCGTAGCCGCTGTGGGCGTGCCCACGCATCAGCGTCAGCGCGTCCAGCGGCCGCACGCCCCGGGCCACCACCGCGAGGGTGTCGCGGTAGCTCGGGAACAGCCAGTCCACCTCCCGCAGCACCATCGCCGCGGTGATCTGGCAGGCCTCCTGGCCGGTGGACGCGGGGTACACGGCGAGCCGACCCTGCCGGGTCAGCGTGGTGGCCTGCTGGTTGAAGCGGCGGCCGAGGACCAGCCGGCGGTACAGATCGCGCTGCAGCTCGGCGTCGAACGTCTTGGCCGCCGGTGTGCCGAGGATGCGCACCGGCTCGGGATCGGGCAGTAACGGCGCGGGGTCACGGCGCGGGCCGTGGGAGTGCGGGGGCCCGACGAGGCCGGGTGCGGTGCTGTCGTCGAGGACGGTCATGGGCCACCTTCGGGACTCGGTGGTGGAAGGGGGATGGCTGCCTGCCCAGGCCGGCGCTGCCTCAGGCCGGCGCTGCCCAGGCCGGCGCTGCCCAGGCCGGCGCTGCCCCGGCGGGGGCCGTCGCGGGCTTCCCGCGTCGCGCTACCGGGCCTCGCGCTGTCGGCCTCGCGGCGGCCTCGCTGCAGTACGCGGCCTGGCGACGCGCCGGCGTGTCCTGCTCCTGTGCCGCGTCCTGTCCCGGGGCTGCGACACGGCTTGGGGTGGCGCCACGGCTCAGGGGCGTGCCATGGCTCGGGGGTGCGTCACGGCCTGCGCCGCGATTGCTGCCAGGCGGCGTCCGGGTGGACACCGGGCAGGGTCAGACGGAGGACGCCGTGGCAGCGTGCGGTCCGGCCCGAGAGGGTCCGGCTCGCCGGCAGGCCCGGTTCGGGTGCCGTCGGTGGTCACGATCCGTCTCCGCTCACCTACTTCGCTCTGGGTGGACTCCGGTGCATTCCTGGAGTCCGCATCCGCGCTGTGGCCGGCCTCTGCGATCGATTTTCCACCGCCGGTCGACACTTGGATCGTGGCGATAATCACCTTGGGTTGACTGTGCGGCGTGACTTGTTGCGCGGCCCACCTTCTACGTCGTGTAGAAAGGAGGCTGTGGGCGCGGTCGAGACCGGTGGAATGGTGGCGGAACGGCCATTACGGCGTCCCTCGGCCGAGCCCTCGAAGTTGCGGCATGCCCAGCTGTCAACGGGGGTGAGGTTTCGATCCGCCGGCTCCCCGCCGCGGTCGAGAGGGCGCGCGGATAGGGCGGAGAAGGCGGATCGGCGGAGAAGGCGACGACGGCAGGTGCCGGCGAGGGAGGTGGCTAGCCGAGAGCCCCGGTCTGTTGCAGCAGCGTCAGCGCGTCGGCGATGGCCCAGTGCTCGAACATGAGCCCGTCCCGGTAACGGGTGAGGTCCATGACGGCGAACTCGACCGGCCGGCCGGAGGCGGGAACGCCAAACCACTCGCCGGTGTGCCGACCACGGAACACCTTGTGGGTGGAGACGACATCGCCCGCACCGATGCAGTGCAGGAGTTCGACCTGGAAGTCCGAGAATGCCGCGTGCAGGGCCTCGGTGGCCACGCGCACACCGTCCCGGTCGGGACTCTGCCCCGGGCTCGCCGTGTGATTGCGGAAGTCGGTGTGCACGAATTCCTCGACGAGGTCCGCCCTGCCCTGACCCTGCACCAGCTCGACGAAGGAACGCATGCGCTCGGTGTTGGAGCCCGATTCGGCCACGTGGCCTCACCCGTCTCGGCAGCAGGAGCAATGTGTGTACCGCGGGAATACGTGCCCGATCGTACCCGCGGCCACACCTCGGCGGCCCGGCCGGAAGCCGGGACAAGCAGGAAGCCGGGACAGAAGGAAGCCGGGACGGCAAATGGTCAGGCGTTGATCGCGCCCCCGGCGAGCAGGCCGGCGAGCAGGACGGCGACGGCGATGCGATAGAGGATGAAGGCGTTGAAGTTGTGCCGGGCGACGTACTTGAGCAGCCACGCGATGGAGGCGTACGCGACGACGAAGGAGACCAGCGTGCCCACCGCGAGCGGCGCGGCCGAGACGCCGCCGCCGACGGCGTCCTTCAGTTCGTACAGACCGGCGCCGGTCAGCGCCGGGATGGACAGGAAGAACGACAGCCGGGTGGCGGCGACCCGGTCGAGGTCGCGGATGAGACCGGTGGAGATCGTCGCACCGGATCGGGAGAAGCCCGGGAAGAGCAGGGCGAGGATCTGCGAGGTTCCGACGATCATGGCGTCGGGCAGCGAGATGTCGTCCTCGCCGCGCTTGTGCCGGCCGTACTGGTCGGCGAACCACATCAGCGCGCTGCCAGCGAGAAGTGAGGCGGCGACGACCCACAGTGAGGCGAGCGGTCCGTCGATGAGGGGCTTGGCGGCCAGCCCGACGAGGACGACGGGGATCGTCGCGTAGATGACCCACCAGGTGAACGTGTAGTCGTGGTTCGCCCGCGCCGCCGGGTTGGCCAGGCCACGGCCCCAGGCGGTGACGAAGCGGCGGATGTCGGCGAAGAAGTAGACGAGGACGGCCGCGATCGCGCCGACCTGGATGACGGCGGTGAAGCCGACGACCGCCTTGTCGTCCACCTGGATGTCCATCAGCCCCTCGGCGATCTTCAGGTGGCCGGTGGAGGAGATCGGGAGGAACTCGGTCAGTCCCTCGACGACGCCGAGGATGATGGACTGTCCGACGCTGATCGCGCTCACGTGATGGCTGTCCTAGTTGGTCTCGGTGCGGTGCTCGGCCCGGGATGCGGTGCTCGGCCCGGGATGCGGCGCGGGTCCGGGAGGCGGCGCCGGTTCGAACGGCGGCACAGGTCTGGGATGCGGCACTGGCCCGGGCTCGCTGCCGCGGGCGGGCGGAGCCTGACCGGCAGCATGGTAGATCACTGGTCGTGTGAGGATGATGTGACCCCCCCGGGTGCCTGCCCGGTGCGCGCCCGGCGGTGGGCGCGGTACTCGCGCAGCACCGGTATGGCCGACAGCACCACGATCACCAGGGACACCGGAATCATGTAGCGCTCGATGGGGATGGTCTGGCCCAGCGCGTAGCCGAGCAGCGTCACTCCGGCGGCCCACAGCAGCCCGCCGATCAGGTTGAACGTCGTGAACACCCGCACCGGCATCCGCACGACGCCGGCCAGCGGATTGAGGAACGTCCGGACGACCGGCACGAACCGGGCGAGCAGGACGGCCTTGCCGAATCCGTACTTGTCGAGCACCCCGCGGGCCTGCTCGACGTATTCCTGCCGGAAGAACCGGGAGTTCGGCCGGTCGAACAGCCGCGGCCCGGCCCGCCGGCCGACGAGATAGCCGGTCTGCGCTCCCGCGACCGCCGCGACACAGGTGCCGAGCAGCACCGTGGGCAGGTGCAGGTGGGGCCCGGACGCGGCCGCGTCGCCGGCGCAGAAGGCCCCGGCGAGAAATAGCAGCGAATCACCCGGCAGGAAGAATCCCACGAACAGACCGGTCTCCGCGAAGATGACGACCATCAGGCCGAGAAGTCCGACGGAGGACACGATCGATGACGGATCGAGAATATTCAGCGCGATATCGCTGGACACGACAGATCCCTCTCACCCGGGCGGCGACACGACGGCAGCGGGAGAGACCGATCACCGACCCGCCGCCCCCCACCCTGCCGGGACGACGATGTGAAGGCCGTGTGAGCGTCGATTCCCGGCTGGGCAGGCGGGCGGCCGGGAATGCGGGCGGTCCGTTTCACCGCGCGGCGGTGCGGGCCTGCCGGCGGTATCCGTGGACGACCAGCAGGACGAGCGCGCCGAACAGGATCGCCGAGGCGCCGGCGGTGCCGTAGGCGAGGCCGCCCTTGGCCGTCGGCTTGGTGAGCAGATCGCCCAGGGTCGCGCCCATCGGGCGGGTCAGCACGAAGGCCGACCAGAACAGCAGCGTGGTCGGGAGGCGGCGGCTGTACCAGGCGACCGCGATGACCGCGAGCAGGGACCAGATCAGCGCCGCTCCGCCGGCATAACCGAGGCCCGAGCTGTCGGACAGGAAATCGCCCAGCGAGGTTCCCAGCGTGTTCGACAGCAGAATGGCGGTCCAGTAGAGCAGTTCGCCCCGGAAGGTAACGGGCCGGGTGATGTCGAAGGTGTGTCCGGAGCGCCACCAGGCCGCGAACAGCAGCAGGAGCAGGGCGAGCAGCATCGCCGCGCCGCGGGGATAGCCCAGGCCGAGGGTGCGGTTGGCGAAGTCCGACATGGTGGTCCCGGCCATGCTGGTCGCCAGGATGACCGTCCAGTAGAGCCCGGGATGCAGACGGTCGGCGCGGACCTGGGCCGTCAGGCTGGCGAGGAACAACGCGATGAAGATGATCGAACTGGCGGCGTAGCCGACCTTCATGGTCTGGGCCAGCAGATCGCCGCCGGTCTCGCCCAGGGTCGTCGCGATGATCTTCGTGATCCAGAACAGCAGGGTGACCTGGGGGATCTTGCTGGCCGCGGGCAGGGCTCGGGCGGCGGCGCCCGGCCGGCGCCGCTGCCCCGGGACCCCGGCGGGCGGGGCGCCGTCCGCCGGAGCGGGCGCCGCCGGCGCCGGATCCTCAGGACCCATCGCGGCACTCTCCGCCGCGCCGGGATCCGAGAACGTGCTCCGAGTGACTGTTCATGCACCCAAGGTAGGGGCCGCGGATGTGAAGAGCATGAAGCCGGACCGTCACAGACGCCGGAAAGTGCCCGCTTCGGCCGAGCATCCGGACGGCGCCACCCGGACCGGCCGGCGTCGCGACCGGCCGGTCCGTGCTATGAGTCGGTCCGTGCTACCAGTCGGTCCGTGGCTGCAGCGCGCGGTCCTGCGGGACCTCCGGTCGGGTGGGCTCCGGGATGACCGCGGGTGGGACCTCATGGCGCTGGATGTCGCGGCGGGTGACGGCGACGTAGGCGACGAGAGCCACGATCAGGACGGTGGCGATGGCGCTGACGACCCCGTCGCCGAGGCCGACCCCGGTGCGGTCGTGCGGCTTGCCGAGCCAGTCGGCGAACGAGGCGCCGAGCGGGCGGGTGACGATGTAGGCCAGCCAGAACGCGGCGACCTCGGACAGCCCGAACCGCCACCAGGCGATCGCCGGCAGGGCGATGATCACCGCGAACATGATGCCGGAGGGCAGGAAACCGAGGTGCAGCGTGCTCGCCGTCAGGTCCCCGAGGGCGGTGCCGAGCGCGAAGGTCGCGAGCACGGTGCACCAGTAGTAGGTCTCCCGGCGGCGGGTGACGATGCTGTGGATGGACAGCGTCCCCTCGCTGCGCTGCCACCGGTAGAACACCGCGGCCAGGACGATGGCATAGAAGATCGTCGTGCCGACGTGGCCGAGCGGCGGGCCGTCGGCGGCCATGGTGCCGAAGACGGCCAGCATCACCACGGCGAACCAGTAGATCGGCGCCTGGTAGCGCCGCGACCGGAACTGCAGCCAGAGCGCGGCGACGAAACCGAGCAGGCCGATCGCCGCCGCCAGCACCAGGTTCACCCCGGCGAGGAAGTCCGCGGTGGCCTCACCCATCCCGGTGGTGAGGATCTTGATGACCCAGAACAGGGCCGTGATCTCGGGGACCTTGGGCGCGAGGGGCTCACGGCCACGGATCCGGCGGTGGGACTTCGACCGCATCGAGTGCTCTTTCCGGGTGGGGGACAGGGGCTGGTCTGCCGCGGCGGAGCCGACGAGGGTACCGCCTGCAGAACATCACGCAGCGCGTGTGAGGAGCGTGTGAGAGCAACCCCCTCGTCGTCGCGCAGGGGCGCGACCCACCGGTGCGACCCACCGGCGCGACCCACCGGCGCGACGCGCGTCGCGCCGCCGGCTCGGTATGGGCAAAACGGGGTGCCCCGGTTCTTCCCGCCTTCTAGCATTGGGATCCGTTTCGGCCGTCCGGCCGTTCTCGGGGATTGGCGGGGACATTCTCGTGCGAGGTCATGTTCGGCGCCGACTGCTTGCCGTGCTCTGCGTTCTGGGCGGCGTCCTGGTCCTCGCCTGCTGGCTGGTGGCGGCCCTTTCGCCGGTGCCCTTCGGCTGGGCGGTGGCGGGCGGGGTGAGCGTCGTCGCCGTCCAGTATCTGGTCGCGCCGTGGGTCATCGCCTGGCTCGTTCCGGCAACGGAGCTCGCCCGCACGGCCGACGGTTACCGCAGCGACGAGCCGGTGGCCGCGATCGTCGCGCGGCAGTGCCAGGCGGCGGGCCTGCCCCTGGTCCGGCTCGGCATCGTCGACGACGGCGATCCGAACGCCTTCACCTTCGGCCGCACCCGCCGCGACAGCCGGGTGTGGATCTCCCGCGGGCTGCTGGACCGTCTCGACGACCGCGAGGTCGAGGCGGTCGTGGCGCACGAACTCGGCCACGTCGCGCACCGGGACGTGGCCGTGATGACCGTGGCCAGCCTCATCCCGATGGTCCTTTACTTCGCGACGGCCGGCGGGCGCGCGGCGAACGGGTCGGGCGGCAACGACGTCAACCGGCTGCTGGCCTTCGCCGCCTACCTCGTCGCGCAGCTCGCGCTGCTCGGTTTCGCCCGGGCGCGCGAGCTCGGCGCCGACCACGCCTCCTGCCGCGCCACCGGCGATGGCGACGCGCTGTGCTCCGCGCTGGTGCGCATCGCCTACGGCATCGACGAGGTGGGCCGCGAGCGGGCCGCGCGGATCGCCGCGCTGCGCGCCGACGACGAGAAGCGCCAGGCCCGCCGCCTCGCCCGTCGGGGGGCCCGGCTCCGGTCGACCGGCGCGCTGGGGATCGCCGGTCCGGGCGGCCTGCCCGCCGCCGGGCTGCTCGGCCCGGGACTGCCGCCCGAGCGCATCGCCGCGGCAATGCGCTGGGAGAACACCAGCCCGTGGGCCCGCTGGCAGGAACTGTTCGCCACCCATCCGCTCGTCGTGCACCGCATCGCCGCCCTCGAGCGCAGCGGCCTGCCGGGCGCCCCGACGCGCTGGGGGGCGGTGCGCGTGGCCGCGGCGGCGCGGCCGGGGGAGCGGGCCGTGGCCCGCGGCCGGTTCCTGGTGGAACTCCCCATCTACCTGGTCGGCTGGGCGTGCCTGTTCGCCGCCTTCACCCTCTCCCAGCACAACCCGGACGTCGGCGGCCCGCGGACGGTCGCGGCGCTGGTCGCCGCCGGCGGGCTGCTGCTGGTCGTCCGCGCGGCGCTGCGCAGCCCGCTGGGCGCGCCCGAGCCCGTGGACGAGGCCGCGAGCCTGCTCGAACGCCTCGACGCCGGACCGGTCGGCGCCGTGCCCGTCAGTCTGCGGGGCCGGATCGTCGGGCGGGGCGGCTACGTGGCCTCCCCGGACTTCGTCCTCGCCGACGACAGCGGCCTCGTGCCGATCGTCTACCTCCAGCCGTTCCCCGGCGCGCGGACCTTCTTCGGGCTGACCGGGGCGGACGCCTTCGTGGACGAGGAGGTGCTGGTCACCGGCTGGTTCCTGCGCGCACCTGGCCCGTACGTCGAGCTGCGCTCGATCGTCGCGGCGTCGGGGCACACCGCCCGAAGCTGGCAGTTCGTCGCCCGCTACGCGCTGTCGTCGGCCGTGTTCCTCGCCGGCTGTGTCCTGCTCGCCACGAGCCTCTAGCCACCCGGCCGGAGTCCGCAACGACTCCCGAGATGATCAGGATTCGCTGGTGGGCACGAGCTCGAGGACGTGGAGGTGGTCGCGGGCGGCCCGGATCGCGGCGGGCGCGGAGTCGAACATCTGGCCCCGCCCGTGCAGGCGGTCGAGCAGTCCGATGGCGGCCAGCGGGCCGGTGTGCTCCGGGCGAAGACCGCAGAGGTAGACGGTGATACCGCGGTGTTCGAGCCGGTCGATGACGTTGCGCAGAACGGTCGCGCCGGTGCTGTCGATCGTGCTGACGCGGGAGAGCCGCAGGACGAGGACCCTGATGGGGGCGACCTCGGAGAGTTCGGACAGGAAACGGTGGGCGGCGGTGAAGACCATCGGCCCGTCGATGCGGTAGACGACGATGTGCTCGGCGAGCAGCGTGTACTCGGCCTCGTGATGGTCGTCGGGGTCGAGGGGCACCTCCTCGAGGCGGGCGCTGCGGGCGATCTGCCGCAGGGCCAGGGCGCCGGCGGCGGCGAGTCCGAGCAGGACGGCGACGACGAGGTCGAAGGCCAGGGTCGCACCGGCCGTGAGGACCAGCACGGCGGCGTCGGAGCGGGAGGCGCGGGCGAGGGCACGCACCGCGGAGATCTCGACCATCCGCAGGGCGGTCGCGAGGAGCACCCCGGCGAGCGCGGCGAGGGGGATGCGCGCGACGACCGGCGCGGCGACGAGCATGATCGCGGCAAGGGTCACGGCGTGGGTGAGGGCGGCGAGCCGGGAGGACGCGCCCGAGCGGACATTGACGGCGGTGCGGGCGATCGCTCCGGTGGCGGGCACCCCGCCGAACAGCGCAACGGCGAGGTTGGCCAGGCCCTGGCCGAACAGTTCACGGTCCGGGTCGTGCCGCTCTCCGACGGTCATCGCGTCGGCGACGCTGGCCGAGAGCAGGCTCTCCAACGCCGCCAGCGCGGCCACCGCCACGGCGGCGGAGGCCAGGGACGGCACCGCGGTGAGATCGAGGAACCCAAGGGAGGGACGGGGCAGGGTGGCGGGCAGCGCGCCGAGCGTTGCGACCTCCCCGCCGCCGACCGCGACCACGATCGTGGCGACGGCCACGGCGAGCAGCGAGAACGGAATCGTAGGCCACCGCCGGGAGCCGGCGAGCATGCTCACCGCGACCCCGGCCGCGATCGCGAGCGCGGTCCAGTCCGGGTGGTGGGCGAAGTCCACCACGGCCTCCCAGGCCACCAGGGCCACCTTGTCCCCGTCGCGCGCGTGGACCCCCAGGGCGGCCGGCACCTGCTGAAGAAAGATCACCGCGGCGATGCCGGCGGTGAAACCTTCCACGACCGGGACCGGGACGTAGCGCACGGCCCGTCCGGCGCGCAGGAACGCGAGCCCGAGCAGGAGGATCCCGGCCAGCAGCCCGACGGTCAGCACCCCGGCAGGGCCGTGCCGGTGCGCGATCGGGACCAGCACGACGGTCATCGCCCCGGTGGGACCGGACACCTGGAGGTTCGACCCGCCGAAGATCGCGGCGACGGCGCCCGCGACGATGGCGGTCGCCAGGCCGGCGGACGCCCCCAGGCCGGAGGCGACGCCGAAGCCCAGTGCCAGGGGCAACGCGACGACGGCGACGGTGAGCCCCGCGAGCAGGTCCCGGCCGGGCCGGCGCCGCATGCGCGCCACCTCGGCTCGCCCGGGCAACAGCCGCCGCAGCGACGCCCCCCGAGCCAGACCGACCGCGCGGCCGCGGGCCACGTGGGTGATCGAGCGTTCGGACCATCCGGTCGATCTCATGGCGTGGATCGACACCTCCCTCGTCGATGAGATGAGAAATTGAAAGATTCTTCATAACATGAAGCCGCGAAAGTCGTGGAAGCCGCGGAACTCCGACGCAGAGAATTCGACGCCGGGAAGCCGACGCCGGGAAGCCGTGAAGAGGAGGACCTTCTACTCGGAGACGGACAGGGCGTGCAGGGCGGCCGCGGCGACGGCGGGAGTGAGCCGCGGGTGCTCCAGCGGCGGTAGCAGCCGGCCGGGCGGCGTCTGACCGACCAGCGCGTGCACGGCGGCGACCCGGGCCGAGAACGTGATCGGGCGACGGGCCGTCAGCGCCGCGCGCAGCAACCCGGGAAGCGCGTGCAGCGGCCGGGGACCCGACGTGGCGCGGGCCAGCGGCGGGGGCGCCTCCGGCCGGGTGCGCAGCACCGGAGCCTGCTCGGGCGGCGACGCCAGGCCGAGGAGATCCACGATCAGATCGAGCCGGCCGGCCAGGTCATGTAGCGGTTGGATGCCGTAGGCGACGGGGTCGTACAGGGTGAGGTCGTGGATGCCGGTGCCGACGAGCAGCCCGGCCAGATCCCCGCCCCGGCGCGGATCCACCAGGGCGATCCGCGCCCGCTCCGGCGCGATGCCCCGCCCGCGCAGATGCGTCAGGACCGCCGCCGCGGCCGCCACCGCGAGACCGTCGTTCACCGTGTCGAGCAGCAGATGGGGGGTCGGCTGCACCACCGCGGCGGAGCGCAGCGCGGCGCGGACGGCGTCGATGTGGCTGACGTGGGTGTGGACCAGCACCGTGGCGGCGAATCCGGGTGCGAGCATGCCGATCGCGAGGCCCAGGTCCGCGGCGTCCCGGGCGGCGATGGGCATCGGGATGACGTCGAGACCGGTCGCCCGGTGCAGGTGGNCCGCCTGGGANTCNACCGCTGGCAGGGCCGCCTCGGCAGCGAGCGGCTCGAAGTCCAGCACGGCGCTGGCGTCGGAGAGCAGCGCCACCCGGCGGGGTCGCCCGGTGAACAGGTCGGTGTGGGTCGGGTGGGTGGCCAGGTGGCGGATCACCCGCCGGTCCGCGTCCGCGTCGAGGAGCGCGAGATCGTGCCCNGTGGTCANNGNNGNGNACAGGGACTGGGTGAGCTTGCCCGTCGACGCGACGACGAAGACCGGGTCCTCCACGCGCAGGAGATCCGCCCCGAGTCGCTCCCGCAGCGTCCGCATCAGCCAGCTCAGGGTCGACCCGCTGTCCGCGTCCAACGTGACCCGGCGGCCGCCCCCCGGATCCGGCTCGTCCGCATGGCAGAGCACCGGCCCCGGCGCCGCGGCGATCACCGTGTCGATGACGGGCCGCGCCCCGGACGGCACCCAGATCATCACGCTGAACGCGGCGTTCACCCCCGCCGCCCCCGCGGCTCCCGACACCGTCACGCCCGGCCCGCGAACATCGGCGCATGCCGCCGTGCCCCGGCGCATCCCGTTCTCACGACGCGCTCGCCTCGGCTTCCCGCAACTCGGCCAGCAGCCCCGCCTGTCCGGCCGCCATCTCCGTCAGGATCCGGCGCGCCGCCCGCATCAGCTCGGCCACGTCCCCACCGGCGAGCGCATACACCACCGTCGGACCTTCCCGCGTCGCCGTGACGATTCCCGACCTGCGCAGCACCGCGAGCTGCTGGGACAGGTTCGACGACTCCACCTCGATCGCCGCCAGCAGGTCCCGCACGGGCATCGGCCCGTCCTGCAACAGCTCCAGAACCCTGATGCGCACCGGATGACCCAGCATGCGAAAGAACTCCGCCTTCGCCTGGTACAACGGCACCCGCCCCGTCACCCGCCGCCCCTCTCGCACGTCCGTCTCGGTGGGCGGGGCTCATCTCCGGCTCGCCCGAGATGAGCATCTCGCTAGTTGCAGAATTTTTCAACTTCTGTGTCCCGGCGGCTGTCGCGGCCAGGGTGTCCCCGGCAGTGGTGACGGCGCAGGTCGGCGCAGGTCGGGTCTGGTGGAGATCGACGCAGGCCGGGGATCCGCCCGGACGCGTGGTGCGGTTGCGCGGAACACAACGTTCGGCGGAACACAACGTTCGGCGGAACACAACGTTCGGCGAGGCCGCGGCCGGGGGAACGCCCCCGGCGCGCGGTGTTCGAGACGTGACGAGATGATCAGGAGCCGGTGGGCAGGAGCTCGACGACGGGGATGAGGCGGGTCACGGCCGCCTGCAGTTCGGTGAACTGCGGGTAGCGGGCGGCCTGGCGGGCGTACATCTCGTCGCGCTTCGCGCCGTGCACCTCCGTGGCCGTGACCTGCAGCGTCCGGCCCTCGACCTCGATGGTCGCCTGCGGGTTCGCGCGCAGGTCGTGCAGCCAGCGCGGGTCCTCGTCGACGCCCGGGTTCACGGCGTAGACGAAGTACCGGTCGGCGTCGGCGTAGAAGTTCAGCGGGCTCACATGCGGCGTCCCGTCGGCCTCCGCGCCACTGATCAGCAGCAGCAGCGTGGCCCCCGTGTACTTTCCGGCGGGTCGGCCGCCATTGGCCCGGAACTCGTCGACGAAGTCGCTGATCTCCTGCGTGGTGAACATTTTCTGGCTCATCGGTTCGCCTTTTCTCCTGGTGCCGCGAACCGCGCGGGAGGGATCGGCCGCCGGGCCGGCAGCGCGCGTTCACCGGGCGCGGCGCGCGCGTTGCCGTCGCCGACGGGAGGAGTCGCAAGCCGATGGCGCTCGCCGCGCGGACAGACATCCGGGATACGTCCGGCCCTCGGCCCGCCGCGGTGGGACGTCCTTCACGCCGCCGACGTCAGAACCGTGGCCAGGGCCTTTGCGTGGGACCGGCCGGCGAACCGGCTGGGGAGTGGCCGGTCCCACGCCTCGGAGTGGTATGTGCGAACCGTCAGGAGGTGCGGGGGGATCTCAGGTGGTGCGGGGGGATCTCAGGTGGTGCGGGGGAAGTTGTAGAGCGTCCGCGCGTTGGTCTCGACCATGCGCAGGGCCTCGTCGTCGGGGACGTTGATCAGCGCCTCGGTGAGCAGCTTGCGGGTGTTCGGCCAGTTGCTGTCGGAGTGCGGGTAGTCGCTCTCGAACATGATGTTGTCGACGCCGATGCGGTGGCGCGCCTCGATGCCGGCCTCGTCGACGATGAAGCACCCGTAGATGTGGTCGCGGAACAGCTCGCTGGGCCGCACCTCGGTGTTGACGTCGTTGTACCAGCGGTGACGCTCCCACACGTAGTCGATGCGCTCGAGCATGTACGGCATCCAGCCGATGCCACCCTCGGACAGCGCGATCTTGATCTGCGGGAAGCGGTGGAAGACGGGGGAGAGCAGCAGCTCGGAGGTCGCCGACATGGAGTTCAGGCCGAACAGCGAGATCGCGACGGTGAAGTTGGTCGTGGCCGCCTCGGGGGAGCACTGCGGCGACCCGCCGGAGCCGAAGTGCAGGCAGATCGGCAGGCCGGTCTCACTGGCGGCGGTGAGCACCGGGTCCCAGTGGGTGGTGTGCCAGGACGGCAGGCCGAGGCGGTCGGGCAGCTCGGGGAAGGTGATGCTGCGCGCGCCCTTGGCGGCGGTCCGCCGGATCTCGGCGGCGGCGGCCTCGACGTCCCAGTAGGGCACCATCATCAGCGGGATCTGCCGGTCGGGCGCGGCGGCGCACCACTCGTCGAGGATGAAGTCGTTGTACGCGCGCACGGTCTCGGTGGCGAGCGCCAGGTCCTGCGAGGCGGCGAGCACGCTGCCGGCGAAGCCGGCGAAGTTCGGGAAGCAGAGCTGCGCGTGGATACCTTCCTCGTCCATGTCCCGCAGCCGATCGGCGATGCGGTAGCAGCCCGGTAACATGTCGTCGTAGCTGCGGGGGTCCAGACCGTAGTCCTTCGGGCTCTTGCCGGCGACCGCGTTGAGGGCGAAGTTGCCGGCGCGGCGGCCCTCGTAGATCCACCAGTCGTTGCCGTCCTCGGCGCGCTCGATGCGCGGGCAGACGTCCTGGTACTTCGCGGGCATGCGATCGAGCCAGACGCGTGGGTGCTCGATCACGTGATCGTCTACCGAGACGATCTGGGCGTTGGCGGGCAGCATGTGATCCTCCTAGGGGACAACGGCCGATCCGCTCCGTGGAGAAGTCCCGATCTTCTGACAAGTACGTCACATTTTCAGGAGCAGCGCAAGGGGCGGCCGACAACGTCAGAGCGAGCGAATCTGACGACCGCGTCGCAACACGACCGAGGTGGGAGGCCGGCGAGGACCGGCGGCGACGGCGGCGCGCTGCCCACGGGCCGGTCGGCGCAGGCGTGTTGTGCCCGCGGGAGCGGGTAGCGCTGACNCGTCGGCCCCGGCCGGGCCGGCCGCGGTGGTCGCCGGCCGGCGACCAGCCGGATGTCCCGGTTCATCCCGGAGGCGTCCCCATCGGACGACAACGGTCGGCTCATCCCGAAGCGAGACGGAGACCTGGCATGGCGATCAAGCTGGCGGAGCGGGAGCGCGCACAGGCGGCGACGCTGCCCGAGGACGACATCGTGGGAGTTCTGCTCGCGCAGCACGCGCGGATCCGCGACCTGTTCGCGGCGGTCGGTATGCAGCGTGGCGAGCCCCGCAGGAGGGCGTTCGGCGAGCTGCGGGCGCTGCTCGCCGTGCACGAGACGGGCGAGGAGATGGTGCTGCGGCCGGTGTCGCGCCGGTCGGCCGGCCCCGACGTCGTGCGGGCCCGCAACCACGAGGAGAAGCAGGCGGCGAAGGTGCTGGCCGCCCTCGAGAAGCTCGACGTCACCGGCCCGGACTTCGACCGCCAGCTCGCGGCGCTCGAGCAGGCGGTGTCGGATCACGCCGAGCGCGAGGAGCTCGAGGAGTTCCCGGCGGTGCGGGCGGCCACCAGCCAGGACGAGCGGCGCAAGCTCGGCCGGCAACTGCGCGCGGTCGAGAGCCTGGCGCCGACCCACCCCCACCCGAGCACGGTGGGCTCCCCCCTCGCCCAGTGGGCGGTCGGCCCGTTCGCGTCGCTGGTCGACCGGGCCCGCGACGCCCTGCGCCACAGGTAGACGCCCTGCGCCACAGGTAGTAACAGGTAGTAGCCGCACCGGTGGTCGGCGGGTCTCAGATCCGCCCTCCGCCGCGGCCGGACAGGGCGCGCCGCGCGCCGCGGGCGTGATCGAGCCAGCCGGCGGCGCCGCGCAGGACCGGGGTCTCGTCGCCCCGGCCCGTGCTGACGCCGACGAGCCATTCGCGCAGGACCGTGCTCGTGGCCACGGCGGGAACCCAGCCGAGCTCCCGGCGGGCCCGCCCCGTGTCCATGAGCGGGACGCCGCGGGCGAGGTCGATCCAGCCGGGGCTCACGGGCGCCAGCCGGGCCCGGTAGGCGGCGCCGACCGCGGCGCGCAGCAGCGCCGGCGGCAGGGGGATCCCGCGCCCGCCGAGCATGTCGGGCAGCGTCTCCGGCGTGATCGGCGGGTCCGCGGCGATGTTGTAGGCGCCGCGGGCCGCCGGGCTGGTGGCGGCGGCCGCGAAGGCGGCGGCGGCGTCGCGGGAGTGCACCACCTGGAACGTCAGCCCGCGCACGGCCGGGACGACCGGCAGCCGACCCTCGCCGGCGCCGAGGAGGCGCAGCAGGCCGAGCGGCGCCAGCGGGCCGAGGAAGTACCGGGCCTGCGACTGCGCCGCGGCGGCGGACAGCACGATCGCCGGGCGCAGGCGGGACACCCGGATCCCCGGATGATCGGCTTCGAGGCTGTCCAACAGGTGTTCCACGGCGACCTTCTGGACGCTGTACGGGGAGGTCTCGATCCCCGTAATCGGCCAGTTCTCGTCGACCGGCCGGTGGGACTCCCGGGGGTGGTAGGCGCCGACCGACGAGGCGTACACCAGCGCCGGCACCCCGGTGGCCAGCGCCGCCGCGAACACCCGTTCGCTCCCCGCGACGTTCGTGGCCTCGGTGCGGACCGTCGCCCGCTCAGGTTGGATCAGCCAGGCCAGGTGCACGACCGACGCGCAGCCGCGGAACGCCTTCTCCAGCTCGCCGAAGGCCCCGGGGCGCGCCACGTCGAGCGCCAGCCAGCGGACCTTGCCCCGCTGGACACCGGAGGACGGGACACCGGAGGACGGGCGACCGCGGGACGGGCGACCGCGGGACGGGGAACCGGGCGGCGGGCGGCGGGCGATCGCGACGACCTCCTCGACCCGCCGGTCGGCCGCCAGCTCGCGGACCAGGTGAAAACCGATGTTGCCGGACGCTCCGACGATGGCGATGCGCATCCTGTTCCCGTGCCCCGCCCGCGGCCATCAACCCGTGCCAGAACCTGTCCGTACGATCGCGTCGTGGCCGACGCTCTCGCTCAGCTCGATGACTACCTCACCGCCCGCCGTCCCGAGTTCGAGGATCGGCTCACCCGCCTCGTCGGGATTGCCGGCGTCAGCGCCGATCCCGCCCACCAGCCCGACATCGGGCGCACGGCCGACCTTGCCGCGACGCTGCTGACGGACGCCGGCCTCGCCGCCCGGATCGTGCCCACGTCCGGCAATCCCGTCGTCCACGGCGAGTACATCGCCGGTTCCGACTGCCCCACCGTCACGATCTACAACCATCTCGACGTCCAGCCCGCCGACCCGGCGCAGTGGGACACCGAGCCGTTCCGCCTGACCATCTCCGGGGACCGCTACGCCGGTCGCGGCAGCACCGACGACAAGGGCCCCGCGCTCACCGCGCTGCAGGCCGCCCAGTTCGCCATCGCCCAGGAGCTGCCGGTCAACATCGCCTTCGTCTGGGAGCTGGAGGAGGAGATCGGCAGCCCCCATTTCGAGGCCTTCGTCCGCCAGGAACTGCCGCGGCTGGCCACCGACTCCGTCCTCGTCTCCGACACGGTCTGGATCGCCGCCGGCCGGCCCGCCATCGACTACGGCCTGCGCGGCCTGGTCACCTTCGAGGTGACCATCGAGACCGGCACCAACGACACCCACTCCGGCCTCACCGGCGGGCCGGCCCGCAACCCGCTGGCCGAACTCGCCCAGATCGTGGCGGAGTGCCTCGACCCGGTGACCGGGCGCGTGCTCATCCCCGGCTTCACCGACGCCGCCGCGCCGGTGACCGACGAGGAGATCGACAGCTTCGTCGCGTCCGGCTTCGACGTCGCCACCTTCATGGCGATGCACGGGCTGACCTCGCTGCGCACCACCGACGTCCGCTCCGTCCTGGCGCGGATCATGGGCGAGCCGACGTTCGAGGTACACGGCTTCACCGGCGGCTACACCGGCCCGGGAGTGAAGACCGTGATCCCGCCGCGCGCCGGCGTCAAGCTCAGCTCCCGCATCGTTCCCCATCAGGACCCCCATGCCGTGTTCGAGCTGGTCCGCGACTTCATCCAGCGCCGCCATCCGGACGCCCAGGTCGAGCTCGAGGCCGCCCTGCCCGCCTACCTCGGCCCCCGCACCGGCCCGCACGCCGACGCCGCCCGCGCGGCCGTCGAGTACGCCTTCGGCGTCACCCCCGCGTTCGTCCGCGAGGGCGGCTCGATCGGTGCCGTGCTCACCATGGACCGCTACCTGAAGGCCCCCGTGATCCTGCTCGGCCTCAGCCTGCCCAGCCACGGCTATCACGCGCCGAACGAGCACTACGACTGGACCCAGGCCGCCGGCGGCACCAAGATGTTCGCCCACTACTTCGCCCACCTGGCCGCGGGCGGGCGCGAGGGCCGCTGATCCGCCGCGTGCGGGTAGGCGCGGAGTAGCGTCCAGAGGAAACGTCCGGGATGTGTCGCTGGCCGGGCTGTGCGTCGGACCAGGCGGCCGCGTTGACCGGACGACCGGTGTGGACGGACGCGGGAGGCGGCTTCATGGCAGCGGTCAGGCTTGACGCGCGGCGCAT
This sequence comes from Frankia torreyi, assembly GCF_000948395.1. Taxonomy (GTDB): domain Bacteria; phylum Actinomycetota; class Actinomycetes; order Frankiales; family Frankiaceae; genus Frankia; species Frankia torreyi. The sequence goes on along the minus strand of NZ_JYFN01000030.1, from coordinate 31,031 downwards.
AGTGATCACGGGCGGGGCCAGCGGGATGGGCGCGGGGCTCGTGCAGACGCTGCCCGGTCTCGGCGCGCAGGTCGTCTCCCTCGACATCACCGTCGATCCCGGCGAGCAGATCGCCGCGCAGGCCGGCGCCCGCTTCGTCCCCTGCGACGTCACGGACCCCGAATCGGTCGACACCGCCTTCGCGAAGGCGGTCGCCCACCTCGGCGGCCTGGACGTCCTCATCCACGCCGCCGGCATCGCCCCCGCCGCACCGGCCGCCGAGCTCTCCCTCGACCACTGGAACAAGATCCTCGCGGTCAACGCCACCGGCACCCTGCTCACCAACCAGGCTGCGTTCGCCCACCTGCACGAGCACGGCGGCCAGATCATCAACTTCGCCTCCGCCGCCGGCGTGCTCGGCTACCCGAACAAGGCCGCCTACGCCGCCAGCAAGGGTGCCGTCGTCGCGTGGACCCGCACCGTGGCGGTCGAGTGGGCCAAGCAGGGCATCACCGTGAACGCGGTCGCCCCCGCGATCGTGACGCCGATGTACGAGCGGACCCGCGCCTCGATGACCGCCGAGCAGCTCGCCGCGCACGACGCCGACCTGGCGCGCAGCATCCCGATCGGCGGGAAGCTCGGCGACGTCCAGCGCGACTTCGTCCCCGTCCTCGCCTTCCTCGCCAGCGACGGCGCCCGCTTCATGACCGGCCAGATCTTCCCGGTCGACGGCGGCACCCTGATGATGCGCTGACGCCCCGACAAGCTCAGATGCGGGCACCTTTGTCCTGAGCGCGTTTCCTGAGCGCGCCGGACAGCACCGCGGCGACGTACTCCGGATCGTCGACCCGGTACCTGCCGCCGCCGGTGCGGCCGAGGAAGCGCAGCTTGCGGCTGCTCGCGACGAGCCGTCCCGGCGTCTCGCGGGGACCGCTGGCGAGCTGGCGGGTGGCAGCAACTGACGCCGACCGGCCCTCCGTTCTCCCCACGTGAATCGGGCGCGACGCGGATCGGGGTGGGGTTTGCCGCCGCGGGCGACGGCAATCTCGGGGAGAGCGCGGGCGATCGGGACAGGAGCGTCGCCGGTGACAGGTCAGGGCCGCCCGACGGTGACGCGGTCGCGGCCTGCCCGCAGGGTCGGCCCTGGGCCGCCGAGCGACCGGGACCGGCCGGCGAGGGGAGTGGTCGAACGGCCACGAGGACGAGGACGCGAGCGAGCGTGGCAACGCATCCGCGTTCCGACAGTGCTGTCACGGCGCGTGACACCGTCATCGGGCTTGCCGTCATCGGGCTCGCCGCCGTCGAGGTCGGCGCTGGCGAGGTCGGCGCCGTCGAGGTCAGCGCTGGCGGTGCCGTTCGCCAACGGCCGCGACGGCCACCCGATCGGCCTGCTCCTGGCCGGCCTGAGCGACCGGCTCGCGCTCGACGGCGACTACCGTGACTTCGTCGCCCTGGTCGCCGGCCAGATCTCGACCGCCGTCGTGTCGGCGCGCGGCTTCGAGGCGGCGCGGGCGGCGCGCGCCCGCCGCCGCGCGCTGCGCGACGGGCTCACCGGCCTGCCGAACCGAGTGTCGTTCCTCGACCGGCTTGGCCGGGCCCTCGCCCGGGCCGAGGCAGGCGGATGGCAGGACCGGGTCGGGCTGCTCTTCGTCGACCTCGACGGCTTCAAGGCCGTTAACGATTTGGCCGGCCATCAGGCTGGCGACCTGGTGCTGCGTGAGGTGGCGACGCGGTTGCGGCGGGCCGTGCGCCCCGGCGACACCGTCGCCCGGCTCGCCGGCGACGAGTTCGCCGTGCTGTGCGAGGGGATCACCTCGGCTGAGTCCGTGCTGGGGATCGCCGACCGCATCGTCGAAACCGCCGCCGTGCGCGCGCCGTCGGACGGCCCCCCGGTCACCTCGAGCATCGGCGTGGCGGTGTCCGCCCCGGGGTTGACCGACCCCCGCGCGATCCTGCACGCCGCCGACATCGCCATGTACGCGGCGAAGCGGCGGGGACGCAATTGTCGCGTCCTGTTCGACGAGTCCCTGCGCACCCCGGCCACCCGCCGCAGGCCCCGCCTCGCGGCGCCAGAGCGTGAGACGGGTCGGCTCCGGCAACGCTAGGCCGGCCGGCTCCGCTGCCATCGTTTGCGGGGCGCTCGCGAGATAGCCTCCGCACTTCTCGGTCGCGAAAGTGATGACCCGGACCGTCCACGGAATCTCGTCGAGTTCCCGCAGGGATGGCTCATCAACGAGACCGGGAATCTGGGTGACCAGTTCGCGGGATCGCTTGGGCGGGTGATTGAAAAAGTATCGGGACGGGTGGTCACGTTCCCGTCGAGAGCTCCTTCCCGCCGGATACTCTCCGCCGATGAATCCGTCGTCGACAAGGGACGCACGGAAACGGTGTAGGCGGAAACCTGCGCACCTGTGCGGCGCCACGGCACCTGGGGTCTGGGGGTGTGCCGTCGGCGTCGGGGCGGAGGACATGCCATGAGACCAGTCGGTGCGGCGGGGCTCCGTGCCGCCGCGGAGACGATCCACCGGCACCCCCGCGGAGACGATCCGTCTGGGTGGGCATGGCCGGGGTGGGTTGTCGACGCCGGCGTCTCACGACGGCGGGACGCGGCATCGGGTTCCGGGCCGGCCGGCCGGAAACGTGGACCTGTGACCGGGGAGCCCGGTCAGGGCTGTCCGACGAGGCATGAACGGCAATGGAACGTACGAGGAATATGATGAGAGGTGATGGTCGGACTGGTTGGGGTCGGCCGTTGCGCGGCGGTGCATGTCACCTGCCCGGCTTCGGGTGCCGGTGCGTGGCTGATGTCCCGGGGGAGGAAGAGGCCGTAGATGGACCCGTATCAGTGGTGGCAGGACCGGCTTGCGGAGGAATTCTTCGGACCGAGCGCGGCCGGCCGGCCGGTCGTCCTCTATGTCGACAACGACAAGGCGAAGGCGCTGCGCGGACCGGACGGTCCGGATCTCGTCGAAGCCGTCCAGGCGCGGCTCGACTGGTATCACCGGTACGACATCTTCGACGGCATCTTCCGTACCGTGTCGGCCTGGAAACGGGGAACGCGCGTGCAGCCGCCGCCCTGCCTGCCGCTCCTCGCCGTCTGCGTGCTCGCCGGCACCCTGATGCGTCGCGAGGGCCGGGTATGGTCCAGCAACTACTACCAGCGGCTCGTCGAATGTCTGCCCATGCCGCGCAGCACCGAGCAGGAGAGCCTGCGGCGGCTGCGGATGAGCTATGAGCAGATCCCCGCTCACTGGGAGATCCTCGGCGGGTGGATGCGCGAGCAGGACGGCGCGCGGGGCATCGTCACCTTTCCCGACGTCGGGCGCCGCAAAGGCAGCCAGTCGTGGATCGTGCTTGCGCTGTCCCAGGCCATCGTCCGGGAACGTGACCTGCCGGAACTGGAGCGTTTCTTCCGTTCACCGCTCGGGCGGTCCGCGGTGGCGGCGGCGCTGGCGGAACTCGTTTCGGCCCTGCGTCGCTGGGAGGGACTCGACACGGGGCGACTCTCCCCTCCGCTGCAGGAAGCGCTCGCCACCGCCCGATCGGACCGGGACGAGATTCTGGGCGGGATCCTCGCGGCGGTGGCGGGCTCGTCGCACCGGCCGACGATCCCGGTCCAGGTACCCGGCCAGGCCATGGAGGCGGGACGGCTCGGGCTGGTCCTGCAACCGAAATTCGTCGACGCCGACTGGGGGAACTGGGAGGCCGGCTGGCATGCACCGATCGTCGACGGTGTCGACGGCGACGCGCTGACCGGCGCCGGTTGGAGTCTCACCGTGCGCGCCGAGCCCGGTTTGACCTCCTACACCCTCACCGGCGATCTGCCTGCGGTGGAGACGGCGCTGGTACGGGGCCTGACGGCGACCGGCACCCGGCTGCGTATCGCCCAACGCCCTCGCGACCTGCTGGTCGCAGCCGAGGACGACGCGGCCGGCGCATGGGTCGCCGGCGACGCGGTCGACACCGACGAGCCGCTGCTGTTCGTCGTGCGCGACGATCGGCTCGGCGCCGTGGTGGACGCGGTGCGCGCCGCGGTGGGCGACGTCGACCCTGAGCAGGGCCCGTTCCCGGGTTGGCATGTGCTGCGGGACGTGCTGTTTACCGACGCTGCGGCGGCGACCGCCGTGTTCGATCGGCTTGGGATCGGTGTGGCGGTGCGGGCCTCGCCGCGGCTGCGACTGGTCGGCGGGCTGCGGATCGGCCGGGAGAGTGGCGAGGGCGCGCGAGGGTCTCGCTACCTCCTCGAGGGTCCCCCCGACGTTGCGCTGCCCGCGGGGTTCGACACCGCGGCCCCGGTCCTGCTCAACGGGCGACGCCTACGCCCCCCGCCGACCGGCCGAGTCATCCGGCTCCGGTCGCTCGGTCTCGCCGAGGGCACTTACACCGTGCAAGCGGGCGGGTTCACCCGGCGGTTCACGCTGCACCCGCCGCAGTGTCCGACCACCGCCGGCGACATCGAGGGGTTGCCCGCCGGCTCGGGCCGGTCGCTGACGGTTCCGCACGGAGCGAAGGTGTACTTCCTCCACGTTGACGGGCACGTGACCCCCGTCGGAGAACCGGCCGCGCCCCGGTGGTGGACGCGGCGGGGCACCACCCTGCGGGCCTTCAGCTACCGAGTCATCCCGCCGCGGGAGGCGGTGTGGCTGGCGGCGGCCGGATCGAGCACGATCGTCCGCCAGCTACGTGACGACTCCCCGAACATCGGCCGCCTCACGGCCGCCGACGCGCAGGCATGGGCGCACTTCGTGCTCTCGAGCCAGGCCGGCCAGCCGCACGAGCAGGCCTGGCGGCGCTACCAGCAGGCCGTCCTCAACCATCGAAGCATGATCACTCACGAGGTTGGCTGGAAGACACGGTGACGTTCGATCCGGATGTTCTTCTCGCCTGGTTGGCAGATCGCCAAGGCGGGTCGCTTGCCTCCCTGTACCGGACCATCGCCTGGTACGCGGGCGACCGGGTCGACCCGACGGACCTCACCCGCGCGCGCCGGCTGGTTCTGACCATGAACGAACTGGGTGTTCTCGCGGTCGACTGGCGTCAACGCCAATGGGAGGCACAGCCTTCGGGGCTGGCCACACTCCCCGGTCGCGAGAGCGTCGCCCTGTTTACGGGAGTGGTCCGCGAGGCGCAGCTCGAGGCCGCTATGGGGGCGGGCGTACGGGTTGTCGTCCACCGCAACGACAGCCGGGGCCAGCTTCCCATGCCGTCCACCTGGTGGCTGGTCTATGAGGACGACCAGCGGCTGTCTGCGGCGGCGGCCCGTGGCGGCCTGCCCCTTGAGCCCGACGCGGCGGTCCGGCGCAGCGCGACCCTGCGTGCGGTGGAACCGGGGAGGCCGGCGGAGCCACCGGGGCGCCAGGGACCGCCGATGGCCCGTTGGAACCGCCGGACGATGACCTTCCAGGCTGCCGACCGCCGTCACCTCGGCGACGGCCTCTACCAGCGGGAGACCTACGGCACAGCCAAGGAATACCTCCTCTGCCGCGGCGACCGGTGGTTCTGGACCACCCCGGCCGAAGGCAGGTATCTCGTGGGCGGCGAAACGAGCCAACCACTGCGCTGGGAGTTCGAGGAAGGGAAGGGCGACGGCGCGGTCGGAGTGCTGTCCGTCGACAGCGGGATGCCGCTGCCGCTCGCGCACCGGCGGATCGCCGTGTTGTGCACAGGGCTTCCGCCCGTCCTCGACCGGACACCTGGCCAGGTGATGTACGACGGTGTGCCGCGCAACGTCGCCGATCGCATCGCGACATCACTGTCCTCGACTCTGAAGGTGTGTGCATGAACGGCGGCCGGTCCGGGCTCGATGTCTACGGCACGTTCGACGCGCTGCGCAGCGCCTACCTGCGGTACTACGACACGCCGTTCGGTCTGGCCGACGACCGGCTGGCGAGCGAGCGGCGGGCCCTGCTCGACCGGCCCGGCGGCATCTACACCGAGCCGCTCATCGAGCTGCGGCCCGAATATGTGACGACCGGCTGCTCTCCGGCGGAGTCGGGCCGTCGGGTCGGCGCGCCGCCGGAACTCGCCGAATTCGCCGCCTGCGGCCTGCTGCCGCCGGGCCGCAGCCTCTACATCCACCAGGAACAGGCGCTGGCGGCCGGGCTTGAACCGGGCCGGAACATGGTCATCACCGCTGGTACCGGGTCCGGGAAGACGGAGTCCTTCCTGCTGCCGGTGATCGCGAGCCTGCTGGCCGAGTCGCGGGCCTGGACCGGCGGCTCGATGCCGCTGGTGCCCTGGTGGCGGACGTCGGGGCCGTTCGAGGCTCAGCGACAGGGCGAGACCGGCCGCCCGGCGGCGGTGCGCACCCTCGTGCTCTACCCGATGAACGCCCTCGTCGACGACCAGCTGGTGCGGCTGCGGCGGGCGCTCGACAGCGACGAGGCCCGCGGCTGGCTGGACCGCCACCGCGGCGGCCACCGGCTCTTCTTCGGCCGCTACACCGGCGCCACCCCCGTCACCGGCGAGCCCGGCGAGAATCGGCAGCTCTCCGAGCTGCGGGGATATCTGCGCGCCACCGAGCGACGCGCCCGGCAGGCCTGGCGCACCGGCGGTGACGCCCGCCACTTCGTCCCCCGGCTCGACGGGGCCGAGATGCGTTCCCGCTGGGACATGGCGGCGGCGCCGCCGGACATCCTCATCACCAACTACTCGATGCTCAACATCATGCTGGGCCGGGCACGGGACCAGAACTTCTTCGACACGACCCGGGACTGGCTCGCCCGGAAACCCGAAAACTGCTTCACCCTGGTCGTCGACGAGCTGCACCTCTACCGTGGCACCGCCGGCACCGAGGTCGCCTACCTGCTGCGCAACCTCCGACATCGGCTGGGGATCGCCGGCCGGCCGGAGAAACTGCGGATCCTCGCCGCATCGGCCTCCCTGGACCCGCAACGGGATCGCCGCTTCCTTTCCGAGTTCTTCGCCGTCGACGCGGACAGCTTCGACTTCGTCGCCGGAAGGGTAATCAACCCATCACGGAGAACCATCGACCTCAGCGGCGCCGCCGCCGAGCTCGGCGCCGCCGCCGGTCCGGCCGATCTCACCCCGCCGGACGCGTCCCAGTTGCTCGGACGCACCGGCGCCCCAGACGCGTTGCGCGCCGCGTTGCAGGACCCGGACCACGGTGGGTCGGTGACCCGCACAGCATCCGATCTCGCCGCCCGTCTGTTTCCCGCTGTGGCCGTACCGGAGCGCCAGACGGCGCTACGGGGCCTGCTCGGAACACTGCGCACGGCTGGCGCCGCCGATGGGGCCGACGCCCTGCCGAAGATCCGCGCGCACCTGTTCTTCCGCAATGTCAGCGGCATCTGGGCATGCACCGACCCAGCCTGCTCCGCCGTCGACGACCCGGACGACCCGGCTGGCCTGGTCGACGCGGCCCCCGTTGCGAACGGCGGGCGGGCACGCACCGTCGGCCGGCTCTACGCCCAACCGCGGGACCGGTGTCACTGCGGCGGTCGCGTGCTCGAACTCGTCTTCTGCCAGAGCTGCGGAGACGTCATGCTCGGCGGGTTCACCGTCGCGGCCGAGACCGAGCGAGCCACCTTCCGTGGCGAGCTGTTCCCGGACGTTCCCGAGCTCACGCGGCTGCCAGAGCAGGCTGCCGTCGACCGCACGGCGGCGAACTACATCGTCTACTGGCCCTCCACGCAGCCGCAGCAGGCCGACGACGACGCCTCCTGGAAGCGCGGCGAGCTGACCTTCACCTTCCGGCGTAGTGAGCTTGACCCGACCACCGGCCGGTTGAGTAACGGGGAGCACGGCTTCACCGGCTGGAGCTTCCATGTCTCGGCGAAGCGAGGGACGGGCGTCGACCGCGGCACGATCCCGCCGTTTCCCACCCGCTGCCCCGCCTGCGGCGCCGACTGGGAGATCATGTACAGGAAGGGTGCGTCTCGAGCGCGTCCGCTCGCGCCCACCGACCCGCTGCGCTACCGGTCGCCGCTGCGACTGATGCGCACCGGCTTCGAGAAGATCAACCAGGTGCTCGTCACCGAGCTGGCCGGCCAGCTCGACCAACGGGAACGCAAGGTTCTGCTGTTCTCGGACAGCCGGCAGGACGCCGCCAAGATGGCCGCGGGCGTCGGGCTGCGCCACTACCAGGACCTGGTCCGGCTGCTCCTCGTCGAGATCCTCGGGGAGGACGACGGTGCCGCAGTCGACATCGAGGCCGCTCGCCGGTGGACCCAGGGCGCAAAGACACCGGAGAACAAGGCGGCCTACGACCGCTTGAGCCAGCGTTTCGGCGTCACCTTCCAGACGCTGGTCTTCGCGTGGATCAGCGGCGACGAGTCGGTGACGGCGGCGGTGGAGTCCCAGCTCGTCGAGCCTCCGACGTTGCGGTCGCTGGTTCCGAAAATCCAGCAGCGGCTTGTCCGCATGGGGGTGAATCCCGCTGGGCCGCAGCCGTCCCGGCAGAAGTACGGCGACGACGAATGGCACGAGTTCTACGAGTGGTCGGGAGCGGTTCCCGCCGTCCGCGGGACGCTCACCGACTCGCAGCGCTCTGGTCTGGAAGGCGCCGAGGCCGACCTGTTGGAAAACGTGATCGAGAACCTGCTCTCCGGCGCGGGCCGTGACTTCGAGTCGCTCGGCCTCGGCTGGCTGGACATGCGGCCGGGAGCCCGCCGACTCACCCTCGATCCCACCGACCCCACAGCGATCGCCCGCGCCAGCATCCGCATCCTCGCGGAGCTGCGTCGCTTTGTCGGATACCGGGACGAGGGCTCGCGCCCGCCTGGACGGCTGCGGGCCTTCTGGCGCGCGGTCGGCCAGGCACACGGCCTCGACGCCGGCGAGGTCGAGGCACGAGCGGAACACGGCTGGGACAAGGCGGTCCGCGGCTACCTCGTCGATCCGAAGGAGGTCGTGGTGCGACGCCCGGCCGAGGCGGCCTGGACCTGTCCGGGCTGCCGCCGCCAGCATCTGCATCCGGGCAGCCTCGTCTGCACGCAGTGCCGAACCGGGCTGCAGGAGGCGAGCAGCCCGCCCAGGGACTCCGGCGAGGATTACTACGGGTGGAAGGCGTCGACCGGGCGCGGCCGGTTCCGGTTGGCCTGCGCGGAGTTGACCGGCCAGACCGGCCGCACCGAACGCCAGCGCCGCCAGGCGATCTTCCAGGACGTGTTCCTCGATGACGAGATCCCGCTGGCCGAGGGGCTCGATCTGCTGTCCGTCACGACGACGATGGAGGCCGGCGTGGACATCGGGGCGCTGGCCAGCGTCGCGATGGCGAACATGCCGCCCACCCGTTACAACTATCAGCAGCGCGTCGGACGGGCCGGGCGGCGTGGCTCGCCGGTCGCCGTCGCGTTGACCGTCTGCCGCGGCCGCAGCCACGACGAGCACTACTTCCAGAACCCGACGGCGATCACCAACGATCCGACACCTGCGCCGTACCTGGCGATGGGCCAACGGGAGATCTTCGAGCGCTCGCTGAGCGCGACCATCCTCCGCGAGGCGTTCCGCGACCTCCCCGACGATCTGCGGGTGGACGGTCGGCAGCCGAACGTCCATGGAGAGTACGGCACGATCGACGAATGGGCGTCACGCAGCGGGCACATCCGGCGCTGGTTGGCGGCGAACACCGACGCGGTCGCGGCGGCCTTCCACGCCCTGTCGGCCCACGCGGCTGTCCCGACGACGGTCGACGAGGCGATCGACGGCGTCCGGCGGCTGCCCGACGCGATCGACGAGGTGGCCGCGCGCGTGGTCGGCCACGAGGCGCTGAGCCAGCGGCTCGCCGAATCCGGCTGGCTGCCGATGTTCGGGTTCCCCACGCAGGTCCGGCTGCTGCACCTGTCCAGGCCGACGAGGTCGTTCCCGTGGCCGCCCGACGACGTCGTCGATCGTGACCTGTCGATCGCACTGTCCCAGTTCGCCCCTGGCAGCGAGATCGTCCGGGACGGATGGGTGCACACGGTGGTCGGCGTGACCAGCTTCCAACCGTCATACCGTGGAGTCTCGCCGCTGCCGGAGCCACTCGTCCAGCAGCGTCATCTCGGCCTGTGCATGGACTGCAACCATGTCGACGAGCTGGTGGACATCGACGCTGTGGCCCTCTGTCCGGCGTGCGGCCGGGGCGGCTACCGGGTGGTGCAGGTCCGCCAGCCGCTGGGATTCCGTGCCGGGGCGGCCCGCGACTTCGACGGCGCGTTCACGTGGTCGCCGCGCCGGATCGTCGCCCGGGTCACCAGCGACCTCGACCGGCTGCGGGAGGAGACGACACAGCAGAACCTCGTCGCCCTGTCCGGCCAGGGAGATCGTTACATCGTCAACGACAACCTGGGACGGATGTTCACCTTCGCCCGCGCGGGCCATGACTGGGGTGGATATCTGGAAACCACGGTGGTCGACCACCTCGACGACCCGCGGATCCGGGTGCCCAGGGGGGAGGTCACTCGGGCGGCGCTCGGTGCCGTCCTGCACACCGATCTGTTCTTCCTCGGCTCGTACACGCCCACGCCGCCGGCGGGGGGACTGCGGCTCAACCTGCGCAGAGTGGCGCCGCGGGTCGCGGCGGACCTCACCCATGGTCTGCGGACAGCCTGGTACTCGCTGGCGTTCCTGCTGCGCAGCGCCGCTGCGGAGCACCTCGACATCCAACCGCAGGAGATCATCGCCGGCATTCACTCCGCGGCCCGCGGCGGCGAACAGACCTTCTACGCCTTCCTCGCGGACACCCTGGAGAACGGGGCGGGCTTCAGCTCCCACCTGGGCGAGGCGGACGAGCTCGGCCGATTCCTCGACACCGTGCAGCGGTACCTGGCTGTCCTGGAGCGCGCCGGCCACGCGGACGACTGCATGTCGTCCTGCTATCAGTGCCTGCGCGACTACACGAACATGGCCTACCACCCGCTCCTCGACTGGCGGATCGCCCGCGACCTTCTCGGCGTGCTCCGCCACGGCCTGCTCACCCCGGGGCCCGACCGCGCGGAACGCGCGCTCGCCGGCTGGCTGAAGGCCCAACCGGCCATGCGAGAGGTCGCCACACCGGCGCCGTCCTGCCTCGTCGCGAGCGGGCCACGGCAGGCGGCCCTGGTGGTCAAACACCCGCTGGAGGCGTTCGACCAGGCGGTGGCCAGCCCTCGCATCGCGAAGACCGTCGACGTGCTCGCCGCCGAGGGCATCGAGCCGGATCGTGTCGTCGTCGCCGACTTCCACACCATGGAAGCAAGCCCGATGCTGGTCAAGGAGGCCCTCGCGACCGTTCTCGCGTCCGGATGTCCATAGCTGGGCGAATCCTCATGCGACCGAGCGAGGCGAGCACGGAGGGCACCGTCACGCATGCGACGGGACCACATGGGGCCCGGTTACACGGCCAGGCCGACTCCGATCCCTGACGTCCGCCCACTGGTGGAGCTGCAGCCCAGGTGTAGTGGCCGATCCGGGGACGCTCACCAGCGCACCGACGTCGCAGCCGGCGGCGCAGGTCGTCGAGGACCTCGTCGGACACGTGGATCGGGGTCTGCGCGAGCGGGAACGATCCGGTCGACACGGGTGGCGTCCTGCTGCATGTCATGGGCCTTGCGGCTCCGGCCGGCGTCGCTGGGCGGGGCCGGCGGCCTCGTCGGACGCCGCGATCCCGGTCAGTCGGGTCAGGACGCCCACCGCCGCGGTGAGCGTGGCGCGTTCCTGGTCGTCCAGCCGGTCAACCAGGCGCGCCAGGTTCGCGACCCGGTCGGCGTGACGGGCGTCGACGATCTGCCGGCCCCGCTCGGTGAGGGACAGCAGGACCGCGCGCCCGTCGTTCGGATCCCGGCGGCGGGACACCAGCCCGTCGCGCTCCAACTTCCCGACGAGGCTGGTCAGCGCCGGCTGCCCCAGCGGCTCCGTCGCCGTCAGGTCGGTCAGGCGCAGCGGCCCGCGGCGGGCCAGCGTGTGCAGCACCGACAGGGTCGAGAAGGCGAGCCGGCGGACCGCCGGCAGCCGAATGAAGATCGAGTTGAAGTCCTCGATCGCCGTGGTCAGCTCGTCCAGATCCAGATCCAGATCCAGATCCAGATCCAGCCGGCCGGCCGTGCGCGAGGGGTCCACAGGCGAACCATATCGATTTTCGATGCAAATCGTCCCGGCTCTTGGTCGGACCTTCACCGTGGGGTGGCCGGCGGATCGCCGGAGACTGGAACCGCCCGCTGGTACCCGACGTGGTGATCCCGAAGGATCCATCGGAGGAACCTGTCGATATAGTCGCTTTCCGGCGGGATTCGGACACCGGTGGACTTCATGACGGGACGTCGAGCCTACGCCCCGGATGGCGGTCGGCCGGATGCGTGGGCCTGCTGCTGGCGTGCGTCGGTGGGTGGCGGAGGACACGAGCCGGCCGGCGTCCATGACGATGATCACCTGGCCGTCGTCGACGAGGCTTGGGCCGGCGCGGCTCGGGCCGGCGAGTGTGGAGGTGTGACATGCGTGCTGGACCCCGTGGGCGTCCTGGCCTGGTGGCGATCTCGCTGGCCGCCCTCCTGTCCGCCGCCAGCTGTGGTGGCTCCACGGCGGCCACCGACACGAGCCCGCTCCCGGCGTCCGCGTCGGCGGCCTCTTCGTCGGCGGTCCCTTCGTCGACGGGGCGGCCGTCCTCGGCGACCTCTTCGTCGCCGACGGTGGCCGCGGTGGGTGGTGCGTCGTCGGTCCCGCGGTGCGAGGCGGGGGATCTGACCGTCACGCTCGGTGCGGCGGACGGCGCGGACGGCGGGCAGCATCAGCGCCCGGTGGTCGTGACGAACCGGTCGCCGCGGCGCTGCACCGTCACCGGATACCCCGGCGTGCAGTTCGTCGCCCGCGACGGATCGACCTACGACGTCGTGCGATCGCCGCTCGTCCGACCCGGCCAGATCGACCTGCCACCCGGCGCCCACGCCTCGGCGAACCTGACATATCTGGTCACCGAACCCGGCGACAGCGGCGCGTTCCTCCCCGTACGCGTCCTGGTCACCCCGCCGGACACGTTCACCTCGGTCCCGCTGCGCTGGGACGGCGGCCCGGTCCTCGACCAGTCGGGCGCCACCCATCCGGCCACCTACATCATGGCCTTCACCGCCGGGTAGCCGAGCCGCGGGCGGCCCACTCGTCGGCGAGCAGGGCGTAGACGATCTCGTCGGTCCACGCGCCGCGCAGGCGTTCGTTGCGGCCGAAGTACGCCTCGCGGCGCGGGCCGAGCCGTTGCAGGACGCGGGCGGAGGGCGGCATTCCGGCTCATCCCGCGACCGTGACGCCGGGCCCCCGCCCGGCTTCGCCGGGCCTGGTCCGTGTGCGGCGGGTTGCGGGCGCCCATTAGGTACTGTCCGGTCAGGTACTTCCCACGACGTACGGGGGAATGGGGTGCGCGTCGGCCTGCGGGTGTTTGTCAGTCACACGTCGGACATGAACAGGTATCCGGCTGATCGGGCCTTCGTGCGGGCGGCGTCGGACGCCGTGCGCCGTAGCGGGCACATCGCCATCTCGATGGAGGATTTCACCGCGGTCAGCAAGGTGCCCGCGTCCTTTTGTCAGGAGCAGGTCCGTGGGTGTGACGTGTACATCGGGGTCATCGGCTTCCGATACGGCTCGCTGGTGGCCGGCGGACTGCACGGCGACGGCACCGCGGCGGCCGGCGAGCCCGCAACCGGCCGGCCGGCGGGCGACCCGGCGGGGTTCCCCGGCCCGCCGGCGGGCCTGCCGCATCCCACGCCCGTCTCCTATACGGAACTGGAGTTCCTCACGGCGGTCGAGACCGGGATTCCCCGGCTGCTGTTCCTGCTGCACGAGGACACCCCCATTCCGCGCAGTCTCACCGATCGTGATCTCGAGCTGGTCGAGGCATTCCGGGAACGGCTGCGTTCCGCCGGTGTGACCGTCGGTACCTTCCGCACCGCCGACAACCTGGAAGCCCAGGTCACGCTCGCATTGACCCAGCTGATCCGGCACGGTGAGGTCGACGCCGCGCTTCTCACCGAGGGGAGCGGCCGGAAGCCGGCGGTCGCCTCCGGGACCGCTCCGCAGCCCCCGGAGCCCCCGGGCCTGACCGACCTGACGCGCGCTACCGGCGCAACCATCGAGACTGCCACCGGCTCGGCCCGCCCGACCGCTGAAGCCGATAAGGCCGACCCCGCCGACCCCGCCGACCCCGCCGACCCCGCCGACCCCGCCGACCCCGCCAAAGCCGACCCCGCCAAAGCCGACCCCGCCAAAGCCGACCCCGCCAAAGCCGACCCCGCCAAAGCCGACGCCGACAAGGCTGATAACGGCGACGGCGACGTCGACGACGCGGGGCGCCGGTTCCGCCCGCGGGGCCGGTTGCCGTACGTGCTTGCCGCGGTGGTCCTCGCCTGCGCCGTCGCCGCCGGGGCCGTCCTCGGCGCGGGGCTGGGCCGATCGGGATCGTCGCGCACCTGTCAGGCGCCCGACCCCGTGACGGCGCTGCCGGCCGCGGCGACCTGGGTGGGATCCCACGACGGGCAGTGCATCGGGTTCAGCGACGGTGCGTACACCTTCGACGCGACCTCGCCGGATCTCGTCGCGCTGCTGACCACGATCGGTCGGCAGAACGCCGCGCTCGCCGGCAAGGGCGGGGTGTACACGGTGGTGGTCGCGGCGCCGCTGACCGGGCTGCACTCCCGCCCGGGCGGCGGGCAGGCCGACTCGCCGACGACCGTCGGGCAGGGGGGACTCAACGAGCTGCTCGGGGCCCAGCTCGCGCAGGCGGCGATCAACGCCGCCGCGGACGCCCCGGGCGCGCGCTCCCGGTCCCGGATCCGGCTGCTGGTCGCCAACGTCGGCTGGCATTCGGACGGGGCGCTCACCGTCGCCGGGCGCATCGACGCGGTGGCCCGCGCCGATCCCGGGCTCGCCGGAGTCCTGGGCCTGTTCCAGAGCACCTCCGCCGCCCGCCAGGCGGTGGCGTCACTCAGCGGAACCACCCATCTCCCCATCGTGTCGTCCACCGCCTCCGACGACGGCTTCACCCGGCCCGTCGGGCCGCCCGGGCAGACCCGCCGCGCGTTCGACTGGTACTTCCGGGTCGGGCCGACCAACCGCCGGGAGGCGGGCGTCATCGCGCGGGCGATCCCCGAGATCATGAAGCGGGAGGGGCGCGGCGACGAGCCGGTCCGGCCGTTGATCGTCTCCGCCGGGGTGGCCAACGGCCCGAAGGGCGCCAACGCCGACCACTACAGCGACAACCTCGCCCAGGACGTCAGCACCGAGCTGGGCCGGTTGCCCCGCGCCGCGCCGGCCGTCCACGTGCCCTTCCCCGACGCCGAGCAGGCGGCGGCGGCCAGCGCCGCGGACGGCGGCCCCACCGTGCTGGGCGTGCTCGGCCACACCCTCAGCGCGCGCTGCGCCGGCCCGCAGCCGCCGAACCTGATCATCTACACCGGCCGGACCACCAGCGTGAACACCCTGCTGGAGGCGCTGACCGGGTCCGCCTGCGGCCGGGTGGACCCGCGTCTGCCGATCATCTCCGGGGACGACGCGATGGAGCTGGAGACCGACCCGGGGGAGATCGCGGCGGGCGCCATGGGCGGCCACACCTTCTACTTCGCCGACTTCGGCCTCGCCCAGCCCGGCGACATCCCGCCGTCCTACCTGGAGCAGGCCGGCGCAGGCAGCGCGGTGCCCGGGCAGTGGGCGGCGCGGGTGCGCGACACCCCGCAGCGGCTCATCTCCGGGCACACGATCGTCGCCTTCGACGCGATGTCGGTCCTGGCCCGGGCCATCGGCGCCGCCGAGCTCAACACCCCGCCGCCCGGCCAGCTCCGCGCGAACATCAAGGCGGTCCTGAACGGCACCTGCGGCGATCTCGCCCTCGCCGGCGCGAACGGCTACATCAGCTTCGACCGGTACGGCGACTCGAGCAGCGCACCGGTGCTCATCCGCCGGTTCGACCCGACGGACGCCACGGTGACGACCGTCGCGTCCGCCACGCCTGCGGAAAGCCTGCGGCACCCCACTTCCGCGACCGCCAACTGCACCCAGCTCTGAACCGGCGCCGTCCGCTGGGGTGGTCGTCCCGGCGCCGGCGTCGGGCAACTGGTTGCGTCCGGGCACAACCGCGGTTGACGATCGGCAGGTTTGGCCCGCGGGCCTGGAGGGGAGCAGCGTGGTTGCGCAGGACCAGGGCCCGGGGCGGGCCGCACCGTCGCCCCCGTCATTCGTGCCGGCCGAACCGGCCGCGGACCTCGCCGAGGACGCGCCCTTAGCCGGCCGCGCCGCCCCCGTCGCCCCCGCAGTCCCCGCCGGCGGCTCCGGGCTGGCGGGCGGTTCCGGGCTGACGGGCGGTTCCGGGCCGGCGGGGCGCCGGGACCGGCAGCTCATCCTGCTGACCTGCCTGGCGGGGATGTTCGCGACGACGTTCACGGCGACCGTGCTGTCCGTGTCGATCCGCACGGTGGCCGGCGACCTGCACAGCAGCGTCGACGTCATCTCCTGGGCGGTGACCGGCTCGCTGCTCGCGCAGGCGGTGGCGATGCCGATCCTCGGCCGGGTCGGCGACATCCGCGGGCACCGGCGCACGTTCCTCGTCGGCTCCGTGCTCGCCGTGGTGTTCTCGGTGGCGACCGCGGTGGCCTGGGACCCGGTGTCACTCATCGCCTTCCGCGCGGCGGCGCAGGTGGCCGGCGCCGCGACGATCCCCGCGTCGTTCGCGATGCTGTTCCACGCCTTCCCGCCGCACGAGCGGGTGCGGCCGTCGGCCTGGGCGTCGGGGGTGCTGTCCGGGGCGTCGGTCAGCGGGCTCGCGATCGGTGGCCTGGTCATCGACTCGATCGGGTGGCGGCCGCTGTTCCTCATGCAGGCCGGGATCGCCCTGGTCCCGCTGATCGCCGCGGTGAAGGTGCTGCCGGTCGACGCCGGCGACCGCAGCCTGACGCTGGACAAGACCGGCGCGCTGGTGCTCGGCGCGGCGACGTTCGCGCTGACCTTCGGGGTCAACCGGGCCGCCGGCTGGGGGCTGCAGCCGATCGTGATCGGCCTGCTCGTGGCCGTCCCGCTGCTGCTGTGGCTGCTGGTCGTGGTCGAGCGGCGCACGGCCATGCCGGTCATCCCGACCGTGCTGCTCGTCGAGCGGGACATCCGGGCCGCGGGGGCGAGCTCGTTCCTGCTCGGCGCCGCCCACATGGGTAACTTCCTGGTCACGCCGCTGCTGCTGGAGGGCGTGTTCGGGCTGTCGGTCGCGGCCACCTCCCTGGTGACGATGACCCGCACCCTGTCGATCGCGCTGGCGGCGCCGTCGGCGAGCCGGCTGGGGGCGTGGATCCCGCCGCGGTTGCTCGCGGGCGTGGCCGGCGGGGTCTACACGATCGCCCTGGCCGTGCTCGCCCTCGGCACGCAGGCCCACCAGCTCCCCGTGGTCATCGCCGGTCTGATCGTCAGCGGGCTGGCGTTCGGGCACGCCCAGCCGCCGCTGCTGGTGATCACCGGCAATGCCGCCCCCGCGGACAGCTTCGGCCTGGCCACCTCGCTGCAGCAGACCGCCAATCAGATCGGCGCCGTGATCGGGATGAGCCTGCTGTCGGCGATCGTCGGCGACGCGCTGCGCGCCGCCCCGTTCACCGTCGCCTACCTGGCCGCCGCCGGCCTGTCCGCCGCCGCCGGCCTCGCCATCCTCTTCGCCCGCCGCCCGCCCGCCCGCTCCGCGGATCCGCCGGACCCGGACCCGGACCCGGCGGTCAGGCCGGACCAGAGAGCGGCGGAACCCGCGGCAGGCTGACCTCGACCTCGACGGCCCTGTCCGCGGACCGCTGGTGTTCCGCGGAACCGCGCCACGCGCGTCGGGGCCGGGGCGGCGCTCATCGGCGAGCCGGCGCGTCGCATATCCACCTGAACGCCCCTGCGCTGCACCCGCCGGTGCCCATGTCTGCGCGGGCGGCGGCCTCACTCTGCCTCGTGACGTGGGCGGCTTCCCGAGAACTTGTCAGTGACTGCCATTATCTCTAATCTGGCAGCCACTGACACTTCGTGCTTGGGAGGATCCGTGAGGGATCGCACGTGGTGGGCGCTGGGCGGGATCGCTCTGGCGGTGTTCGCGGTCGGTCTGGACGGGACCGTCCTGGCGGTGGCGCTGCCGACGTTGGCGCCCGCGCTGCATGCCTCGGCGACCGATCTGGTGTGGTTCTCCTCGGCCTATCTGCTGGCCTTGGCCGCGGCCATGCTGCCCATCGGCGTCCTGGGCGACCGGTACGGCCGCAGGCGCGTCATGCTCGCCTCGCTGGCAGTGTTCGGTGCGGCCTCGATCTGCTCGGCCGAGTCGACCTCGGCCGCAGTGTTCATCGCGGCGCGGGCCCTGGGCGGCGTGGCCGGCGCCGGCGTGATCGTCATGGCGCTGTCGGCGGTGACGGTGTTGTTCACCGAGCGGGAACGGCCGCGGGCGGTCGGAATCTGGGCCGGCGTCAACTTCCTCGCGCTGCCGGCCGGACCGCTGCTGGGCGGCTGGCTGCTCACCCGCTTCTGGTGGGGCTGGGTTTTCTGGATCAACGTGCCGGTCGTCGTGCTGTCCCTGGTCGTCGGGGTCGTCCTGGTGCCGGAATCGCGTGCCCCCCATCGTCCACGGATCGACTGGGTCGGCATCGTCGGTTTCAGTTCGGGGCTGGTCGCCCTGGTGTACGGATTCGTCGATGCGGGATCGAACGGCTGGATCTCGATCTCGGCGCTGGGGCCCATGGCGGCGGGGGTGGTGCTGCTCGTCGGCTTCGTACGCTACGAGCAGCGCCGGGCCGCCCAGCCCGGCGGCGAGCCGCTGGTCGACGCCACCCTGTTTCGCAGTCGCGCATTCACCTGGGGGATCGCGCTCGCCGCGGTGTCCTCGCTCGCCATGATCGGCGTGCTGTTCGCGATGCCTCAGTACTTCCAGGCCGTGGTCGGGACCGACGCCATCGGCTCGGGGCTGCGGCTACTGCCCCTGATCGGTGGCCTGGTCCTCGGAGCGCCGGTGGCCGAACCCGCCGCGCGGGCCCTGGGCGGCCGGCGCGTGCTCAGCGCCGGGTTCGTCGTGCTGGCGGCGGGACTGCTGCTCGGATCGTTCACCTCGGTCGACACGGGCGGGGCGTTCATCGCCGGCTGGATGGCGGTGACCGGACTGGGACTGGGACTGACCCTGTCCACGGCCGCGTCCGCGGCGCTGGCCCAGCTCCCACCCGAGCGTTCCGGTGTCGCCTCGGCCCTGATGCAGGCCCTCCAGGAGGTGGGCGGGCCGCTCGGGTCGGCCATCCTGGGTAGCGTGTCCCTCGCCGCCTATCGTGCCCACCTCCAGCTCACCGGTCTTCCCCCCGAGCTGGCGGAGAAGGCACGCGGCGGCGTGTTCGACGGCACCGAGGCCGCTCGCCGCGTGCGGTCGGACGAACTTCTGCACAATGTTCACAGCGCCTTCGCGCACGGTCTGAGCGACGCGCTGCTCGTCTCGGCCGGCATCGCCGCCGTCGGCGGCCTGATCGCGGCCCTGTTGTTTCCCGGGGCCGAGGCCGGTGGTACCAAGGAGACCGTGAGGAGGCCAGACATCGACACCGCAGCGGACGCTCATGCCAGCTAGCCCGGCCCCTGTCGCCGGCTCGGCCCCCATGCCTGCGCCGGGACGGCGCGCGACCAAGAAGGCCGCCACGAAGCGCCGCATTCAGACCGAGGCTCTCCGGTTGTTCCGGCAGCAAGGCTACGACCACACCACCGTGGCGGACATCGCCGAGGCGGCCGGAGTGTCAGAGCGCACCTACTTCCGTTACTTCGCCACCAAGTCGGAAGTGGTGCTGTGGGACTACTTCGACTCGAGCGTCGTCGAGGGCCTGCGTGGCCAGCCCGACGGAACCGGTCTCGTCGACGCGTTTCGCGCCGCACTGAGAGAGAGCTTCGCGCAACTGTCGCCGACCGAGCTCGCCGACCAGTACCGGCGCACCGAGCTGATGATGATCGTCCCGGAACTACGCGCCGCACACCTGGATCATCTCGTCGCGTCCACGGCAGACCTCGTCGCGCTCCTCGCCAGCCGCAGCGGAGCCAGCCGCAGCGGGCGGACCGGGCCGGTGGCCGACGACCTGGAACTACGCACGCTGGCCGGGGCGATCGTCGGGATCACCATGAGCGTTCACCTGGCCAGCGCGGAAAGCGACGTCGTCGACATCCCCGCCGCACTCGACCGATCTCTCGCATGCCTCAACGACGGCTTTCGCGACCTGTGACACTGCCGCACCGGTGGCATGGCCACCGACAGCAGGATCTGGTCGATGCCGGTCAACCGGCGCGGCGGCGCTAGGGCTGCGGGCCGTTACGGTCGAGTTCGGCGAGCCAGGCGGTGGCCCTGGCGTCGGACGGCGCCCGCCAGTCGCCGCGCGGGGACAGCGTGCCGCCGAAGGAGACCTTCGGTCCGTTGGGCAGCGCCGAACGCTTGAACTGCGAGGCCATGAAGCGGCC
Source organism: Frankia torreyi (assembly GCF_000948395.1). GTDB lineage: Bacteria > Actinomycetota > Actinomycetes > Frankiales > Frankiaceae > Frankia > Frankia torreyi. The sequence goes on along the minus strand of NZ_JYFN01000030.1, from coordinate 10,676 downwards.
CAGGAACTCCCGCAGCCAGCGCACGATCGTCGCCACGTCGTAGGCGTGCCGCTCGCCGTCGGGGAAGCCGGCCGGCCAGCCGTCGGTCAGCGCGTCGCGCCAGGCGTGCCAGGCCAGGAAGGCGATCTTCGACGGCGCCAGGCCGTGGCGCAGGAGGTGGTACAGGAAGAAGTCGTGCAGCTCGTAGGGGCCGATGCGGTCCTGCGTGCTCTGCATCGTGCCGGTCTCGGCATCGGCGGGGACCAGCTCGGGGGAGATCTCGGTGTCGAGGACCGCGGTCAGCAGTTTGCCCGTGTCCTCGTCGAACTGGTCGTGGCTCACCGCCCACCGGATGAGGTACTGGATCAGGGTCTTGGGCACGCCGGCGTTGACGGCGTAATGGCTCATCTGGTCGCCGACGCCGTATGTGCACCAGCCGAGCGCCAGCTCGCTGAGGTCCCCGGTGCCGACGACGAACCCGCCGTGGTGGTTGGCCAGCCGGAACAGGTAGTCGGTGCGCAGCCCGGCCTGCACGTTCTCGTACGTGACGTCGTAGTCGGCGGCGCCCTCGGCGGCGGGATGACCCAGGTCGGCGAGCAGCAGGCGGGCGGCGGGGCGGATGTCGATCTCCGCCGCCTCGACGCCGAGCGCGCGCATCAGCGCCCACGCGTTCGCCTTCGTCTCGTCCGAGGTCGCGAAGCCCGGCAGGGTGTAGCCGAGGATGGTCGTGCGCGGCACCCCGAGCCGGTCGCACGCCTTCGCCGCGACGATCAGCGCGTGCGTCGAGTCGAGGCCGCCGGAGATGCCGATGACCATCCGGCCCCCGCCGGTCGCCTGGAACCGCCGGGCCAGGCCGTGGACCTGGATGTTGAACGCCTCGTAGCAGTCGAGGTCGAGCCGCTCGGCCGTGTCGGGGACGAACGGGAAGCGCCGCTGGTGGCGGCGCAGCCCGACGTCGCGGCGGTGCGGGCGGTGGTCGAAGCGGACCGTGCGGAACCGCTGCTCGGGCCGGCCGGCCGCCGCGGCGCTGTCGTTGAACGTTCCCGTGCGCATCCGCTCCTGGCGCACCCGGGCGAGGTCGACGTCGGCGACGAGGAGCTGCGGGGTGTCGGCGAACCGCGCGGACTCGGCGAGCAGATCCCCGAGCTCGTGGATCGTGCCCTGCCCGTCCCAGGCCAGGTCGGTGGTGCTCTCGCCGGTCCCGGCCGCCGAGTAGACGTAGGCGGCGAGCGCGCGCGCCGACTGGGCGGCGGACAGGTGCGCCCGGTCGGCGGCCTTCCCGACGACGATGTTCGACGCCGACAGGTTCGCCAGCAGCGTCGCGCCGGCCATCGCCGCGTACGACGACGGCGGGATCGGTGCCCAGTAGTCCTCGCAGATCTCCACGCCGACGACGAGGTCCGGCAGGTCCGCCGCCTCGAAGATCAGATCCGTGCCGAACGGGACCGTCCGCCCCGCGACGGTGATCTCCTCGCCGGTGACGCCGGCGCCCGAGGCGAACCAGCGCTTCTCGTAGTACTCGCGGTAGTTCGGCAGGAACGTCTTGGGCACCACGCCGAGGATCCGCCCGCGCGAGATCGCCAGCGCCGTGTTGTAGAGCCGCCCGCGCCGGCGCAGCGGCGCCCCGACCAGCAGCAGCGGCCCGAGCTCGCGGCTGGCCCGGCACACCGTGTCGACCGCCTGCTCGACGGCGTCGAGCAGCGCGTCCTGCAGGTGCAGGTCGTCGAGCGCGTACGACGACAGCCCGAGTTCGGGGAAGACGACGACGTCGACGCCGTCCGCGTCCGCCTGGCGCGCCAACGCGACCGTCGCCTCGGCGTTGCGCGCCGGGTCCGCGGTCACCACCAGCGGCGTGGCCGCCGCGACCCGCGCCAGGCCGTGGCTGTGGATCGCGGCGAACTCCCGCCGCGGCTCGCCGGGCCGGGTCGGGCCGCCGAAGCCCGCCTGGGCCGCCTCGCCGAACTCTGGCTCGCTCACGTCGCCTCGCATCCTGTCGTCGCGTCCTGGTCGTCGCGTCCTGGTCGTCGCGTCCTGGTCGTCGCGTCCTGGTCGTCGTCGGTGCACCCCGTCCGCATTGTCGCCCTCCCGCCAACGGGTGAGCACCTCCGATCCGCCCGTACCGCCGGTGGTGCCATCGGCAGCCGGTTCGGAAGGGTCCGCAACCGTGGACCGGGCCCGCGGGCCGTCCCGCGCCCCGGCTCCCAGCGTCGGGCGGCCGCCGCTGTCCCGGCCGGCGAAGCCTCCTGGGCAGGACCTCTGCGGAGGCCTACCGGACGACAGGGCACGTCGAAGACGCTCAAACAGGGACTTCTACCGGTAACTTCCGTCTTCCGGGAAGGGAAGGAAGTCCCTCGCCGCTGCGTCATCCCGCGCCGACTCTGGGTGTATGGGTCAGAAGACGATCGATGGTAACGAGGCCGCCACCTCGGTGGCCTACCGGGCAAGTGAGGTGATCGCCATCTACCCGATCACCCCGGCGTCGGCGATGGGAGAGCTCGCCGACGCCTGGGCGACGAAGGGCCGGGCGAACCTCTGGGGCGCGATCCCCGAGGTGGTCCAGTTGCAGAGCGAGGGCGGCGCCGCCGGTGCCGTGCACGGGGCGTTGCAGGCCGGCGCCCTGTCGACCACGTTCACGGCCTCGCAGGGCCTGCTGCTGATGCTGCCCAACATGTTCAAGATCGCCGGTGAGCTCACGCCGATGGTCCTCCACGTCGCCGCCCGCACCATCGCCACGCACGCGCTGTCCATCTTCGGTGATCACAGTGACGTGATGGCCGCGCGCTCGACCGGCTTCGCCATGCTCGCCTCCTCTTCCCCCCAGGAGGCCCACGACCTGGCCGCGGTCGCGCACGCGGCCACGTTGGAATCCCGCATTCCGTTCCTGCACTTCTTCGACGGTTTCCGCACCTCACACGAGCTCAACGAGGTCACCGAGATCGACGATGCCACGCTCGCCGGGCTGCTGTCCGCCGAGCAGATCGAGGCGCACCGGCTGCGCGCCCTGTCCCCGGACAGCCCGGTGATCCGCGGCACCACCCAGGACCCCGACACCTTCTTCCAGGCCCGGGAGGCGGCCAACGCCTACTACACCGCCGTCCCCGGGATCGTGCAGCGGGCGATGGACCGGGTGTCCGCCGCCACCGGGCGGGCGTACCGGATCTTCGAGTACCACGGTCACCCGGAGGCCGAGCGGGTCGTCGTCGTCATGGGCTCGGGCCGCTCCGCGGTGCGCGACGCCGTCGACCGGCTGGTCGGGCGCGGCGAGCGGGTCGGGTTCGTCCAGGTCCGGCTCTACCGGCCCTTCGACGGCGCGGCGTTCCTCGCCAGCCTGCCGGCGACGGTCCGCTCGATCGCGGTCCTCGACCGCACGAAGGAGCCGGGCGCGCTCGGTGAGCCGCTGCGCCTGGACGTGCTCGCCGCGCTCGCCGAGCGGCCCGAGAGCATGCCGCGGGTCATCGGCGCCCGCTACGGGCTGGCGTCGAAGGAGTTCACCCCGGCGATGGCGGCGGCCGTGTTCGACGAGCTGGCCCGCTCCCAGCCGCGCCGCGAGGTCACCGTCGGCATCCACGACGACGTCACGAACCTCTCCCTCGACGTCGACGACCACGGCCACCCGGAGGCCGACGACGTGCGGCGCGCGGTGTTCTACGGGCTCGGCAGCGACGGCACCGTCGGCGCCACCCGCGCCACCGCCGGCATCGCCGCCGACCACACCCCGCTGCACGCGCAGGCGTACTTCGTGTTCGACTCCAAGAAGTCGGGCTCGATGACGGTGTCGCACCTGCGCCTGTCGCCGCGTCCGGTCGACGCCCCCTGGCTCATCGACGACGCCCAGTACGTCGGCTGCCACCAGTTCTCGCTGCTCGAACGGGTCGACGTCCTCGCCGTCGCCGCCACCGGCGCCACCGTGCTGATCAACAGCCCGTACCCGGCGGACCAGGTGTGGGAGCACCTGCCGGCCAACGCGCAGCGCCACCTGCTCGACCGTGACGCGCGCCTGTTCGTCGTCGACGCCGACCGGGTGGCCCGCGACGCCGGCCTGCCCGGGATCGTCAGCCCCGTGCTGCAGACCTGCTTTCTGACCCTGTCCGGGCTGCTGGCCGCCGACACGGCGCTCGCGGCGGTCAAGAACGCCATCCGCATCGCCCAGGGCAAGCGCGGCGAGGCGGTGCTGCAGCGCAACTTCGCCGCCGTCGACGCCTCCCTCGGTGCCCTCGCCCAGGTCGACCTGACCGGCCGGACGGTGGGGGAGCGCACGGCCCGGCGCCTCGACGGCGACGCGCCGGTGTTCGTCAAGGAGGTCACGGCCCGGATCATGGCGGGGGAGGGGAACCTGCTGCCCGTCAGCGCGCTGCCGGTCGACGGCACCTTCCCGGTCGGCACGGCCCGCTACGAGAAGCGCGCCATCGCCCACGAGCTGCCCGTCTGGGACGCCGATCTCTGCATCAACTGCGGCAAGTGCACGATCGTCTGCCCGCACGCCGCGATCCGGATGACCGCCTTCGACCCGGCGCTGCTCGCCGACGCGCCCGCGACGTTCAAGTCGCGCCAGCCGAAGGACAAGGATCTGGCCGGGCTGCGGGTGACCATCCAGGTGGCGCCGGACGACTGCACCGGCTGCAGCCTGTGCGCCAAGGTCTGCCCGGCGACGAGCAAGGAGAACAGGGAGCACAAGGCCCTGGAGATGGTCGACGCCGCGCCGCGGCTGGCCGAGGAGCGCGCCGGCTGGGCGTTCCACGAGACGCTGCCGGCGATCGACCCGACGCGGGTGTCGGCGGAGAACGTCCGCGGCTCGCAGTTGCGCCAGCCGCTGTTCGAGTTCTCCGGCGCCTGCTCCGGCTGCGGCGAGTCGCCGTACCTGAAGCTGCTCACCCAGCTGTTCGGTGACCGCATCCTCGTCGCGAACGCCACCGGCTGCTCGTCGATCTTCGGCGGCAACCTGCCGACGACGCCGTGGACGACGGGCGCCGACGGCCGCGGCCCGGCCTGGTCGAACTCCCTGTTCGAGGACAACGCCGAGTTCGGCCTCGGCATGCGCCTGGCGCTCGACAGCCGGGCGCGGGAGGCGCGTCGCCTGCTCGCGGCCGCCGCACCGATCGTCGGCGACTCGCTCGTCGACGAGCTGCTGGGCGCCGACCAGAGCACCGAGGCCGGCATCCTCGCCCAGCGCGCCCGGGTCGCCGAGCTGCGCCGGCGCCTCGCCGGCACCGAGCACGACGCCCGGCTCGACCCGCTCGTCGACAACCTCGTCGACAAGAGCGTGTGGATCGTCGGCGGCGACGGGTGGGCGTACGACATCGGCTTCGGCGGCCTCGACCACGTGCTGGCCTCCGGCCGCAACGTCAACGTGCTCGTCCTGGACACCGAGGTGTACTCCAACACCGGCGGGCAGGCGTCGAAGTCGACACCGCGCGGGGCGGTGGCGAAGTTCGCCGGCGGTGGCAAGCGGACCCGCAAGAAGGACCTCGGGCTCATCGCCGCCGCCTACGGCGACGTGTACGTGGCGCAGATCGCGCTCGGTGCCAACGACCAGCACACAGTGCGGGCGTTCAACGAGGCGGCGAGCTGGCCCGGCCCGTCGCTCATCGTCGCCTACAGCCACTGCATCGCCCACGGCATCGACATGACCGACGGCCTGTCGCACCAGAAGGCGGCGGTGAAGTCGGGCTACTGGCCGCTGTACCGGGTCGACCCGCGCGCCGAGCAGCCGTTCTCCCTGGACTCGCGGACGCCGTCGATGACCTTCGCCGAGTTCGCCGCCACCGAGTCCCGGTTCACCCGGCTCGGCGCGGTCGCCCCCGACGCGGTCGCCGAGCTCGAGGATCTCGCCCAGCGCGACATCCGCACCCGCTGGGAGACCTACGAGCACGAGGCCGCCGCCGCGCCCCGCACCGGCGACGCCTCGCAGACCTGACCGACCGCCAGACCTGACCGACCGCCTGACCCCCGCCGCCGTCCGCTGCCCAGCCGGACGGCGGTGGGGGCCCGGGTGGGTCAGAGCCGGCGAGCTACGGGGGCTCGCCACGTAATGTCTGGATGTTCCGGTCGATTTGTGCCGGTTCCGCGGGATGTTCAGTTCTCGTGTTTCAGTCTTAGGAGGGTTCGGCGTTGACGGAGAAGGTTGGTCCGGAGTGGGGGCCGCTGGCGGCCCTGGCCGGCGAGTGGGAGGGCGACCAGGGTGTCGACGTCGCCTTCGGCAACGTCGAGGGTTCGATGATCACCACCCCGTACCGTGAGCGGGTCACCCTGAAGCCGTTCGGTCCGGTGGACAACGGCACGCAGCACCTCTACGGCCTCGACTACAAGATGGCCGCGTGGCGGTTCGGGGAGGAGAACCCCTTCCACACCGAGCTTGGCTACTGGCTGTGGGACGCCGAGCTCGGCCACGTCATGCGCAGCTTCCTGGTGCCCCGCGGGCAGACCCTGATCGCCGGCGGCGTGGTCGCGCCCGACGCGACCAGCTTCACCCTGCGCGCGGACCTCGGCTCCACCACGTACGGCATCCTGTCCAACCCGTACCTGGCCCGCGCGGCGAACACGACCTCCTACGAGGTGACCTTCACCGTCAACCCCGACGGCAGCTTCGCCTACGACGAGACCACCACGATCGACCACGCGCGGGTGGCCAGCGGCCCGGTCGCCCACACCGACCGCAACGTCCTGCGCCCCGTCGCCTGACGCCGGTCGCCTGACACCCGTCGTCTGACGCCCGACCCCTGGCCTCGCCGGCCGGTGGTCGCGGCCCGACACCGGTGGCCCGCAGTTGCGGTGCGTTCCGTACGGTCCGGCTCCTCGAGCCGTACACGGCGCACCGCAACCGGAACCGCGTCAGGTCACGTTTGTCCGGTCCAGGCCACCCCTCGACCATGGTGTCGATAGTCTCCCGAAGCCCGCCCGCGGCAGATGCCTGTCGCGCTGATGGCTCGAGAGAGGCCAGGTCGTCGTGCGACTGTCATCGTCGGACCCCCGGGCAGCCCACTGGTTCGCCCGGGGCTTGTCGCTGGCCGGCGCCGTCCTGTGCGGTGTGTTCTTCTTCGGGTGCGGTGCGAGCGGTTCCACCGGGTCGTCCGCGGTGTCCCCGGCCGGCTCGCTGGCCACGACCGGGACGGCCCCCGCCGCCGCGAGCGCCTCCGCCGCCGCGACCGCCAAGACCGCCGGGACCGCTACCGGCGTCGCGGCGCGAACCGCAGCCGCCGCGACCGGAGCCGGTGCGACGGTCCTGCCCGCCGGTGCGTCGTCCGGTGCCACTGCCGGGGCGCGCAACCTCCCGGTGGACGCTGCGCTGCGCGAGCAGCTCGTCGCCGCGTGGGTCGCCGGGCATCAGGGGCCGGACAGCGCCTCCCTCTCCCGGTCGGATGTCGCGTCGACCGCGGCGGGCTCCGTCTACTACGCGCAGGAGACCGGCCCCGGGACCTACTGGGCCGTCGCCGACTTCGAGCCGTCGGCGAGCGCCCTGGCGAAGGGCAGGAAACTCAACGGGGCGGCCGGGGACCCCCTCATCGCCTTCCAGGACGGTCCGTGGCTGTTCACCCGCCCCAAGGGCGGATCATGGAAGCTGGCCGGCGACACGGGCGGGCAGCTCTGCGCCTCCTCGGTGCCTCCCGCCGTCGCCGCGGTGTGGAACCTGCCCCGAGAAGGCTGCTGATCTTCCGCTGCACCGCGGGCGGCTCGGGTCGCCGGGGAGCGGCGCGGCGGTGCGCGGCGGGCCGCGGGCCCCGCGCGGTTCGGCATCAGGAAGCGGAGGTCGGCGAGGCCGCTGATCGGGCGTCGCCCGCCGGGGTGAGAGGGACGACGAGCAGGGAATTGCTTGGCGAGGCGGCCGGGGCATCGACCGAGGCCGGCACGGTCGCGGAGGGCGTCGCCGGGGAGCCGTCCGTCGACGGCGGTGATGGGGACGGCGTGGTCGTCAGCCTCGGCGCGACGCTGGATGTGGTACGTGAGCGGGCCGGGGCCGAGGGAACGGCGGACGGGAGCGCGGTCGGGGCGGCGCTGGTCGCCCCGACCGGCGCCGGCGCGGTGGCGGTGGCGGACGGCGACGGTGTTGCGGTCGGCCTGGGCGGGCTGGCCTGTGCTGGGGCGGCGGCAGGGGGCGTGGCAGTTGGCTGCGCCGCGGGCGTCGCCGGCGGCGCGGCGTCGGCGCCGGGCAGGACCGGCGTGGTGGTGTAACCGGCGGTCCAGGCGAGGACGGCGCGCAGGTAGCTCGACGACGGGTTGTAGCTGTAGACGGCGGCTCGCAGCGCGGCGGGATCGGCGAGGTCGCGGTCGTGGCGGCAGAGGTAGCCGGCGGCGGAGAGGGTCGCGTCGTCGACGTTGTTCGGGTCGGCCTGGCCGTCGCCCGACCCGTCGCGGCCCGCCCACGCCCAGGTGGTGGGGATGAACTGCATCGGCCCGACGGCCCGATCGTAGCGGCGGTCGCCGTCGAGCCGCCCGCCGTCGGTGTCCCGGACCAGGGCGCGGCCGTCATGCCCGTCCAGTGCCGGGCCGAGGATGCGGCTGGTGATGGTGCCCTCGGCGGTGATCGCGCGGCCGACGCCGTGGCCGGACTCGATGCGGCCGATGCCGGCGAGCAGTTGCCAGCGCAGGTGACAGCCCGGCTGATCGGCGGCGGTGCGAGCCGCGGCCTTCCGGTAGGCGGTCAACATCCGGGCGGGGATCCGCCGGTCGGCGGCGGTCAGCGTCAGCGTCCGGGCAGCCGAGGGCGGCGTCGCGGCCGGTGGACTGGTGGTGATGCTCGCGAGCGGCTGGCCGTCCGGCCCCACCGGCGTCAGCCCTGTCGGCGGCGTTGGCGGGCCGGCGGTTGTCGTGGTGCCGGTGTCCGGGACGGCCGGCTGGAGCGGAGGAAGATCGAGGTCGTAGTCCCGAGTGGGCGGGTGCGCGGCCGGTGGCGGGGCGGCGGCGCGGGCGGCGTCGGCGGCGCGGGGGGCCGCTCCGGGGACGAGGCACAGCGCGACGAGCAGGCCGATCATCGGCGCGGCGGCGAGCATGCCGGCGGTGCGGGACCGCCGGCCCGCCGGGCCCTCGTTACGGCCGCGGTCCTGTCCGTCCTGCTGGCCCCGCCCGCTCCACCGGCCCCGCCCGCCCTGCTCGCCCTGCCGGCCCCGCCCGCCGTGCCGGCCCGGTGCGGCGGGTCCGTCCCGTCGGGCGTGGCGTCTGGGGGTCGCGGGGGAGCGCAGCCCAGGTCGGAGGTCGGCCTGTCGGTCGGATCGCGGATCGGGACGTGGCTCGGCGTGCCCGTCCGCGGGCCGCACGGAATGCGGAGGTGGCGGCGTCGGGCGGTGCCGGCCGGCCGCGGTGGCGCCGGCGCCGGCGCGGTGGCGTCCAGGGTGCTCGGGCGCACGGCTCATACCGATGGCCTCCCTCGGTGGGACAGGTGGATGGAGCCGTACGGACGGCGACCCGCGCGACACCGCGGATTCGGTCGGCACGGCCACCGCGCCGCCTTTCCGGACCGCGTTCCCGGACCGTAATCGAGCACCGGAAGATGCCCGTGTACAGACGCCCCGTTCGGCTTTCCTTCCCGGGCCACATGGTTTCCACGGCAGCGATCCGTGGCTGGCAGCCCGAAGCCCCGACAATGATCGACGATGCCGAACCCGGGTCGTTCCAGGCTCGGATCCGGAATAGGACTTTGGCATATGACCGGCAATCTGTCAGCCAGTCGGAGCGGGAAGTTCCCTGCTGCTCCTAACGATCAATGGTGCGCGACTCGCATCGAGTGATCGACTTTGGTTGCTGTCCGTATTCGGCGCGATCGTGGATGACCGCTTCGGTCGCTCTCCATCAGGTCTCTGACCTCGGCGTTTCAGCCCGAAGGTCGGCACCGCCCGGCGTGAACGCCACCGCTTACCGAGGGCGTCGATCTGCTCGCGTGGTGCGGGGTGGCAGCTCGTCGCTGGCCATCGATCGATAACCAGATGGCAGAGGGCGGCGGTGCGTTTCCGGCAAGTAACACACCACTGTGTGACCCAAGTTACCCAGGTCGCGGAACGTATATCGGTGGGGCGCCGATCGTGCGGTCGCCACTCACTGACGGTTGCGGTAAGGGCGTGCAGAAGGGTCGTCGGCGCCCTCCTCCATCACGCCGAGCAGTCGATCACCGCGGTCTCCGCGAGTCGGCGATTACCCTGCGCAACACAACGGAAGACCAATGGCCCGAATCGCTCCTGTACCGAGATCTGCGCACCTGTCATTTTCGGTGCTCAGTGCGGTTCCCGTTCCCCTCGGTGACCGCACTCACCACCGCCTCCGGACACTTTCGTTTCCGGCATGATCGGAGTTGGCGTGAAGCGCGCTTTCCTCGGGCGACCTCGCGTGTCGTTCACCCGTTTCCTTGGCTTGCTGCTGGTTGCCGTTCTGGCCGTGACGATCGTGGAGTTCACCCCGGCCGGACGGAATGCGGCGCAGGCCGCCACGACCCCGTCCGGCGGCGCCCGACAGCCCGCATCGTCCGGTCCGGCCGAGCGGCCGGATCTCGTCTCGGCGCAGCTTGCGGCGCGTGCGGAGAAGCGGCGGATCGAGGTGACGGGTCAGCGTACGGAGTCGACGTCGACGTTCGTGAACCCGGATGGGACGGTCACGGTCGACTCGTATTCGGGTGTCCGTCGGGTCCGCCGCGGTGACGGTTGGGTGGACGTCGACGCGACGCTGGTGCTGGCGGACGGGAAGGTCACGCCGAAGGTCGCGAAGGCGGGGATCGT
>NZ_JYFN01000029.1 GCF_000948395.1 Frankia torreyi | reverse complement strand
GAAAACCATGGGTCGACGGTAGAACAACACACCCCGGATGTCGAACACATGTTCGTACGCTGTGAGCGGAGACGACACGGGAACCAACCCGCACTCCGCGAGCCCGGGCAGCGCCCGTCGGACTCGGATTCCGACCTCGCCCTCCTGCCCAGGGACGACCGAGCCCCCTGGAAGGGGCCATCTACACCACGGGGTTGACCGGGCCTGTCGGCGACGGCGGGTCGCCCTCCGATGGCTGACTCGCGTCGGCAACGGCGGCAACGGCAACGGCGCCGGCGCCGCCCCCGTCGACGCCGTTGCCGACGGCGCGCTGAGCGCCGATCCAGGCATTCACCACTGCCCAGTGCATCGTCAGCCACTGCCGCCGGGCCCGTTCGGGACCCGGGATCTCCGCTGCCGGCACCCACCACCAGCGCACCATCAGCGGCGCCACGAACGGCAACGCCCGCCAGACCTCGCCGGGCGCGCTGAACTCGTCCAGACCGGCATGCGCGACGATCATCGTGGCGGCGATCCGGCCGGTGGCGAGCGCCGCGAGCACCCCGGCCGGCCGCGGCGGCAGGACGGCGTCGAGGTCCTCGGCGACCGCCGCCCGGTCCCACTGGCCGCGCGCCCGCAACCGGGCGATCAGCCGACGCCGGCGCGACGGCGTGAAGTTCGCACCCTCCGGAAAGATCACGAGTGCCTCGCCGGCGCCCAGGCCGCGTGCGAGCTCGCCGATCCGGGCGGCGGCGTGGTCGTCCGACCCGTCGTTGCGCAGGAAGCAGGCGCCGAGCCGGCCGAGCAGGATGTCGATCGCCGGATCGAGCTGGAGCCGGTTGATCAGCACCACCCGCGGGATCCGGTGGTAGCGGTTGAGCAGCAGGTGGATGAGCACGAACGAGTCCCCCGGCCCGGCGTGCCGGCTCAGCACGAGGACGGGCCCCGAGCCGGCGTCGACCGTCCCCGCGGGCGGCTCGGTGACCTCCAGACGCAGCCCGACGAGCCGCCGGGCGGACGCGACCAGCACGGCGAGCGTGCGGCGCAGCAGCCACAGGTGGGCGGCCTCCCAGCGCCCGCCGAGGGCCGGCCGGGCCAGCCACAGCCCGAACATGGCGACGATCAGCACCGCCTCGGCGGTCAGGTAGATCGCGACGAGCAGGGCTGCGCGCGGCACCCGCAGCCGGCGGTCGACCGGCGCGCCCAGCAGGCCGAGCGCGGCGACGGCCACCCCGATCAGGGCCAGCGCCGCCGCCAGCGGCACGAACAACGGGTCGACCAGGAAGCGGCGGATCGCCCACGGTGGAACACCCACGGCGTCAACCCTCCACGTCAGGACACGTCCAGCGGCCGGGTGCGGCCGCCAGCGGTGAGGTCGAGGTAGGCCGCGGTGGCCTGCCGGGCCTGTTGGATGCGCCGGTTCAGGCCCGAGGTGGAGCGGTAGCGCAGCGGCACCAGCGGAGCTCCGCGCTCCCCGACCGGCAGCACGTGGACGGCGACACCGCTGGGCAGCCGGGCCATCGCCTCGGTGAAGCCGCGCCGGCGGGCGATCTCGAAGGCGACCAGACCGGCCTCCCACGGCCAGCGCGGCGGCCGCAGCGGCCGTTCGATCCGGCCGACGTGCAGGACGAAGACGGTGTGGGCCCCGAGCTCCACCGCCCGCCCGACCGGGTTGCTGTCGACGATCCCGCCGTCGATGAAGTGCTCCTCGCCGATGCGCACCGGCGGCAGCAGCGCCGGGACCGCACAGGAGGCCAGCACCGCCTCGACGAGCGGTCCGCGGTCGAACCAGTGCGCGGCGGCCCGTTCGATGCTCGCCGCGACGCACTGGAACCGCACCGGCAGGTCCTCGATCGGCTCGGCCGGCAGGTGCGTGCGCAGCAGCGCGCGCAGCGGGGCGTTGGAGTGCAGGTGGCCGTGTTGGACGACGGTGGCCAGCCGCCGGGCCGGGCCCCCCGCGAACACGTCGGAGATGCCGAGCTGCGACCACAGGTCGGTCAGCCGGTCGATCGTCGCGGGCGCGGGTTCGGCCGCCACCGCGGCCCCGTTGATCGCACCGACGGAGGTGCCGACCACCAGGTCGGGCAGGATGCCGGCGTCGAACAGGGCGGCGAGCATGCCGACCTCGCTCGCGCCGAGAATGCCGCCCCCGCCGAGGACGAAGGCCACCCCCGCCCCGCCGACCGCATCCGCCCCGCCGACCGCATCCGCCTGCACGCCCACCGCCCGCCCGGGCCGGAGCTCCGGCCGCTCATCCCGACCCGCCGATTTCGCGTCCACCCACACCCCATCCGCCGAACCGCCCGTATCCGCCGAACCCCTCGTATCCGCCGAACCCCTCGTGTCCACCGAACCGTCAGTCCTGCGGCGACCGCTCGCGGTCCGTGGCGGCGATCGATCACCTCCTTCCCCGATCCGGGCCGGCCGACCCGTCCGGATCCGGATCGCCGGCCCCCCCTGGCACCCCGAGCGCGCGGCCGGCATCCCCTTCGCCTCGGGCGCGGCCGGCATCCCCTTCTTCTCGGGCGCGGCCGGCATAGCCACGCCACCGGTGCCCGTCCGTCGGGGAACGACCCCGGGCAGGGAGAATGAGCGGCATGCTTTCGGACGACGACGTGGATGAGATCGTCTTCAGCGCGGCGGGCAGCGGCGATCACCGTGGCGCGGCGGGCACCCTGGAGACGCTGGCCGAGCAGCCCGACACCCACAGCGAGACGATCACCCGGGCCTCCCTGCTGGTCGACGCGGGCAGCCAGTACGGGCTCGCCCACGACTGGAGCGAGGCGATCCGCTGCTACCGTGCCGCCGTGGCCGACGGCAGCGCCTGCCCCGTCGATCCCCGTGTCTGGCTGCACGACGGGCTGCTACGCGACGGGCAGGCCGAGGAGGCCGCCGCGCTGCGGGCGGAGCTCAAGGCGGCGAAGTCGGCCGATCCGGGCGTGTACGAGGCGGTGGCCGAGAGCCTGGAGGCGGTCAGCCTGCTCGACGACGCCCACANCTGGTTCACGATGGGCTACCACCGCTGCGAGCGGGCCCCGGTGCCGGACTTCCTGCTCGACCTCCTGCTCGTCGGGCGCCGCCGGGTGCGCGTGGCGCTCGGCCATCCCAGCGACGCCCTCGACGAGGTCGCCGAGGACTACATGGAGACCGTGGGCGGCTGAGGCGTGACCGCGGCCGGCAGAGACGTGACCGGAACCGGCTCCGACGTGGCGGGAACCGGCTCCGACGTGGCGGGTGGGGAAGACAGCGGCCCCGCCACGTCGTTGCACCACGTCGTGAAACCGACCCGAAGCGTCCCCCTGTCCGTGCTGGACCTCGTGCCGGTCGGCACCGGAACGACCCCCACCGATGCGGTCCGCGGGTCGCTCGACCTCGCCCGGCACGCCGAACGACTCGGATTCACCCGATACTGGTTGGCGGAGCACCATGGCATGCCCGGCATCGCCAGTTCGGCGACGTCGATCCTCATCGGCCAGGTCGCCGCGGCCACCAGCACGATCCGGGTGGGTTCCGGCGGCGTGATGCTGCCCAACCACGCTCCGCTGGCCGTTGCCGAGCAGTTCGGCACGCTCGGTGCCCTGTTCCCCGGCCGGATCGACCTGGGCATCGGCCGGGCCCCCGGCACGGATCCCGCCACCGCCCGGGCGCTGCGGCGCACCGCCGGGCTGCTCGCCGTCGACGACTTTCCCGAGCAGCTTGCCGAGCTGACCACCTTCCTCGCCGGCGGCGACTTCGCCGCCGACCATCCGATGCGCGGCGTGCACGCGTTCCCGCAGTCCCCGGCGCCGCCCATCTGGCTGTTGGGGTCCAGCGGCTACAGCGCCCAGGTGGCCGGGATGCTGGGCCTGCCGTTCGCCTTCGCGCACCATTTCAGTTCGGCGAACACGGTGCCGGCGCTCGATCTGTACCGCCGGTCGTTCCGCCCCTCGCCCGGCCGGGAGCATCCGTACGCGATCGTGGCCACCGCCGTGGTCTGCGCCGAGGACGATGAGCGCGCCGAATGGCTCGCGGCGCCCGTCCGGCTGGCGATGCTGCGGATACGCGGCGGCCGTCCCGGCGTCTTCCCCTCCCCCGAGGAGGCCGCCGCGCACTCCTGGACCCCGCAGGAGCGGGCCGCGGCCGAGAACGCGACGGCGTCGCACATCGTCGGCTCCCCCTCGACCGTCCGCGCCGGGATCGACGCCCTGCTCGACGTGACCGGCGCCGACGAAATCATGATCACCACGAACGTCCACCGGCTGGCCGACCGGATCCGCTCCTACGAGCTGGTCGCCGAGCTCGGCGGGCTGACCCCGGCCGACCCGGTCGCTCCGGCATTCGCCCCGGTGGGAGCGTCCCGCTCACAGTGACCGGGCCGCTCGCACCTGACCGGGCCGCTCGCACCTGACCGGGCGCGCCCACGCATGGCTGGGCCCGCCGGCGGTGCTCGGCGGCAGCCGGCCCGGCGGCAGCCGGCCCGGCGCCGGTCGCCCCCCGACCGGGCCACTGCGGGGTCGCCCGATCGGGGGATGGTTCCGTCGGCCGCCGGAGGGCCGCGCCGCGCCGCGGACCCTCACGGCGGTGGGCGGCCGGGGTGGTCCGATCGGATCGCACGGAACGGCCGGCGGGGGTGGCCCGATCAGGCCGCGCGACGCTTCACGGGCGCCGCGCCCGGCAGCGCGGCCAGCGACCCGGACCGCAGCACCCGCTCGGTGATCCGCGCGACCAGGCCGCGGGGCAGCAGCCGGGAGGCGTTGGACGTCAGGTAGTTCAACCGGCCGTCGATGACGTACGCCTGGCCCCGGTCGAGGGCACGGAAGGCCGCCGCCACCACCTCGTCGGTGGTCCGCAACCGGCCGCCGGCGGACATCCGCGAGCCGACGACCTCGAAGAAGTTGGTGTCGGTCGGCCCCGGGCACAGCGCGAGCACGCGCACCCCGCGGGAGCGGCACTCGGCCCACAGGCCGATGGAGAGCGACAGGACGAAGGCCTTGGAGGCCCCGTAGACCGCCATGTAGGGGACGGCCTGGAAGCCCGAGGTCGACGACACGTTGATGATGGTGCCGGAACCCCGGGCCACCATGGCCGGCAGGAACAGGTGCGCGACCCGCTCCACCGCCACGACGTTCAGCATCACCTCTCGGTGGTCCCGGTCCGCGGACAGCTCGTGGTACGGCCCACGGGTCCCAAAGCCGGCGTTGTTGACGAGGATGTCGATCTCCAGGCCGATCTCGGCGACCGCCTTGGCAAGCTGGTCGGGGCCGCTCTCCTCGGCGAGGTCGATGGGGACGGCGTGCACCTCGACCCCGTAGCGGGTGCCCAGCCGCTCCGCGACCTCCCGCAGCCTGGGCTCCGCCGGCGCCACCAGGACGAGTCTGGCACCCCGGGCCGCATACGCCTCCGCGAAGGCCGCGCCGATGCCTGACGATGCCCCTGTGACCAGGGCGGTGCTCATCTGAAGATCCGCTCGCGCGGTCATGGTCCTCCCTGCTTGGCCGGGCGCGTCACCGTGCTTGGATCCAGCGCACGGCACGCGACGATGTCAGGAAACGACATCATCGGACATCTCGGGATGGACCGGGCAAATGCTGTAACGACGGTCGTACCTGTAGGTGCGGGCCCTTCGGTGGGGGGATGCCCTGCGGCGCAGGTCTTTCACGTCCGGTCGAGCAGGTGACGTTCCCGGACCGCCCCCACCGACAGGGTGCGGTAGCCGACGTCGTCGAACAGCACAGTGATGCGATCGCCATCCTCCTTGACGACCTGTCCCCGGCCCCACGAGACGTGGCGCACCGCGGCGCCGGCCGGGAACGGCGCCTCGCCGTCAGCGGGTTCGACCCGCCGCTGGGCCGGCAGGCCGGCCAGGCAGTTGTCGCAGCGCCCGCACGGGCCGCCGGTCGTCTCACCGAAGTAGGCCAGCAGGAACGCCCGTCGGCAGTCCCGGGTCTCGGCATAGCCGCGCATCATCTCGACACGGGAACGGTCGACCTCGACCCGCGCCTCGGCCACCCCGAGCGCGCGCCGCGCCGCCTCCTGCGGATCCGGGGCGTCGGCCCGCGCGGCGATGCGCCCGTCGTCGCCCACTGCCACCACATCCGCGCTGGCCAGCAGGTCCACCAGCCGGGTCAGCGCGGTGTCCCGCAGCCCCGCCGCCTTGGCCAGCTCCCGCGCCGTCACCGGTGCGTCGGCGTGCCCCAGCAGCACCGCGACGCGTCGTAAGGCAGTCTCGTCGACCCGGCCGGACGCGAAGAAGCGCCGCAGCCCGAGATCCTCCGGCCGGTAGAACAGGCAGGCCACCGCGGGCTCACCGTCCCGCCCCGCACGGCCGATCTCCTGGTAGTAGGAGTCGAGGGAGTCGGCCACCTCGGCGTGGATGACGGTGCGGACGTTGGGTTTGTCGATGCCCATGCCGAACGCGGTCGTGGCGACCACCACGTCGCACCGATCAGCCATGAAGTCCGCCTCGACCTCGCGTCGGCGCGCGGCCTTCAGCCCGGCATGGTACGGATACACCGTCAGCCCGAGGCCGGCGAGCTCGTCGGCCAGCTCCTCGGTGGCCCGCCGGGTGGCCGCGTAGACCAGCGCCGGCTTGGCCTCCCCCGCGATGCGTTCGATCAGGCTCGCCCGCTTGGCCTCCTCGTCGGTGAACGACACCACAGACAGGAAGATCTCGGGCCGGTCGAACCCCCGCACGACCTCGACCGGGTCGCGCAGCCGTAGCCGCTCGCGGATCTCCCGGCGCACCGGCGGGGCCGCAGTGGCCGTCAGCGCCACGACCGTCGGATGCCCGAGGTCCTCGATGACCTGCCCGAGCTGGCCGTAGTCGGGCCGGAAGTCGTGCCCCCAGGACGCGATGCAATGGGCCTCGTCCACGACGAACAGGGACGGTCGCGCCTCGCGCAGCGCCGCCCGGACGTCGTCGCGGGCCAACTGCTCCGGCGCCAGAAAGAGGAACTCGGTGCGCCCCTGCCGGACCGCGTCGAAGGCGGCCTGCCGGGCCGCCCGCCCGGCGTCCGAGTTCGCCGCGGCCGCCGCCGGGTCGTCGTCGCCCAGCAGGCCCGCCAGCCGCTCGGTCAGTCCGCGCACCTGGTCGCGTTGCAACGCGATCAACGGCGAGACCACGATGGTCGGGCCGGCCAGCACCAGCGCCGGGATCTGGTAGACCGCCGACTTGCCCCCGCCGGTCGGTAGCACGCACAGCGTGTCCCGGCCCTCGACGACGGCCCGCATGGCGTCGAGCTGACCGTCCCGCAGCTCCGCGAAACCGAACCCCTCCTGGGCGACCAGCCGGATCAGGTCGCCCAGCTCGTCGTCAACCCTGGCACCCGGCCTGGCACCCGGCCCGGCCACCGCGGGCTCCTGCGACCCTCCCGCTTCCAGCGGCCTTCCCGCTTCCAGCGACATGCCCGGTTCTGGCGGCAGGCTCGGCTGGAGGGTCGCCGCCGGCTCGCGGGAAGCATCCGGCTGCGGGGCGGTGGCCGGCGACCGGCGCCGGCCCGACTCGGAGGGCGTCCGCGCCCGTGCCTCGGTGGCACCGGCGGCGGGCGCAGAGCGGCGCCGCCCCCGGATCCAGGCAGTCAGCAGTCTGGTTGTCTGATCACGACGGCTCATGGTGCCGCTGGGCGTACCCACTCACCACGGGCCCCCACCCTCGAACGACCACGAAGGGGACAACCTTCGCCGACCTACCACCACCATTCCGACACCGACCGACAAACGCCCGCCCCAGCGAACCGCCGCTCGCCCACACAGGTCTGCCGTACCGGCCGACTCACGGAGCACATTCGACTCCGAAAAGTATTTGACCGACTACAGTTTTGCTCCTACCGGATGATCGCCGCGGGAGGAATGTATCAATGCGTAGCCGGAGGTTCCGACATCTGACGGTTCCCCTTATCGCCCTGCTCGCCGCGACCGCCATCGCGCTCCCCCTCCTCGGCCGCGGCGGGGGCAACGCCGTCGACGGGGACGGCGCCGCCTCGGCCAGCCCGGTGGTCGGCGACAGGAAGGCAGGCGACCCGGCCGGGCGGCTTGGACGGGCCGAGCCGACGCGCCGGCCGCTGACCGCCGCGGCCAGGGCCGTCCCGGCCACCCCGGCGGGCAAGCTGCGCTTCGGGTTGGGGCCCGGGCTCGACAGCGCCCACACCTCCCCGCTCGCGCCTGACCTGGACTTCCTCAGCACCTGGTACAACGGGCCGAACGATCTGAGCTTCCTGCGCAAGTGGAAGGCCGATCTGATCCCCGAGGTCTACCGTTCGGGTCACGGCATCCACCTCATCGTCTGGCTCGACGGCACCGGCGAGGTCGGCACCGTCCAGACGGCGCACGGCCCGGCGTGCGGACGCGAGTACCCGCTGTCGAGCGGCTTCCTCGACGACGCGCGCGAGCTCGCCTCGATCTTCTCCGGTCCCGCGGACGGTCCCGCGCTCTACGTCACGCTGTTCACCGAGTTCCAGACGTACCCGTGCCACCCGAACGCGTGGGCCACCACGCCGGACACCACCAACTACTACCTCACGCTGCAGGACCAGTACCTGGCGGCGTTGGACATCTTCCATTCCGGCGCGCCGAACGCGCGGGTGTCACTCGGCTGGGGCGGTTGGCAGAGCCGCTGGGACGATCCGGTCGCCGGCGGCGGCCGATCGCTGATCACCCATTTCGCGGACGTGCTGCGCGCCTCGGACTTCGAGAGCTTCCAGGCGATGGGCACCGACTCGAACGCCGCGGACGTGCGGGACATGACGCGGGCGCTCGGCCAGTACGGCCCGGTCATGCTGGCCCACTTCAAGTCCGAGTCGCAGGCGACGTGGGAGGCGGACATGCACGCGTTGCTGGCCGGGGACGCGGTGCGCCAGCTCAGCCAGGACGGCCTGTTCGCGTTCAGTTTCATGGACGCGGCCAACATCGCCTCGCCGACGGCGCTAAGCCTGGCCCGGGGCGCGATCCAGAGCCACGGGGTTCACTCGACACTCTGAGCGCGCCGAGGCCCGTCGGCGGGCGTGCCGTCGGCGGGCGTGCCGTCGGCGGGCGTGGTGCGCTGGGACGGCGAGGAGGCGGCGGTCAGCGACCGCAGGGCCCGGCGGTCGGTCTTGAGCACGCTGGTGAGCGGCAGCGACTCGATGATGTGCACCTCACGGGGGTAGCGCAGGGGTCCGAGCCGGGCCCGGCCCCAGCGCACCAGTTCCTCCGGGGAGACCGTGCCGCCGGCGACGAGCTGCACATAGGCGATCACCTCCTCGCCGTGGCGGTGGTCGGCCCGGCCGACGACCCCGCACGCGGCGACGTCGGGATGACCGAGCAGGCCGTCCTCGACGTCACGCGGGTAGACGTTGACCCCGCCCCGGATGATCAGGTCCTTGATCCGATCGACGACGTACAGGTAGCCGTCGACGTCGCAGCGCCCCACGTCACCGGTATGCAGCCAGCCGCCACGCAGCGCCTCGGCGGTGGCCTGCGGCGCCTGCCAGTACCCCGTCATCACCATCGGGCCCCGCAGGCAGATCTCCCCGTCCTGCCCGGTGCCGGCCGCCGAGCCGTCGGGCAGCTCGACGCGCACCTCGACCCCGAACGCGGGAAGACCGACGCTGCCCAGCCGCGCCGCGCCCGGCGGCGTGATGGTGACGCCGCCCGCGCTCTCCGTGCAGCCGTACCCCTCGACCAGCTCGACGCCGGGCAGGCGCCGCTGCCACTCGAGCGCGATCTCCCTCGGCAGCGGCGCGCCGCCACTGGTGACGCGGCGCAGCGACGACGTGTCGGCCAGGTGCAACGGCTCCGCGAGCAGCTGACCGATCATGGACGGCACCAGCGCGCTGACCGCGACCCGGTGTTCGGCCACCAGGTCCAGCCACCCGCGGGGGTCGAACCAGCGCATCAGGACCGCGGGGCCAGGCTTGCGCGCATGCAGCGTCATCACGCTGATCGTCAGGCCGTAGATGTGCGACAGCGGCAGCGGCAGCAGGCCGGCGAGCTCCTCGTCCAGGTTCCCCGACGAGGCCGCGAAGCCCCCGGCGGACAGCGCGTCGTGGGACAGCACGACCCCCCGCGCCCGCCCGGTGGTGCCGCCGGTGTAGAGCAGCGCGGCCATGGCATCCGGATCGGCCGGTTCGAGGGGACCTTCGTCGCCCGCCGCGAGGTCGGCGAAGCGCAGTACCGGCGGCCCCGCCCCGGCCGC
The DNA here is from genome assembly GCF_000948395.1 of Frankia torreyi. GTDB lineage: Bacteria > Actinomycetota > Actinomycetes > Frankiales > Frankiaceae > Frankia > Frankia torreyi. The sequence goes on along the minus strand of NZ_JYFN01000029.1, from coordinate 82,691 downwards.
CCCGGCCAGGTCGGACCGGCCGGCCAGATCAGCACCAGCACCAGCACCAGCACCAGCACCAGCACCAGGCGAATCGTCCGCCACGATCAGTGCCCGCACCTGCGGGCAGCCGCTCGCCACCGCGCGGACCTTGGTCAGGAACTCGGGGGTCGTGACGACGAACCGGGCGCCGCTGTCGACCAGCACGTGACGCAGCTCGGCCTCGTCGAGCAGGAACAGCGTCGGCGTCACGACCCCGCCGGCCCGCCACACCCCGTGGTAGGCGACGGCGACCTCCGGACAGTTGGCCATGTGGACGACCACCCGGTCACCGGCGACCAGCCCCGCGCCGCGCAGGCCGGCGCTGAACCGGCAGGATCGGACGAAGCGGGCCGCGCCGGACTCGACCCGACCCTCGAAGATCAGTTCCTCGGTGCCGCCGGTGCGTTCCACGGCGAGCTCCGCGAGCCTGCCCAGGCTGAACCCGGTCGGTCGGTAGCCGGCTGCGCTCACCATCTCCCACGTCGCCTTCCGCCGGCGCGTCGGCGAGCCGGCGACTCCGGCCCGCTCGCGCATGTGAAGCATCTCACCTCACCGGATGATCGGCGGCCTGCTCGCCACACCTCGGCCGCGGCGCGGGGAACACGTCGGGAACACGGATGGCGGACCAACGGCGCGCCGTACACCGCTGGTTACGGGGGCGCGGCGTGGTCCCTCGCGGGCCGTCGGACGGACCCGCCGGGCAGGAAGCCGGCTCGGCGGTCCACGATGGGGACCGGCCGCGCCGGTGGGTCGCCCACTCGCGTCGCCGGTCGTCGGCCCCCGGACGGAGGTGCACATGGGCTCGCCCCTCGGTGAACCCGCGGCGTGGCGGAACTGGGCGGGCAACGAGACCGCCCGGGCGGTCCGGCTCGCTCGACCCCGCACCGCCGAGGAGGCGTCGGCGGTGGTGACCGCTGCCGTGCGGGACGGCCGGCGGGTCCGGGCCACCGGCACCGGCCACGCGATGAACGCGATCGGCCGGCCGGACGACGGCGGCGTGCAGATCGCCCTGGACCGCTGCGCCGATCTGGTCGCGCTCGACGGTGGCAGCGGGCTGGTGACGGTGCGCGGCGGGATGACCCTGCGCCGGCTGAATCGGCTGCTCGCCGAGGCCGGGCTGGCCCTGACCAACCAGGGCCATGGCGAGCAGGCGACGATCGCCGGGGCGATCGCCACGGGAACCCACGGCACGGGCGCCCGCTACGGCGGGCTGTCCACGCAGGTACGGGCGCTGGAGGTGGTGCTCGCCGACGGCAAGGTGGTCACCTGCTCGCGGGGGGAGCGCCCCGAGCTGTTCGCGGCCGCCCGCCTCGGCCTCGGCGCCGTCGGCGTCGTGACCTCGGTGACGCTGCAGGCCGTGCCGTTGTTCGCCCTGCACGTGCGGGAGAGCCGGCTGCCACTGGCCGAGGTGCTCGACAGCTACGGCGCGCTCGTCGAGCAGGCCGACCACGTCCGCTTCGCCTGGTTCCCGCACACCTCGACCGCGCTGGTCCGCTGGGATGACCGTCGCCCGGTCGACGACGAGCTGGCCCCGCCGCCCCGGCGACACGACCGGCTGACCGGCGGCCCGGTGTCCGGCGGCGTCTTCGAAGCCCTGATGGTCGCCGCCCGGCGGCTGCCAGCCGCGGACCGCCCCGCCGCCCAGCTCGCCGCCCGCGTCGGCGCTCTGCCAGCGGGCGGTCGGCCGTCACTCGACCTCTCCTACCGGGTGTTCGCCTCGGGCCATCCGGCGATCGTGGGTCACCCGGCGATCCGGTACAAGGAGATCGAGTACGCCGTCCCCCGCGCCGAGCTCGCCGCCGCCATGGGCGAGCTCGCCGCCGCCGTGACCCGATCCGGGGTGCGCACCGCCTTCCCCGTCGAGGTCCGCTGCGCGGCCGCGGACGAGATCCCACTGTCCCCCGCCTTCGGCCGCGACACCGCCTACATCGCTGTGCGCACCGACCGTCGCGGCCCGCACGAGAACTACTTCGGCCGCGCCGAACAGATCATGCTGGCGGCCGGCGGGCGGCCTCACTGGGGCACCCTGCACACGCTGGCCGCGGCGCAGCTACGCGAGCGCTACCCCCGCTTCGACGACTTCCTGGCCGTCCGCGACGCGGTCGACCCGGCCGGCCTGTTCGCCAACGCCCACCTCGACCGCGTCCTCGGCCCGCCCCCAGTACCTGCGGTTTCGTGAACCGTTCCGGTACTCGGGCCGAGGTATGACTGGTAGTGTGGCATCCCCGCTCATGACGTCGGCGTCAGCCGAATCGCCACCACGGGTTCTCCTGCCATTTCTTCTGGCTGATCGTCGTCGGCGTCGGTTCCCCGTGTACCCGGAGGCCAGACATTCCCATCAGCGAAGCCGAACTCGACGCACACATCTTTGACGGGGTCAGACTCGCGCCACTCGGCCAGCACGAGCCGAAGAAACTCCTCGACCGCGAACACACGCACCTTTTCCTCGCGGAACTCGAGCGACGCTATCCGAACTACCAGCACAACCCGACGCTGACCTCCGCGTTGCTCGCCGCGTCGATCACGGCGATCAATCTGCATGCGCGGATCACGCGGGCGGTCGTCACGAACGAGCTGTCCCAGGCCGAGGCGGTGCTCGGAATGGTGAACACGGACCACCCCCGACCCGCCCCGGCGACCCAGGTCGAGCGTCTGATCGACTGGCTGGAGGCTCACCGGGGTGACTTCACCTGGCAGGGCGAACCCGAACAGAACCAGCTTGGCGGGATCAGTGATTACCAGGCCTGGCTCACCGGCCCGCCCCCTCTTGCGAATCCGCCCGGCCCGGATACCCGACTGATCTGCTGGGAGGTCGTTCTCCTCGCCGCCGCAAGCGTCGGTATCTACTCCGTCGCGCAACTACGCACCGCCTACGCGGGCAACAAACTCGCCGGCACCTTCGCCCTGTTCAGCTCCCACGGCCGGACCGACATCCAGAACGACGGCCGGTCGGACTTCGCCGTGGCGAACCAGATCCAGGCGGGTGACGCGATCATGATTAAGTCCACCGCCGCGGATTTCGACCACGTCGTGGTCGCGGCCAGGCCGGACCAGGCCAATCTGCGCAACATCGAGGTTCTCTCGCTGTGGAACCGCGGCACCGGCGGCGTTCTCGGGAAGACCCTACTGGACAACCTGATCATCGATGAGGTCCAGGCGATCCGACACGCCCGCCTGTAGACCGACCGGATCAGCACCGCGCCGCCGTCCCTGGGGGAAGGCATGGTAGAGGTCGGGGGATCGGGCGGCGGCGACGATGGCGGCGAGGGTGGCGGACAGGTGCGGGGCCTGCTGGGAGCCGCGGCGCACCGCGGCGAAGATGGGCCGGATCGGCGGGACGCCGGCGATCGGTCGCAGGGCCACCTGCGGGGTGCTGGCCAGCTTCGCCAGTCGGGGGATGAGGCCGACCCCGCAACCCGCGGCGATCAGGTCGAGGACCGCGGTGTAGTCGTCGCAGCGGTGGCGCACCCGGGGAACGAATCCGGCCGCGGCGCACGCCGCGTGGGTGACCTCGTGGCAGGGGGTGCCGGCACGGCTGGAGATGAAGTCCTCCCCGCCGAGCACCTCCAGCGGCACGGCCGCGGCGGCGGCGTAGGGGTGCCCGGCGGGCAGTGCGACGTCGAGCGGGTCGTCGAGCAGCGGGATCGGTAGCAGCCGCTCGTCGAGGGGCTGGGCACCCGGGTGGGTGATGCTGACCGCGAGATCCAGGTCGCCGGCCAGCAGCAGATCGAAGCACGCGGGCTCGGCGACGTCGGACACCGACATCCGCAGCCGCGGCCGGCTCTCCCGCAACGCCGCCAGCGCCGGCACGACGATGCCGGAGATCGCCGTGGTGAAGGCCGCCACGGCCACCGACCCGACCCGCCCCTCGTTGAAGGCGGCGAGGTCCGCCTCAGCCCGCTCGAGCTGGGCGAACAGGACGTCGGCATGGCCCAGCAGCACCCGGGCGGCGGGGGTGAGCCGGACCCGGCGGCCGGCCGGGTCGAGCAGCCGCACGCCGGTCTCCTTCGCCAGGGCGGCGAGCTGCTGGCTGACCGCGGACGGCGTCAGGTGCAGCGCCGCAGCCGTGGCCACGACCGTCCCCCGGCTGTCGAGCTCCCGCAGGATGCGCAGGCGGCGCACATCGATCATGCAGAAAATCTTAGCTGTTGTGTGCAGAAAAATTAGATGGACTGCAAAGGCGTCTACCCCGATCCTCGGGATCATGATGCACGCGATCGTGACGGGCGGAGCCCTGCTGCTGGTCCTCGCCGGCTGGCTGTGGGGACCCGACACCCGCGACGGCCTGGACTGGGCCCGCCGCAACGACGGGATCAGCCCAGGAATCGGCTTCGGACCGGGCAGCGGCCTCGGCCCCCGAGGAGGGAACGATCGAGGGGACGCCGAGCGGGCGGCTCAGGCGGAGTCGGCGCGGATCACGGCGCCGTGAGCCGGGCCCGCCGCCGCGCCGCCCCGGGTCGGCGCGGGCCCCTCCGCACCCTCCGGCCCGCCGGCGACGTCCTCGCCGAGGTACGCCTGACGGACCCGGTCGTCGGCAAGCAGGGCTGCGGCCGCATCCGCGAGGACGACCCGGCCGGTCTCCAGCACGTACCCCCGCCCGGCGATCCGCAGCGCCGAGGCCGCGTTCTGCTCGACGAGCAGCACCGCGACCCCCTCCCGGTTGATCTCGGCGATCACCTCGAAGATGGTCTGGACGATCATCGGCGCCAACCCCATCGACGGCTCGTCGAGCAGGATCAGCCGCGGCCGGCTCATCAGCGCCCGGCCGATCGCGAGCATCTGCTGCTCGCCGCCCGACAGCGTGCCGCCCGCCTGGCCGATCCGCTCGGCCAGGCGCGGGAACAGCGCCACGACCCGGTCGAGGTCCGCCCGCGCATGCCGACGATCATGATAGGCGCCCATCAGCAGGTTCTCGCGGACGCTCATGCTGGGGAAGACCCGCCGGCCCTCGGGCACGTGGCTGACGCCGGCGCCGACGAGGCCGTGTGCCGGGATGGACGACAGCGGCCGGCCGTCGAGGCGCACCTCGCCGGCCCGGGGCCGCAGCAGGCCGGAGATGGTTCGCAGGGTCGTCGTCTTACCGGCGCCGTTGGCGCCGAGCAGGGTGACGATTTCGCCCTCGGCGACCTGGAGGCTGACCCCGCGCAGGGCGGTCACCGCGCCGTAGGCGACCTCGACGTCGCTCAGTGTCAACAGCATCAGCGCGCGTCCTTCCGCCCGGCGGCGCCAGGCCCGGCGGTGACGTCGGCATCGCCATCGGTGGCCTCGGCGTCGGTGACGCCGAGGTACGCCTCGATGACCGCCGGATCACGCTGGACCTCCCCCGGCGTGCCGTGGGCGATCACCCGGCCGAAGTTGAGCACGACCACCGAGGTGGCCACGGACATCACCAACCGCATGTCGTGCTCGATGAGCAGCACGGACACGCCGGTGCCGGCGATGCGGGTGATGAGCGCGGCGAGGTCGCGCTTCTCCGCCGGGTTGGTGCCGGCGGCCGGCTCGTCGAGCAGCAGCAGGCTGGGCCCGGTGCCCAGGGCCCGGGCGATCTCCAGCCGGCGCTGCTCGCCGTACGGCAGCGAGGCGGCCAGCTCGTGCGTGCGGTGGGACAGCCCGACCAGGTCGAGCAGGCTCAGCGCGTGGCGCACCCCGTCGCGCTCGGCGCGCCGGGCGTGCGGCAGGCCCAGGATCGCGCCGACCGGCCCGTACCGCTGGCGCACCTCGGTGCCGATCTGCACGTTCTCCAGGGCCGACAGGGCGGGGAACAGCCGGATGTTCTGGAAGGTGCGGGCCACCCCGAGCCGGGTGATCGCGTGCGGACGGCGGCCGACGAGCTCGGTCGGGCCGTCCGGACGCGGCCAGAAGGTCACCGAGCCCTCCTGCGGCCGGTACGCCCCGGTCAGGCAGTTGAACAGCGATGTCTTGCCGGCCCCGTTCGGGCCGATCACCGCGAGGATCTCCCCGCGGCGCTGGCGCAGCGACACCCCGTCGAGGCTGGTCACCCCGCCGAAGCGCAGCGCCAGGTCGCGGGCCTCGACGACCAGGTCGCCGGATGCGGTCTCGTCGACGTGCGGACGGCGGGCGCCGGGCACCCCGCGGTGGGCACCGGCCCGGCTCACCGCTGCCCTCCCGTCGGCGCGGCACCGAGGGAGTCGGCGGCGCCGATGCCCTCCTCCGCAAGCTCGATCTCGCGCCGGCGGCGGCGCGACGGCACGAGACCCTGCGGACGGAAGATCATCATGATCACGATGACGGCCCCGAAGTAGATGTAACGGTCCGCGGGCGGCACCTTGTCCCGCAGGTAAAAGGCGAGTCCCTGCAGGACCACGGCGCCGACGACGACGCCGAGTCGGGAGCCCATCCCGCCGAAGATGACCACCGCTACGACGAAGAACGACGCCTGGAGGCTGAAGCTCTGGGGATTGAAGAACTGCTTGGAGGCGAACAGCACGCCGGCGAAGCCCGACACCGACGCACCGATCGCGAAGGCGAGCAGCTTCATGCGCAGCGTCGCCACGCCGGTCGCCTCGGCGGCGATCTCGTCCTCCCGGATGGCGGCCCAGGACCGGCCGATCCGGGACCGTTCGAGCCGACCGAAGGCGATCATCACCCCGATGACGATGACGAGCAGCAGGTAGTAGTACGGCAGCGGGTCGATGCCCCACTTGTAGTCGATGCCGAGCAGGTCGACCGACAGGTGCGGCACGCCGAAGGCGCCGCGGGCGCCGTTGGTGATGTTGTCGGCGTTGTTGGCCACCAGGTGGATGATCTCGCCGAAGCCGAGGGTGACGATCGCCAGGTAGTCCCCGCGCAGCCGCAGCGTCGGTGCGCCGAGGATGACCCCGGCGAGCGCGGCGAGGACCAGCGCGATCGGGAAGACGAAGAACGGGTTGAGCACGAACGGCGCGTGCCACGGCATCGCGGTCTGCGAGGTGAAGTAGGCCGTCGCGTAGGCGCCGATGGCGAAGAACGCGATGTAGCCGAGGTCGAGCAGGCCGGCGTAGCCGACGACGACGTTGAGGCCGAGGGCGAGCAGCGCGTAGATGCCGATGTCGTTGACCATCGACTGCTGGGCGGCCGTCGAGACGACCAGGGGCGCGACGATCGCAACGGCGAGCAGCGCCAGGTTCAGCACGATCGGACCGCCGCGGCGACCGTAGGCCGCGCCGATCGGCGCGCGCACCGGGGCGCTCACCCGCTCCAGGGCGCCGCGCAGCTGCGCGCCGAGCACCAGCAGTACCCACAGCGCGACGGCGAGTCCCAGGTAGAGCACGATCCGGACGTCGACGATCGAGTCCTTCGCCGCCTGCAGCGGCTTGTCGGAGTTGCCGGTCGGGCCGGTGACGATCGCGGCGAGCACGCCGACCAGCAGCAGCGCGCCGAGCTGGCGCAGTCGGGCCGGGGCGAACAGCTCCGCCGGGTGCCACGCGGGCCGTGCCGGCCCGCCGCCGGGACCGCCGAGGCTGGTGGAGGCGGTGGGCTCGGCGGAGCCGGTGGGGTCGGATCGACTCCCGGCGATGCGCAGCGGCATGGTGGCGGCACCACTGCCGGGACCGGTCGGCCCGGTCGGCCCGGTCGGCCCGGTCGGCCCGGTCGGCCCGGCCGGCTCAGTCGGGCCGGGTGGGCCGGCGGCGGGAGGCGCGCTCATGCCGCCCGCCCCAGCCGCTCGCCGAGCAGGCCGGACGGTCTGATCATCAAGATCGCCACCAGGACGAGGAAGGCGATGACGTCCTTGTAGGACGCCTGGAACAGGTAGCCACCATAACTCTCGACCAGGCCGAGCAGCAGGCCGCCGAGCATCGCGCCGCGCACGTTGCCGATGCCGCCGAGGACCGCCGCGGTGAACGCCTTCACCCCAGGAACGAACCCCATGCTGTACGAGGCGTTGAACGTCATCGCGTACAGGAAGCCGCCGGCACCGGCGAGTAGGCCGCCGACGACGAACGTGATGATGATGATCCGCTCGACGTTCACCCCCATCAGGACGGCGGTGTCGGCGTCCTGAGCCACGGCCCGGATGCCCTGGCCGAGGCGGGTGCCGGCGACGAGGCGGTCCAGGCCGATGAGCATCGCGACCGCGACGGCGAAGATGACCAGCGACTGGGTGGAGACGTCGGCGCCGAAGACCGTGAAGACCGTGCCGTTGTGGAACAGGTCGGGCAGGTCGACGTTCTGCCGGCCGAACTCCTTGCCGGCCAGGTTGACAGCGAACAGCGACGCCCCGATCGCGCTGATCAGGTAGGCCAGCCGGGGCGCGGAGCGGCGCCGCAGCGGCCGGTAGGCCACGCGCTCGAGGGTGAACGCGGCGAGCCCCCCGCAGATCGCGCCGGCGCCGAGGCCGATGGCCACCAGCCCCACGGACGCGAGCCCCCCGGGCACCGAGCCGTCGTCGGGCAGCAGGGCTCGGGCGGCGAACAGGCCGCCGAAGGATCCCAGCATGAACACCTCGCTGTGCGCGAAGTTGATGAGCTGGAGAACCCCGTACACGAGCGTGTACCCGAGTGCTATGACCGCGTACAGCGAGCCGACCATCAGACCGTCGATGGTCAACTGCCAGAACTGGTCGAGGAAACCCATACGTGTGCCTCGTTCGTCGCGTGGCTCGTTCGCCTGGCCGAAGTTTCGTTCGGGTGGCAGATGTGCGTTCCGGTGACGGACGTTCATTCTGGTACTAGAAAGTCCGTTTTGCCAGGCGGATGTTTCGCCCGACGCAGCGCGGGCGGCGGCCGGAGGTGTACGCACCCGGCCACCTCCCGCACCGGTGTCAGGACTTGATCAGGTCCGCGGTGTTCCCGAGAACGGTGATCGCGCCGTTCTTGACCTGGTAGACGAACACGTTGGAACCCTTGACCTCGCCGGTGGACTCGAAGGCGACGGTCTTCGTGATGCCCTGGAAGTTCACGCTACCGAAGGCGCTCGCGACCGACTCCCGGCTGGCGTCCTTGCCGAGCTTCTTGAACACGTCCGCAAGCGCGAGCGTGGCGTCGTACGCCTCACCGGAGTAGGTCCCGGGCTTGGCGCCCTTGTTGACCTTCTTGAAGGAGGCGACGAACGCGGCGGCCTTCGGGTCGGTGTTCGCGTCGCCGCAGGGGCAGGTGAGGTAGGTGCCCTCGGCCGCGGCGGCGCCGGCCTGCGCGACGTACTGCGGGTCGAGCGAGCCGTCCCCACTGGCGATCTTGCCGGTGAAGCCCTTGTCCTTGAGCGCCTTGGACAGCAGGGCGAGCTCGGCGTAGTAGCCCGAGTAGTACAGGACGTCCGGCGCCGCGGCGATGATCTTCGTGGCCTCGGAGGTGTAGTCCTTGGTCGGGTTGATGCCGTCATGGGTGACGGCGACGCCCTTGGCCTTGAGCTCGGGCTCCAGGGCGCCGGACAGGCCGGTGCCGTACTCGCTCTTGTCGTCCAGCGAATAGACCTTCTTCGCCTGCAGGACGGAGGCCACGTAATCGGCGGCGGCCTTACCCTGCACCGTGTCCGGCGCGATGACCCGGTAGAAGGTCTTGAAGCCCAGCGTCGTCAGCGCCGGGTTCGTCGCGGACGGGCTGACCGACAGCAGGCCGGCCTGGGTGTAGGCGGGCTCGCTGGCCTTGGTGGCGCCGGAGAACATCGGGCCGACGACCGCGACAACCTTGGAGTCGTCGATCAGTTTCTGCGCGGCCGTCGGACCCTGGTCCGGGGAACCGCCGTCGTCGGACTCGACGAGCTTGAGCTGGAACGGCGAGCTCGTGTCGGCGTTCACCTCCGCGATCGCGGTCCGTACGCCGTAAAGGGCGTTCAGCCCGAGCTGCTGATTGTCGCCCGAGAGAACGCCCTGGAAGCCGATGGTGATCGTTTTCTTCCCGTCTCCGGAAGAACCACCGCCACTGTCGCTCCCACAGGCCGCGGCGGTCAACGTCACGGCCGCGGCGAGGGCTATCGCTCCCAGGAGCGGGCGCCTACGCATGCATTTCCTCCTCCGGTCCGCCGATCGCAAGCCCGATGCCACGACCGACCCAGCTACGAGCTCCCCCCGGCGCCACCGACGTCGAGCCGGCGCGCCACCGCCTAGAGGATGACGCGCCCCCTCGCGCCACCCCCGACCGCCCCCCGGAAATCGTCCCCGGACCGGCGGGATGATCCGGCCGACCCGCACGCACTCTCCGCCGAGATGGCGGAAACGTAGTCCCCGGGCAGATCGACCGAAAGTACTCATATCAGGTTGTTACCTGGATGACACAAAAGTGGTGTTCAGGCGCGCCCGCTGTTTACAATCCCCGAGGGTCGTCCTCGCGCCGCAACGTTGCCCTCGCCGCCCCGAAACCGCTCCCGCCGCCCCGAAACCGCTCCCGCCGTGGTCAGCGCGGCGCCGACCACACCGCCTGGCTGGTGCCGAGGGAGGCCGGCGGCGAGAGCCAGCGCGGTGCCACTCCGGCGACGGTCGCCGCCGGCCGGATGTACGAAAGTTCACCGAACTCGCTGCTCAGGCAGGAGCGGTAGGCGTCGACGTCGTCCGCCGTCGGGTCGGGGTGGGCAAGGGTGTCGTGATGGCCGAGATCCTGCAACCACCGCCCGGTCCGGGCCAGGGAGACCCGCACATGCCAGCTCCCGCCCTCGCTCACCCGCCGGGCGAGCGCGTCGAGCACCCCGAACGCGGCGAGGTAACCGGTGCCGTGATCGAGCGCCTGCGCCGGCAGCGGCACCGGGCTCGACGTGCCGGCTGCCTCGGCCGTGGCGAGGACGATCCCCGAGGCGGTCTGGACCAGGCTGTCGAAGCCGCGCAGCCCGCTCCACGGCCCCTGCCGTCCGTAGGCGCTGATGCTGGCGTAGACGATCCCCGGTCGCATCCGGGCGACGGCGTCCGGGCCGAACCCGAGCCGGTCCAGCGCGCTCGGCCGGTAGGCCTGCAGGACCACGTCCGCGGACGCGATCAGTTCCCGCAGCCGGCGGGCGTCGGCGGCGACCCGCAGGTTGAGGAACGCGTTGCGTTTACCGAACCCCGTGTCGACCAGCAGGCTGTGCACCTCCGGCAGGTGGGCCGCGCCGACCCGCAGCACGTCCGCGCCGTAGGCGGCGAGCGTGCGCCCGGCGATGGGGCCGGCGATGACGCGGGTCAGGTCCAGCACCCGCAGGCCGGCGGCCGGCGTCTCCGTCGGTGCGAACCGCGCCGGGGGGGCGTCGCCGAGCCGGCTCACCTCGATCAGCGGCAGTTCGGCGACCGCCCTGGCCTGCCGGTGCTCGGCCCACTCCGGCTCCGCGCGTGCCATGCTCGCGCACAGCCCCATGGCCTGCAGCTCCAGCTCCAGCGACGCGGCCTCGACGCGCCGGATCACCCGCTCGACGGCGGCGCGGTCGTTCGGCGCTCCGAGCAGATCCAGCACCCCGTTGCGGTGGTGCGGGAAGTTGCAGTGAAGCTGGATCCAGCGACCGTCGGCCGTGCGGTAGTAGCCCGAGATCGGGTCCCACGGGCCGGGCGGCGCCTTCCCGTCGATGCGCAGGTGGCGCTCGCTGCGGAAGGCGGCACCGGCGTGGCGGGTATCGAGGGTGATGTCCGGGGGGCCGCCGCCGGTGCGGGCGGCCAGCAGCCGCCCGGCCCCGATCGCCGCGGCCGCCACCGAGGCGGTCGCGACCGTCGTCACCCGGTAGAGGCTGGGCAGGACGTCGGCCGGGCCGGTGACCGTCAGCCGGTCCCCGATGCCGGGCTCCCCCACGAGTGACGCGACCTCATCGACGATCTTCGCGACCTGCGCCATGTCCCCATCCCGTTTCACCCGTGCGCACGCTCCGCGCCGGCCCCGGCGGCGCGCCACCGGCTGGAGCCGGGGGCGTGACCTGCCCCGCACGTAGGGGGCTGGTCGCAAGCGCGAAACGATCACTAAAATCGCAGAGTGCGTAGAATGTTACTTTGAGCATCGGTCGGGTTGATGGTCTCGGGCTCGCCTTCGGGCGGTTCGGCGCTCATTCTGGTCACGTGCCCGTACTTTCGCCATGACGCGGTGCCGCCGGACCACCCGATCGGGTGGTCGAGGACGGCCGGGGAGGCGCCCGTGGGTGCGAAGCCCTCGCTGTACGAGGTCCTGGGGTTGGCGCCGGGCGCCACCGCGGACCAGATCCGCCACGCCTACCGGGTCGCCGCGCGGCGCACCCATCCGGATGCCGGCGGCTCGTCGCCGGCCTTCGCCCGGGTCAACGTGGCCTACCGGATCCTCAGCGACCCCGGCCTGCGCCGCCGCTACGACCTGCGGCTCGCCGACAGCGCCGGCTCCCGACAGCCACCACCGGGAGCCGATCCGCCCGCGCCGCGGCCCGGCACCGACCCGGTGGTGCCGCGGCCCGGCGCCGACCCGGTGGTGCGGCGGCGCTATCTGATCCTGATGTCGATCGCGCTTGCCCTGTTCATCGCGGGTGGCACCGTGGTCCGGATGTACTCCCTCCCGGCCGCCATGGTCATGATGGTGATCGCGGCGATCATCCCGCCGGTGGCCGTCACCGTCGCGGGCCGGCCCCGCCTGCCCCCCGAGCCGACTCAGCACCACCGGCCGGGGCGGCGAGGCTAGGGACACCGCGCCGCTGCCGTCGGCGCCGCAGCGGGCGGGTGGTCGGGAGCCGCGCGCGGTCGGCGGCCCGGCCCCCCAGAGTTGGTCAGCCGGGCAGGCGGACCCGTTCAGCCGGGCAGGCGGACCCGTAGAGAGCCGACGGGACGCCCGCCGCCAAGCACCGTCGGCGCCCCAAGCACGGCGAGCTGCGCCATGTCCAGCTCGAGATGTCCCGGGGTGTCCATCCCGGGCAGCGCACCCAGGCGGTTCAGCGCGGCCAGCGCGACCGGGATGCCCGCCCGCCCACCCCCGTCCGCGATCTTGATGGCCACGGTGTGCCCGTCGAGCGTCGCGACCAGGGTGACGCCCTCGGCGCCGTTCTTCGCCAGCACGCCCGGCGCCGCGCGCATCAGGTCGGTGTCGGGACGCCCGCCCCCGCCTACCAGCTCGGGATGGGCGCGCATGGCGTCGACGACGCGCCGCTCCGGGCTGCCCGGCGCCGCCTGCACCATCGCCCGCAGCCCGCGGGCGAGCCCGGTGAGCGAGAACGCGAACAGCGGCGCGCCACAGCCGTCCACCGCCGTGCCGGCGATCTCCTCGCCGGCCAGGTCCTCGACCGTCCGGCGGATGACCTGCTGCAACGGATGGTCCGGCTCGGTGTAGTTCGCCACCGGCCAGCCGGCGGCCACGCAGCAGGCGATCATTCCGGCGTGCTTGCCCGAACAGTTCATCAGGACCGGTTCGGCGCGCCCGCCGGCGCGCAGGTGGGCCTCGGCCGCAGCGGTGCCCAGCGGCAGGTCGGCGGGGCAGCGCAGGGCGTCCGCGGAGAAGCCGGCGACGGAGAGGATTTCCAGCACGCGGGCCAGGTGGGCCGGCTCGCCACTGTGTGAGCTCGCGACCACGGCCAGCAGGTCGCTCGGGATGTCTCGGCTCAGGAAGACCCCATCGAGACCGGCCCGCAGCATCGCGGCGGCCTGGAAGGGCTTGGCGGCCGAACGGGGGAACACCGGCCTTTCGGGCGCGCCCACCCGCAGCGCGACGGCACCATCGCGGCCGAGACCCACGACGGTGCCGTGATGCAGGCTCTCGACGAACGGCGCGCCGCTGCGCAACCCCCGGACGACCTCGGCGACCACCTGCGGACCTTCCGGTGGCTCCATGGCTGTCAGGGTACGACGGCGGTCCCGCCGGGGCGGCCGCCATGCCACATCCCCCACATCCGGCGAAAACGGCCACTCCTGGTGCCGGTCGAACCGCTACCCGGACGTGACCGGGCCGCATACCCTGATGATGTGCCTGCCTACGACTACCGCTGCCGGGTGTGCGACGCCTCCTTCGAGGTCCGTCGGAGCATCACCGAATCCACCCCGACCGACGGGGTGACCTGCCCGTCCGGGCACGCCGAGACCTCGCGGGTCTTCTCCGCGGTGGCCGTCAGCCGCGGCGCGGCCGCCCCGGCCATGGCGGCGCCGACGGGCGGCGGCGCAGCGTGCTGCGGTGGGGGTTGCTGCGGCTGACGCCGCCCCGCCTCACCGCTGGCGGACTCACCGCTGGCGGCCTGCCCCACGGCTTTTCCCCGGCCCGCGGGCCGCTCGGCTGCGGGGACCGACGTCCACCTGGCGGTCGCGCTGGCCACCTGACGCCGCCGCCCGGTCCTCGACCAGGCGTCGGCGAAGCAGCCGCAGCGTCTCGTCCCGTTCGGTCTGGTTCAGGCCGGCGACGAGGGTCTGCAACAGGCCGCCCGATCCGGGTTGTCGGTCACGGTTACCGAGCCCACGCGTACCCATGAACTCACTCCTACCCACGGGTGTGGAACGTCACGCGGCACCTCCCGGAACCCGCGTGCGGTGACGGGCCGCGCGCCGGCCCGCTGCCTGGCCGGACCGGTGCCGGTCACCGCCCCCGTGTCCGGGGCGGTGGATCAGCCCGACGCCCCCGGACGATCGGCCCGCCCGCCCGAGGCAGCGGCCCGCTCCGAACGATCGGCCGGCCACCGCCGGGTCGCCCGCACCACGCTCGCCGCGCCGAATCCCCCGGCCGTCCGCGCCGCCAGCTTCTCCTTCGTCGCGCGACCCGTCTTCGTCGCCTGGCCTGCTGAAGTCGCCTGGCCTGCTGAAGTCGCCTGGCCTGCTGAAGTCGGCCTCGTTGCCGACGCCGCCCCCGCTGCCCGCGTCGACTGCCCGGCCCGCTGCGGGCGCGCCGGCCTGCGGGCCGAGCGGACGGACGAGCCGAGCGAGCGGCGCGACGAGCGTAGGAACGTCAGCGCGACCGAACCCGCGTCGCCCAGCGAGGCCCGTGCCGCCTGACTGTAGGTGTGCACGACACGCCGGTCGAAGGTGGGCGGCCCGAAGATCATGATCCAGGCGACACCGAGCGCCCACAGGCCGGCCAGGGCCCCGAAGGCCAGCACCCCGAAAGCACCCAACAGTGCGAAGAACACCAGGAACGCGACGCTCGCGGCCAGCCCCCAGCCGATCAGGCGGCCAAGGCTGATCGGCTCCGCCGGTCCCCGCCGAGCAGCGGGCGGCCTGGCCGAAGCGGATGCCGCCGCCCGGACCGACGCCGGGCGCGCCGCCCGCGCGGAGGGGGACCTCAGGTCCCGGCTCGAGGCCGAACCAGCCACCGCGGCCGGTCCGGTGCCCCCGGAAGCCGGGGTTGCGGAGCCGCGGGCGGTAACTGTGCGTGGCCGTTGATCCAGCACGGTGCGTCCCATGGCTGCTCTGTGCCCCGGTGGTGCCGGCATCATGCAATCGTCCTCATGACGACCGCCACATTTCCCTGCCACTCAACGGTTTCCCACCGGAGGGCCGCGGTGTCGGTGCCGTCGGACAGCGCCCGCCCGCACCTCTCCCGCGGACCGGATCACAGCCCCGCACCCGCACCCGCCCCGCGGTCCGACCTTCGGCCGAACGCGGTCCGTCAGCGCCGCAGCGGCTGGGCGTCGGTCCCCTGGCGCAGCACCCGCCACAGCTCGCCGACGGAGGTGAACTGGATGCTGGGCGGCGCCGCGGCGACCTCCTCGATCACCCGGTCCGGGGCGTTCTGGTGGCGGAGATGATCCATGATCTCCTCCCGCTCGGCGGGAAAGACCGCCCGGCCGAGCCAGCGGGCAAGCTCGGACCGCTCCTCGACGTCGGCCAGCGTCATGCCGGCCGCCGCCCCGGTCCGGGACTGGGCGGGGTCCGGGAACTGCGCGTCGCCGGGCAACTCGTCCGTCGGTTCGACGGAACGCCACTCCTCCGCCCGGGTGTCCCGGCCGCTGCGCACGAACCCGGAGACCTCGTGCGCCATGGCGTCGTCCCGCCACGGGCCGTGCTTGGAGCTTCCCCGATCCACTGCCATGTCTCGTTCCTTCCCTCCGTCGCCACCGCGGACGGCGACGGGTGGTCGAGAAACCGACGGCCCGCGGCGGACTGCGCGCGTGGATGGGCGGTCACCCCGTTCGTCCCGCCGGATCCGCGTCGCGCAGAGGATGTACACGCTGGGGCACGAAACAAACCCTCCGCCGAGCGGCGCGGTTCGCCGGCAAGCCCGGATGGGAACACCCAGAGGCATGAGGCGGACACCGCACGATGTCCTCGTCGGACCGGCCGAGCGCCTGGAGCGGGCCGAAGCCCTCGATCCGGTGGCAACGAAGGTCCGCGACCGCGTCCGGCACAGCCTGGGGCCCGGTGCGGCGCGCGACCTCCTCAACGGGGTGCCGCTCGGGCATCCGCTGCACCCCGCCCTGGCCCAGCTTCCGCTGGGGACCTGGCTGTCCGCGGGGATCGTGGACCTGCTTGGCGGGCGCGACGAACGGTCCGAACGGGCGGTGCGGGTACTGATCGGCTCGGGCCTGCTCGCCGCCGGGGCGGCCGCGGCCGCGGGCCTCGCCGACTACTCCGAGCTGCGCCAACGTCAACTGCGCGTCGGCGTGGCCCATGCCGGCGCCAACAGCCTGGCCGCCGGCTGCTACCTCGCGTCGTTGCTGGCCCGCTGGGGCGGGCACAACGGGCTGGGCCGACGGCTGGGACTGGCCGGGCTCGCCGTCGCGGGGATGTCGGCCTATCTGGGAGGTCATCTCGCCTACCGGCAGGCGTCGGGGGTCAACCACGCCGAGGAGGTCGCTCACCTGCTGCCGCCCGGCTGGCACCGGGTCGCCCGGCTGGACGAGCTCGCCCCGGGCCGCCCGGAGGTCCGGCTGCTCGGCGAGGTGCCGCTGCTGCTGCTCCGGCAGGGGGATCACGTCGACGTCCTCGCGGACCGGTGCAGCCACCTGGCGGGGCCGCTGCACGAGGGGAGGGTCGTGATCGACGACGGCGTCACCTGCGTGCGCTGCCCCTGGCACGGCAGCACGTTCCGGCTGGCCGACGGGGCGGTCGCACACGGCCCTGCGACCGCCGGGCAGCCCCGGCTGGAGGTGGCGGTCTCCCATGGCGACGTCGAGGTGCGGCTGTCCGACGCCGGAGTCTCGTGACCTCCACTGTGGGCCCCGAGACCTCCGCCGCGAGCGCTGGACGCTCCGGGCGCGTCGGGCGAGTGCACCGCCTGCCCCATATGGACGATCCGGGGGCACCACGGGCGGGCCATTCGTTCGGCCAGTAAATAGTCCGGTCGAGTCAGACGTCCGGCGACTCGCCATGGCGGCCGGTGTGCCCCGCGCGGGGAGTGGATGGCCCGACCGGGCACACCCGAGAGGGGCAGAAAGCCCCGGATCGGACCGTCGACGGCCTAGGTGACACGCCCGGACGGACCATGTCCCCGCGGGGGGCCCACGCGGGTGATGGCGGCCCGGGCGGCGGGCCCGTTCGGGCGGGTGCTCCCCGCCCACACCCGCTCAAGCAACACGGGAGTGCATCCCCCACCTGGGCCATGGGGGAGCCCTCCATTCTGACTATTCAGATCCGCCGACGCCTCTCTGGCCGTCGCGGCAGGCCGGCGGACCGACGATCGGGCGGCGGAGGACCGGCCGTCACCGGGGCCGTCGGGCGACGGTCACGGCGCCGTCGGGGCCGCGAGATCAACCGACGGCGACGGCGACGGCGCCGCCATCCGTGCCCCCTCGACGGTCGCCCCGGAGCCGACGGCATAGAGCGCGCAGGGCTTTCCGATCACGGGTCGGGCAACATTGCGGACCGGCACTCCGCCCGCCGTCGACCCGCGTTCCGAGCCCGCATGGGCGTGTCCGTGCAGGGCGAGGGCGGCACCCCCGGCATCCATCGCCTCAGCGAGGTGATAGCTGCCGAGAAAGGGATAGATCTCGGCCCGCTCACCGATCAGAGTGTCCGGAATCGGGGCGTAATGGGTCAAAGCGACACGGGTATCGCAGTCGAGCGCCTCCAGGGCGTACCGGAGTCGGGTGGCGGCCTCCTTCGTATGCCGGACGAAGGCCTTCATCAGCGGTTCGCCGAAGTCGGTTCCGCTGGCCCCGGCAAAGCCGCCGCCGAATCCCTTGACGCCGGCGATCCCGAGCCGTGCACCGTCGATGTCCACCACCGTTCCGGTGCCCTCGAGCACCGTCACGCCGGCCGCGGTGAGGATGGCGGTGATCTCCTGCTCCGCATTGCTGTGATAGTCGTGGTTGCCGAGCACGGTGATGACGGGCAGCGGCGCGCCCGCCACCTCGGCCGCGACAACCTCGGCCTCGGCGGGCAGCCCGTGCTGGGTGAGATCGCCCGCCAGCAGCAGCACATCGGCGCGCCCGGCGAGGCCGCGGACGACCGGTGCGAAGGTCCCGCCGCTGTCCGTTCCCAGGTGGATGTCGCCGACCGCGGCGATGCGCATCATGAAATGGTCTCCACCTTCGTGGTCCCATCGGCCGCCGTGGCGCGGCCGATGACGGTGACCTCGTTGCGGACCAGCCGGCCGGGGACTGCCTCGGCCAGCACGTCCGCGACCGCCCGGCGGCGGTCGTCGGTGGCGACCTCGCCCTCGACGAGGATGCACCCGTCGGCGACCGCCACCTCGAGCCCGAGCTCCGCGACCCGTGGATCCTCGGCGAGGCGTTCGTGCAGCTCTCCGGCAAGGTATTCGTCGGCCTCGGCCAGGTCCAACTTCCCCCCCAGGTCCACCTGGCCCGCTGGTTCGCGGCCGTCTTCTTTCTTGCCAACCCGCAAACCAATGCCTTCCGGGGCGCGTCCTTCCGTCTTGCCGCCTTCCGCCGTGCCACCTTTCGTTCCGCCGCGCCGCGCCGCCCCGGACCGGGCAATCCCGCCGCCCGACGCGACAATCTCGCCGGGCCGGGCGGCGACCGGGGCGGCATCGACCGGCGGAATGAGATTGAGCCGGGTGGCGACCAGCAACGCGGCCTCGGCGAAGGGCGAGGCGGCGGTGGATCGGCGAACCTGGTCCCAGTCGACCTGCTCGCGCATCGCCCGGATCATCGGCAGGACCCGGGCCAGATCGCAGTAGCGCTCCTCCAGGGCCAGCAGGGTCATCTCGAACCAGTCCGTGGCGTCCAGGACGGGCATCCGAACCGAGTCCACCGACATCTCGCTGGACCGTTCCAGCATCTCCGGAGTTACCGCCCGACCGACCGGATGATGGATGAGATCGACGAGCACCTCGCCGTCGAACACCTTGGTGAGCCAGTCCTCCGGCGGATCCACCGGACGCAGGCCGGCCGCGGCCAGAACCTCGACCGCCCGCGGCACGTCCTCTTCCCGCAGCATGAAATCGACGTCGTGAACGGGTTCGGGACCGCCGCGGGCCCAGCACGCGTAGCTCCCCCCGAGGGCGAACGGGATGTCCGCCTCCTTCAGGGTCACGGCAACCCGTTTCAGACTCTCCCGCAGACCTCTGGGCGCATCCTCCATACCGCAGCCCGTACCCGCCTGTGCCCTGTGATGCACCTCGCGCGTGGCGCCGGGTGGTCGCGGGTGCCCCTGTCACGAACGCGACATCCCCGAATGGCTACCCCAAAGCGGTGACAAGAGTACTACGCAAGTGCCGGGATGTCCGGCTATCCGTAGTTATAATTTCACTACATGCCACAGGAGTTACGGCTTCGACGTCGGAGCGCCACCCGATTCTCACACCCTGGCGACAACGAGCGTCGGCATGAGCGATGATGACCTTTGCGGCGAACTCGTCGGCCGCCCACTTCGACACCGGATTGGAAGCGAACCCTGAACGCGCGCACACGATCCGACCAGTTGCCCAGGGGTGTCGGTGAAGACACCGGCGTGCTGGAACATTCCGGCGAGCGCCTACCCGGGCAACGCGCCACCGGGACGGCCACCCTGTCCCCGCAGCCGGCCGAGCCGCCCAGCACCAGCGGTGTGGTGGACATGTCCAGCCACCCGGGCCAGCTCGCTCGTCGGCTGCAGCAGGTGACCTACCAGCTATGGACGACAACCGTCTCCACCGAGACCACTCCGCCGCAGTTCGTGGTCCTCAACAGCCTCCTCGCCGATCCCGACATCGATCAGCGCACGCTCGGCGAACGAGCGTCGCTCGACAGATCCACGGTCGCCGATGTGGTGGCGAGGCTCGTCCAGCGAGGTCTCATCCGCCGGGTCCGCGACCCGCGTGACGGCCGCCGCAACGTGCTACGGCTGACCAAGCGAGGCGAGTCGACCCACGGCCAGGTGGCAGACCGCATCGAACAGATGAACGACAAGCTGCTGGCCCCCCTGTCCCGGGAGGAACAGGGCGCGCTGCTCTCCATGCTGACGCGGATCGTCGACCAGGGCGGCCCGCGCTAGCAAGATCGCCACTCATCGTTTACATTCGGTAACGCTAGGACGTCGATTCGATTCGATCCGACCGGCACCGAGGACGATGCTGCGACTCCGTCAGCCCGACGCGCGGCGTCGTACCCGATCACCTGGCGCCCCGCTCCCGGGCCTGTCCGCACTTCGGCGACTCGCTGTCGTCGGGCTCGCCGGTCTCGCGGTCGGCACCGTCGGCATCACCGCCTCGTCCCCGCTCCACGGGCGCGAGGCCGCCCGGCCCGCCAGTTCCATCCCGGCGGGCCGTCCCGACCGCGGTGAGCCCGACGGCGGTACGCACGCCGCCGGCCCCGACCTGCCCGCCGATCGTGACCCGACCGGCGGGGGCCCGCCACACGCCATTCGGCCGGGTCAGACCCGGCCGAATGGGGCCAGTGCCTCGTTCGGTCCCGAGGCCACGGCCATCACCGTCGTCGCGACGGGCGAGATCGACCTGTCCCGGGCGGTCGACCCGCGGGCGGCCGTGTCGCCGCTGCGCGGCTACGGCACCGCGGCCGATCTCGCCCTCTGCCGGCTGGCGGCACCCCTGCCCGCGTCCCCCGACGTCCCGGACGCCCCGGATCGCCGGTCCGCCGGCGGGGATGGCACCGCCGGCGGGGATGGCACCGCCGGCGGGAATGGCACCGAAGGCGGGGATGGCGCCGCCAGCGCCCTCGCCGACGCCGGTTTCGACCGGTGCGACACGGGCGGCGTCGGACCGCCCGGCAGCGCGGCGCAGCGGCGCACCGCTGCGGCCCTCGACCGCGCGGGCATCGCCGCGTCCGTCCCGGCGGACGCGGGCTCCCGGGCGCCGATCGGGACCGAGACGGTCCGGGGAACGCGGATCGCTCTGCTTTCCTNCCTCGNCCCCGCCGGCACGACCGCCCGGACCGCGCTCACCGCCGAGCGGATCGGCCAGGACGCCGCCCGCGCCCGCTCCGACGGCGCGGATCTCGTCGTCGCGCAGCTCGCCTGGGGCCGGCCCGGCCAGCGGGCTGTGACGCCGCACCAGCGCGACCTGGCCCACGCGCTGCTCACCTCGTCCGACGTGGACCTGATCCTCGGCGCCGGCGGCGGGAGCCCGCTGGCGATCGAGCGGATCGCCGGCCGCTACGTCGCCTACGACCTGGGCACCCTGATCGGCACGCAGGCGTCCGGCGACCGCGCGGGCGCCACGGCGGACAGGCCGGCGGACAGGCCGGCGGTCGGCGGGTCGCCCGCGCCGGGCCGCGACGGCGTGCTGCTGTCCATCCAGGTTCGGCGCACGGCCCTGGGCTGGACGGTGGCCGGCCTCACCTACACGCCGACCTGGGCGGATCCCGCCGGCGCCGCGGCCTGGCCGATCGCGGACAGGCTGGACGACCGCAGCGCGCCCGCGCAGGATCAGGCCCTGCTGACTGCCTCCTGGCAGCGCACGATCGCGGCCGTCGGGGCACTCGGCTCGACCGACGGGGTCCGGGTCGACCGGGTTCCCCACGATCCACCCCCGGACCGTCCAGGCGGGCCTGCCAGCCCCCGGAGCCCGGCCGGCCATCCGCAGAGCTCGCCCATCGGGAACCAGCACGGATCCCATCCGCCCTGGCCGAACAAGAGGCAATAGATCGAACCTAGTGCAATTAGCGTGTCTTCGCCGGCAACCCGATACTGTCTGCGCTGCGGCAGCGGTGCGACGCCACGCCGTCCACCCAGGTAGCCCGTCCCGAGGAGGAGACACGTGACATCGCCTGACACCGCGGCCCTGGTGCTCCGGGTCATCGTGGGTCTCACTCTGGTCGCCCATGGCTACAACCACGTCTGGGGGCCGGGTGGGATCAAGGGCACGGCCGGCTGGTTCCAGAGCATGGGGCTGCGTCCGGGCATCGTGCACGCCTGGGCCTCCGGGCTCGTCGAGCTCGCCGCGGGATTCGGGCTGGTCTTCGGCTTCCTCACCCCGTTCAGCGCCGGCGGCATCATCGGCACGATGGTCGTCGCGGGCATCACGGCGCACCGCAACAACGGCTTCTTCATCTTCAAGCCGGGCCAGGGTTACGAGTACGTCCTGATGATCGCGGTTGTCTGCGCGGCAATCGGCATTCTCGGCCCCGGCAAGGCGTCCCTGGACCACGCGATCGGTATCGAGCTCGACGGCTGGGCCGGCGGCCTGATCGCGATCCTGCTCGGCGTCGGCGGGGCCGCGCTGCTGCTGGTGACCGCCTGGCGGCCGGAGCGCAAGCCGGCAGCGCCGACCAAGGTCTGAGCACACCGCACACCGCACACCGCCCAGCACCCGTCGCCGGGCGCGGCACGGGGGCGCCCGGGCGAACAGTGTGCTCATACTGACCTACGTGCCTACGAACTCCGACAGTGGACGGCTGGCCTCGGCGACGTCCGGCCCGTCCCTGCGCATCCCCAGCGGCGGGCTGACCCTCGCCGCGGACGCCTACGGCGACGACACCGATCCTCCGGTGGTCTTACTCCACGGTGGCGGCCAGACCCGTCACTCCTGGCGGCGCACCGCCCGCCGGCTCGGTGCGGACGGCTGGTACACCCTCACGGTGGATCTGCGCGGCCACGGCGACTCCGACTGGTCCCCCGAGGGTGACTACGCCCTCGACGCCTTTGCCGACGACGTGCTCGCCCTGCGCCGCGCCCTCGGCCGGCCGCCGGTGCTCATCGGCGCCTCGCTGGGCGGGATCGCCTCCCTCGCCGCCGTCGGCCGCGACCCCGACGTCGCGCGCGGTCTCGTCCTCGTCGACGTGTCGCCGTTCCTGCAGCCCCGGGGCACCGGACGGATCATGGAATTCATGCGGGCCGCGCCGGACGGCTTCGCCTCCGTGGCGGACGCCGCCGACGCGGTGGCCGCCTACCTGCCGCACCGGGAGCGCCCGCGTGACCCGGCCGGGCTGCGCAAGAACCTCCGCTTCGCCGACGGACGCTGGTACTGGCACTGGGATCCGGCGTTCGTCTTCCCGCCGGAGGGCCACGACCCGCGGCTGCGGCTACGTACGCCGCTGGAGGAGCTGTCCGCCATCGTGACGAGGCTGCGGATCCCGACCATGCTCGTGCGGGGCGGCCAGTCCGACGTGCTCGGCGAGGACGACGCCCGCCGGTTCCTCGACCTCGCCCCGCACGCGGAGTACTGCGACGTCGCCGGGGCTCACCACATGGTGGCCGGCGACGACAACGCCGTCTTCGACGTGCGGATCCTCGACTTCCTCCAGCGCCGGATCCGGCCCCGCCTGGTGCTGGGCCCCGCCGGCTGACCGGCGTCCCCCCACCCGCTGGGATAGTCCTGACCTCGATGGACGCCGCACCGGACGCGATCCCACCCGAGGATGCTGGCCCGCCCACGGTCGCCGGCCTGCTGCTGGCGGCTGGGGCGGGGCGGCGGATGGGGCGCGCCAAGGCGCTGGTGGAGCTCGGCGGTGAGACCCTCGCCGCGCGGGGCGTCCGCCTACTCGCCGACGGCGGGTGTGCGCCGGTCGTGGTCGTCGTCGGCGCCGCCGCGGACGAGGCCGGCGCCGCCCTGGCCGCTCTCGCCGCCGCGGGTCCGCGCCTGGTGCGGGCGGAGGGCTGGGCCGAGGGGATCGGTGGCTCCCTGCGGGCCGGGCTCGAAGCCCTCGCCGGCACCGGCGCGCACGCCGCCGTCGTGACGCTGGTCGACCAGCCCGGCCTGACCGCGGCCGCGGTCCGCCGCCTGATCGACGCCGCCGCCCCGGCCGGCGCGTACCGGCGGTACGCGGCGCTGACCGCCACCTACCGCGGGCGGCCGGGCCATCCCGTCCTGCTGCGCCGGGCGGTCTGGGCCGACGTCGCCGGCCTCGCCCGCGGGGAGGTCGGCGCGCGGGCCTGGCTGCGCGCCCATCCCGACGCCGTCGGCCGGGTCGCCTGCGACGGCCTCGGCACCCCCGCGGACGTCGACACCCCTGCCGACCTCGCCGGCATCGGGGAGGATGCCCCCATGGACCTGTCTGTCACCGATAATCCCGAACGCTTCCGCTACGAGGCACTCACGCCCACCGGCGAGGTCGCCGGTTTCGTGCAGTACCAGAAGCGGCCGGATCGGATCATCTTCATCCACACCGAGGTGAGTCCGGAGTTCTCCGGTCAGGGAGTGGGTTCCGCCCTCGCCACCGCGGCGCTGGACGATGTTCGCCGGCAGGGCCTCGCCGTGGTCCCGCAGTGCCCCTACATCCGCGCGTTCATCGAACGCCATCCGGCCTACGCCGATCTCGTCGCTGCCGACGCGTGAGCCGCGGCCGTCCGCTGCGGAGCGAACATCCGGGCTGGTAGGACACCATGCCGACGACGCAAGAAACGGAGGAACAACGCCGAGCCCCGGCATTCCAAGATGAGCTGACGACCGGCCCGCGGCTGGGCAGTATCGGCGGCACGAAAACCGATACGAGGCACAACGCTCCCGATTCCCGAATCGGCGGGGGACGACGGGGAGCGCGGTCGACCGTTGCGCGGTGGGCTCGGCGGGAGAAGTAGTCACATCATCGTGGTGGCGGCGGGTTCGGAACAGGCGCGGCGCCTCCCGTGAAAGGACGTCTGTGTGTCCGGCGCCCGTCATCGGTCCCCAGGTGGAGGCAGTCGCGGCGCCGGGCCGCGCCGGCCTGATGGGCGTGTCCGCAGGTCACCGCGCGGGCGGTTCGCACGGCCCGGGCGGCCCGCGCAGCCCGGACGGGTCGGCCCCGACGGGCGGCGGCGGCGGGGCTGGCGGGCCCGCGGGGTCGGTCTCGGCGCGGTCAGCAGTGCCGCCCTGCTCGTCCTCGGCGGCCTCACGGTCACCGGCGTCGGGTTCGCGGCGGCGTCCGTCTGGCATGGCGGCCCGCCGGACGAGTGCGCCGACGGCACCGCCCGGACCACGCTGACGATCACCACCGCCCCGACCCTCACCGCGCCGATCAGCCGGCTGGCCGCCGAGTTCAGCCGAGCGCACTCCGACCAGGACGGGCCCTGTGTGGCCTTCGACGTGTCCGCCACACCGTCCGACCGGGCGCTCGACGCGTTGTCGCGGCCGAACGCGCCCGGTTCGACCGTTCCGGACGTGTGGATCCCCGAGTCGGCGGACTGGCTGGAGCTGGGGCAGGAGTCGAACACCGCGGCGCAGCAGTTGCCGGCACGGGCGACGACGATCGCCGGCTCTCCCGTCGTCATCGCGATGCCCCGGCTGATGGCACAGCGGCTCGGCTGGCCCGAACATCACCTGACCTGGGCCGATCTCGCGGCTGACGCGGACGGGACCGCCTTCTGGCCGGGCCGCGGGGAGCCCCGCTGGGGCGAGTTCCGGCTCGCCATGGCCAACCCCGAGAACTCGGCGGCGGCGCTGCGGGCGGTCATCGGCACGGTCGGCGCGGCGCGGCGGCTGGCTCCCGCGGACATGACGCCGGGCACCTTCGACCAGGACCGCGCGGCCCAGGCCACGGTGCTGCACCTGGAACGCGCGATCGACTGGCTGCCGCAGTACGACCACCAGCTGTTCGACTCGGTCCGCGACGGCGGCACGGAGAACGGCGCCGCCGGCAGTGCGCCGTCCGCCTTCCCCGCCCTGGAGTCCGACGTCATCGCCTACAACCGGGCGCTGGCGGCCCGGACGGGGCCCAGGTCCGCGACGACCCTGGTCGCCTCCTATCCCGCCGACGGCGCGTTCACGGCGACGGTTCCCTACATCGTCCTGAAGCGGACGACGGATTCGGCGCCCAGGCGCGCCGCGGCGGACGCCTTCGCGGCCTACCTGCGCGGCGACGCCGGGCGGCGGGCCCTGACCGCGGCCGGCTTCCGCACCCCGACGGAACTGGCGGGCCGCGACGACCCGGGCGGGCTGTCGGCGACCCTCAACGCGACCGACGGCGTGCGCTCCACCCCGCCGAGACTCGCCAGTACGGACGCCTCGGACAGCGTGCTCGGAACCGCCCGCCGTTTCTTCCGGCACAGCCGTGAACGCGGGGCCACCCTCGCCGTGCTCGACACGTCCGGCTCGATGGCGCTGCCGCTGACCGGCGACGCCGGTCGCACGCGCCTGCAGGCGGCCACGGACACGGCGCTGACCGGCCTGCGGCTGTTCGCGCACGACAGCGAGGTCGGCCTCTGGCAGTCCTCCGCCGAACTGCCCGGCGGCCACCGGGAACTGGCCCCGCTCGCCCGGCTGGACGCCGCGGGCCACGCCGGCACCCAGCGCGACGACCTGACCGCGGCGCCGGCGGACCTGCAACCCGCCGGCAGCACCGACCTGTACTCGACCGCCGTCGCGGCCGTGCGCGAGCTGACCGCCAGGTTCGCCCCCGGCCGGCTCAACCAGGTCGTCCTGTTCACCGACGGCGACGCGGACACGGGCGGCGACGATCACGCCGACGGCAAGCAGCCGGGGCGGCGCGCGGCGACGAGCCGCGAGCCGACGCTCGACCAGGCCGTCTCCGCGCTGCGGGCCGCCGCCGATCCGCACCGGCCCGTCCAGCTCATCGTCATCGCCTGCGATCCCGGCGCGGATCTCGCCAGCCTGCAGCGCCTGGCCGGGGCCACGGGCGGCCACGCGTACCTCGCCCCGGACGCGGACGGCCTGTTCGACATCTACGTCGACACGCTGACCGGCGCCTAGCCCGAGCCGGCCCGCGACACCCGCCGGTCAGCCCGCGACGCCCGCCGGTCAGCCCGCGACGCCGGCCGCGCGGCGCCGGCCGGCCCGGGTGCGCCGCGGATCGGGGCTGGCGGCCTGCGGGAAGCGGCGCAGGTACTCGCGTTCGAGCTCCAGCATGCGCGCCGTATGAGTCTCGAACGCGTCCTCGCTGCCGGCGATGAAGGCGTCGTGCCGGGTCCGATGCAGGTGCCGCAGCTCGCGGACGAGGTCGTCGTCGGCCAGGTTGGGGGCGGGGATGCCCTCGGGTCGGTGCGTCATGACCTGGGTGTACCCGCTCCGCCACCAGCCTTCGCGCCGATCCCCGGTCCGTGGGCCCAGCCGACCCACGGTGACAGCCGACCCACGGTGACAGCCCGCCCGTGGTCACATCGGAGGCGGAACCGGCGGGGGGCCGAGCTGCGGGACGAGCTGCGGGACGGGGTCCGGTTCGGGGCCCGGCGGAACGGGATCGGGGCCCGGGCCGGGTGGGACAGGATCCGGGCCGGGACCGGGCGGCACCGGGTCGGGCCCCGGACCGGGCGGTACCGGATCGGGTCCCGGGCCCGGCGGCACCGGATCGGGGACGGGCGTCGGCGGGACGGGGTCCGGAGGCGTCGGAAACGGGCCCGGGCCGGGCGGCGGCAGGACCGCCGTGCCCCCTGCCGCGCGCTGGCCCGGCTCCGGAGCAGGGATGAGGCAGATGGTGTCCATCTCGTGGCGGTGCCCACGCGACGCCCGGCGCACACCGCACACGACCGGATCAGACGCGGGGGGTGGCCGCGCCACCGCTCGGTCACTACCGTTGCGACCTATGACCGGGCTGGACGGATCCGCGAATCCGCCCTGGGCCGTCGTCCACCGCACCGAGCAGCGCATGTCGCGGATGGTCGGGTATGCGCGGGCCGCCTGCGCGACGTTCGTGGTCATCCCGCTGTTCGGGTGGGACCGGCTGCGTCACCCCTGGCTCGCCGTGCTGATCGTGGTCGCCGCCGCCGGCGAGGCAAGCTGGTTCGCCTGGCAGGCGTGGCACGGGCCGGACCGGCTGTCCCGGCGGCTGGTGCTCACCGACGTCACCTTCTGCGTGGCGCTGATGCTGGTCGGCTCCCGCGCGGCGCAGCCGCACGAGCGCAACAAGCTGATGACCGAGCTGGTGCCGTTCAGCCTGGTGGCCTCGGCCGGCGTCGGGTTCGGCCTGGGGCTCGGGCTGCTCGCCGTGGCCGCGGTGGTGACCCTGATGACGGCGTGGAGCCTGGCGGTGCTGCCGGACGTCTCCCTCAAGCTCGGCTCGGACCTGCTGGGCTTCGCGCTGTGGTACGTCGTCGCGATGCTCATCGCCCGGGAGCTGCGGACGCTGTCCGCGGCGACCGCGGCCGCCCAGGACGCCGCCAGGACCGCCGGCCGGCTCGCCGTGGAGCAGGAACGGGAGGCCGAGAGCCTGCGCCAGCGCGAGATCACCCACCGGGAGATCCACGACTATCTGCTGCCCATCGTCGACCACGTCGCCGGCGGCGGCCTGCCCTCCTCCGCACTGGTCCGGGAGGCCCGCCGCGGGGCGCAGCGGGCCCGGCGGATCATCATGGACCCGCGCGGGCTGGACCCACGGGTCCTCAACGGCGACGGCAGCGGCAGCGACGGCAACGGCAACGGCGACGGCGGGACGCCCGAGCCGGGCGAGACCGGGTTCGAGGCGATGATGTCGGCGGTCGTCGACACGTTCGCCGACGAGGGCCTCGCGCTCGTCCCCTTCGTGGCGATCCAGGGCGAGCCGCCCGTGCCGGTGCGCGAGGCGCTGGTCGCCGCGACCCGGGAGGCGCTGCGCAACATCGTGCGGCACGCCGGCGAGGTGGACGAGGTCAGCCTGTTCGTCGAGGGCGGCGCCGACGCGGTTCTCGTCGTCGTCCGCGACCGGGGCGTCGGGTTCGACCCGGCGACGGTCCGTCCGGGCGGCGGGATGAGCGGCAGCTATCAGGCTCTGCGCCGGCACGGCGGGCAGGCGCTCGTCACCGCCCGACCGGGCGACGGCGTCAAGGTGACGCTGCGCTGGCCGGCCCCGCCCACGCCGCCCGGTGGTGGGACGCCCTCGTCCCCGTCCGACGACGGCGCGCCGTCCCCGGGGCCCGGGCGGGCGGGCCCGCGGTGAGCGCCGAACGCCGACCGATCTCGGTGGCGATCATCGACGACCATCCGATCGCCACCGAGTCGCTGGCCGCCCGCTTCGCCGGCGCCGGGTTCTCGGTCCTCGCGCCGGCCCCGAGCCTGGAGGCGTTCGACCGCGGCGCCACGGCCGACGTGGTCGTCTGCGACCTGCATCTGCCCGGGATCTCCGGCGCCGCGGCCGTGGCCGACCTGCACGCCCGCGGCCTGCCCGTCCTGGCGACGTCCGGGGTGGCGACGCCCGACGAGGTGCTCGACGCGATCGCCGCGCAGGCCCGCGGGTTCGTCGACAAGACGGCGCCGGCGCAGCAGTTCGTGGCCGCGGTGACCGCCGTCGCCGCGGGCGGCTACCACGTCTCCGCCCGCCTCGCCGGCTTCCTGCTGGAGGACGCGCAGCGGCGGCCGCTGTCGCGCGGCGAGATCGGCGCCGACGAACGCAACCTGCTGCGCGGCCTCGCCCAGGGGGATCACCTCGACGAGCTGTGCGCCGAGTGGGGGCTCGCGGCGCCCGACGCACACGGCCTGCTCGCCCGGATCTTCGACGCCGCCCGCCGCCGGCGCCGCCTGCACCGGCCCTCGCCGCGGGAGGCCGAGGTGATGGTCCTCGTCGGGTGCCGGGGGCTGTCCCACAAGGAAGCGGCCCGGGCGATGAACGTCAAGACCAGCGTCGTCGCCGACTACCTGCGCACGGCACGGGCCAAGTACCTCGCGAGCCATCCCGACGCCCCGCCGACGATCCCCCCGAGCGCCGCCGCCGCGATCTGGGCCCGCGAGCTCGGCTTCGACTGAGCCCGACCGATCCCCGCCCGAACCGTCCGATCCCCACCCGAACCGTCCGATCGCCGCCCGAACCGTCCTGAGCGCGCCACGCCTGGGTCGGCGTCCCGGCGGCGCCGAGAGTTTCTCTGCCCCGTCCCCCGGTTTTCGTGGGATTGCCCGACGTCTCCTGCGCCCACACCCTCGTCAGGATGGGTGGCGGCGGCGAGGAGGGGGACCGGACGCGGGCGGACCGACTGCGTGCCGTGTTCCTCGCCTCCTTCCTCGACGCGGCGGCGCTGCCACCCGGAATGTGCCGGATCAGGGCGCCCGACGCCGCGGCCCCGCCGTCCGGCGGCCGGACGGTGCACCAGGGCAAGGCCGTCTGGCTGGGTGCGCCCGACGCGGAGCTCTACCGGCTCGACGACACGCGCTGGCTGCTACCGAGCCGGCGCCGGGCCGGCAAGCTCGCCCGGGAGCTGCTCGGACCACCGATCACCCCGCCGCTCGCAGGTGCGACAGACGACCCACGCTGTGCACGCGGGGGCGACGACCCGGCGATGGCCGGGGCGGGCGGCGCTGGGCCGAGTACCGGCGGGAGGGGCTCGGGGCAGGTCCGGCTGCACGTCGTCCGCGACACCCCGAGCGCCGGGCACGTGAGCATTCTCCAGGTCGGGCCCGTGGTGGCGCGGCTACAGGCCGTCCCTGGTGAGGGTTCGGCGCTGCCGGACGGCCTCGCCGCCGACCTCGGCCGGCTGGTCGCGCGGCAGATCTCGGCGCTGGACGGCGCGGCTGTGGACCTGCGCCGGCCTGCCTGGCACCCCGCCCGGTGGAGGTCCCGACCGGACCGGTGACGACGACGGACAGGACGACGACAGACAGGACGACGGGGGAAAACCAGCGGGAAACCGGACTTCGACGGCTTGCGCCGGCGCTTTTCCCCCGATGAATCGGGGATGGTCTGCGCCGTCGGCATCCCGCAGGATGAGTCCTGGGACCACGCCGGTGCGACGGGTCAGGCCAGTTCGTCGGGGGGACGAGACGGCCAGGTGCCGCGTCGGGGGCGCACCGGCGTGGTTCCGCGGACTGCCGGCCTTTTCGGGGGAGGCCGGCAGTCCGCCGCTCGTTCCGCGCTGCGCCCCAGCCACCGCGCCCTGGTCACCGCGCCCTGGTCACCGCGCACCCGCCGGCACCCGACCGGCCACGGCCGGGCCACCCTGCGCACGACGGCCCACGGCGGAGCGCAACCACGGGCCGCGACCAGATACGGACGGACGGTCCCGTTATCCTGCCGTTTGACGAGGGTGTCGACGCCTGCCCCGATCGGCGCCGCTACGATCTGCCCACCAGAAACGTGGACAGGGGGTGCCGTGGGCGAGCCGATCCTCGCGATCGACTACGGTACCTGCAGTGCCCGGGCGGCTCTTGCCGTCGAAGGCCGCATCGAACCGGTTCGGGAACCCGCCAGCGGCTCGGTGAGCTGGCCGGCGTCGGTGTTCGCCGACGGGGGCAACCTGATCGTCGGTACCCTCGCCGAACGCCGCAAGCGGATCTGGCCCGCCGCCTACCGCGGCGAGATCAAGCGCGACCTGGCCCGCGACGGCGCCGTCCCCCTGGATGGCCGTGGCTACCCCGCGCACGTGCTGGTCACCGCCGTGCTCGGCGCCCTGAAGGCGGAGGCGGAGCAGCAGCTCGGCGGGCAGTCGCTGACCCGGGCCGTCGTCACCGTGCCGGCGAGCTACGACCCGGCCGGCCCGCTGCGCAGGCTCATGATCGCGGCGGCGGAGGCCGCCGGCTTCGTCGACGTGGACCTACTCGCCGAGCCGGTCGCCGCGGCCTGGTCGCCGCTGGTCGGCGCCGAGCCGGAGCCCGGTTCGCTGATGCTCGTCTACGACCTCGGCGGCGGGACGTTCGAGGGGGCGCTGGTCTCGGTCGGCGAGAACGGCCGGCACGAGATGATCGCGCACGCGGCGCTGCACGACTGCGGCGGGCGCGACCTCGACCAGATCCTCTTCGACGAGATCCTCGGCCTCTACGGCCCGGGGCTGGAGCCGCTGCTCAACCCGCCGGGCATCGGCGACATGTACCAGACCACGGCCAGCCGCACCCGCCACGAGCTGCTCGACTTCGCCCGCGCGGTCAAGCACCAGCTCACCGACATCGCCGTCGTCGAGGACGTGTTCAGCCCGGCCGGCCTGCTGGTCAGCATGCAGCGCGACCGGTTCGCCCAGCTCGCCTCGCCGACCCTGGCGCGCACGATGGCCTGCTGCCAGCATCTGGTGGAGAGTGCGGGGTACGGGCCGGACAAGCTCGGCGGGGTGCTCCTCGTCGGCGGCAGCTCACGCATCCCGGTGGTGACCGACGTCCTGGAGGGCCGGCTCGGGGTCGGCACCGACTGGCCCGGCCAGCAGTTGTTCTCCCCGGTCGACCCGGAGCTCGCCGTCGTGCTCGGCGCGGCGGCCTGGGCGTCGTCGGTGTCGACCCGGCGGACCACCGCCGCGCGGCCGAACCCGGTGGAGCAGCCGGCCCGCTGGGACATCCCCGGCGGGCGGGCGACGATGGTGCGCTGGCTGGTCGAACCGGGCGAACGTTTCGACCCGGGCGCCGTGCTGGCTCGCGTCCGGCTGACCGACGGCTCCCTGTTCGACCTGGCCGTCGAGGCGCCGGGCAGCCTCATCCACACCCACGCCGAGCCGGGCACGCCGGTCCGCGACGCCGACTGGCTCGCGACCACCCTGCCCTCGGGACCGGCGCCGCTGGGGTCGGCGGGCGCCGCGGACCTGCGCGGCTTCGAACGCAGCAGCCGCCCGTCGCTGCGCGTGGAGGTCACCGCGCGGGCCACGCTCAAGGGCCACGAACGCGACGTCACCTCCGCCGCCTTCTCCCCCGACGGCGCGCTGCTCGCCACCACCAGCAAGGACGGCACCCGGCTGTGGGACGTGGCGACCGGCCGCGTGGCGCTGACGCTGAGCGGGCGCAAGAGCCTGGTCGTGCACGGCTGCGCGTTCTCCCCCGACGGCAAGCTGCTGGCCACCACCGGCAGCGACAAGACCGCCCGGATCTGGGACGTCGCCTCCGGCCGGCAGACGGTGACGCTGACCGGTCACCGCGGCCCGGTCTACGGCTGCGCCTTCTCCCCCGACGGGGCCCTGCTCGCGACCACCGGCACCGACCGCACCGTGCGGCTGTGGGGCTCGTCGACCGGCAAGAACATCGCCACCTTCAACGGGCACCGCGGCACGGTCTACGGCTGTGCGTTCTCCCCGGACGGCCGGCTGCTGGTCTCCGCGGGCGCCGAGTCCACGCTGCTGTGGGACGTCTCCGTCGGGGAGGCCATCATGAACCTGCCGGGGCACACGAACTTCGCCGGCGGCTGTGCCTTCTCCCCCGACGGCAGCCTGCTGGCGACCGCCGGCAACGAGGGCACCCGGCTGACCGACGCGGGCAGCGGCAGCACCGTCGCGACCCTGCCCGGCTCGGCGCAGAGCTGCGCGTTCTCCCCCGACGGACGGCTGCTGGCGACGGCGAGCACCGACGACACGGCCCTGCTGTGGGACGTCTCGACCGGCGCGGCGATCGCCACCCTCACCGGCCACAGCAGCACCGTGATGAGCTGTGCCTTCGCCCCCTTCGGCCTGCTGCTCGCGACGACCAGCACGGACATGACCGCCCGCCTCTGGGACATCATCTACACGCCGTAACGCCGCGCGCCGGCCGTTTCCTTGCCCTTCCAGAGGGACGAATCAGGCGCAGAACCCTCCAGAGGGGCAAGGAACCCCGCCTCAGCCAGGAACCTCGGGCCGGCGCGTCAGCCGGTGGGCAGTTCCCGCGCGAACAGCGCCGTGACCTGCTCCCAGTGCCGCTGCGCGGCCGCGGCGTCGTAGCTGGGGTTGTCCGCGACGGCGAAGCCGTGGGCGGCGGTGTAGTGCTCCAGCTCGTAGCGGGCGCCGGCCTTGTCCAGCGCCGCGGTGAGCAGCTCCTGCTGCTCCGGCGTGCAGGACTGGTCGTTCGCCGCGACGCCGAAGTAGAGCGCCGCGCGGAGGTCGTCCGCCCGCAGGTGCGGGCTGGTCGGCTCCTCGGTGGCGATGCCACCGCCGTGGATGGACGCGGCGGCCGCGACCCGGTCCGGGATGGCGCCGGCCACGGTGAAGGCCATCAGCCCGCCCCGGCAGTAGCCGACGACGCCGACCTTGTCGGCCCGCACGTCGGACCGCGCGGCCAGCACCTCGAGCAGCGCCGCGGTGTCCTGCACGACCAGCGCCGGGGCCGCCTTGCCCATCACGGCCATCAACTCGGCGCGTAGATCGGGATCGGACCACACCTTGCCCACGTCGAACGAGATCTTGCCGGATCGGTAGAAGAAGTTCACCAGCGCCACCGCGTAGCCGCGCGAGGCGAACTGGGCGGCCATGTCGTGCATGACCGGCCGGACGCCGCCGGCGTCCGGGTAGAAGATCACGACCGGCGGCGTCGTGCCCCCGCCGTCGTCGGGGGTGTGCAGGTACACGTCCATCACACCGTCGGCCGTGCGTACATCAAGTTCGGTAACGGGCACTCGGTTCGCCTCCCGCTGGTACGGCCCCGGCCTGGTGCCGGGCGCAGCCATGACGGCAAGCAGCATCCTCCATGCCGCGCCGAGACGGCACAGACGGCCTGCGCGGATGCGGTGAGCGCCCGCACCACCACGTCAGGCGACCGGCCCGGCGAGAAGGCTCAGGCGGGACGCGCGGAGTCCGCGGCGGCGAGGTCGTCCGTCGCGTCCGCGGGCGGGCACTGCAGGCCGAAGTCGTCGAGCACGGCGGTCGGCGCGACACCGCAGCCCACCTCGTAGGTGCCGAGCTGGACGAGCTTCCAGCCGCCGTCGGTGCGGTGCAGCACGCCCTCCGCCCGATCGAGGTCCGCGACCGTCGGGTGCAGCTCCGTGTACGCCCAGCTCGGATCGCTGCTCGCGAGGCGGGTGCCGGCGACCTCGTAGTTCCTGGTCGGAACCTGCGCCGTGTACGGGCTGGTGCGCACCGCCTTGTCGATGGCGTCGGCATCGCGCGCGGAGGGGGCGACGGTCTCGGCGGCGACGTCGCGGACGGGCGCCACGATCACCCCGGTGCTCGCGGTGGCGGATGAGGACCCGGTACAGGCGAAGGCAGTTCCCACCGTGACGACTCCCGCGGTGACCAGAGTGGCTGTGGGCAGTACCACCCGACGCGCCACGCGAGGGCGCACGCCATGGCGGGCGGACTGAGGACGACGGTGTCGAGCCATGCGGAGCACCTACCCAGTTTGCGCGGGTGAACCCCCCCTTGGGGTGCAGTTCCCAGGTCGTCCTCCCGACAGACCACAGCGTGCTCTCCAGGGGTACCCACTGTCACCTGGGTGACAGCCGTGTGACGTCGGCATCGTCACCGCGGGACGCCGCCGACACCGTCGTGGACCGGTCCGCCGACTGGTAGCCCGGTCGGGCCCCACGACCTACCGAACAGCGCCACCGGACAGGTCGGGCTGGCCTAGGACGTTCGGGGCGCGCGCGCGTACCCTCGCCGGCGGTGACGCCCGGGGGTAGCGGTTAGTTGATCGTCCAGGTCGGCGTCGAGGAGGCGTCGGATCCCCACACCACCGAAACACCTGCAGCGGAGCACAGATCTAGGAGGTCGGGACGCGGCTTCCTGGGCACCAGGAGGACCAAGCGGGGCGGTGGTTCAAAAAAACGGCGGTAGTCGATGAGCTGACCGATGGCCATGCGAACGGCTTCTCGCGTGACGGTGCCTTTGGCTTCAATGAGTTCGCCGGTCGTCTCGTCGAAGAGATCTGTGAACAGGGGGCTAGGTTCATTGGGAGGAAGAATCCGCTTTCGACACACCTCATGGCCGAGGGATCGAAGATGCTCGCTGTAGGCACCGACGAGCGCGGCTTCGCGCCGGAAGGCGGTGGTTGGCTCAGCCGGAGAGGTCATTGCGTACTGTTCAGCGTTCGACGCCTCCACCGGGACGGAGGTGACCCTGCTGATCGTCGTGGGAGTCTCAGGGAGGTCTGCATCGATCGACTGCACCGGCCCCTGCGGACGTAGCCGAAACATGATGACCGTCCGCAGCGGCCCCCCGTTGGTTTCTGGCGCTTCGCTCGTGTACCACGGGCGATCGGGATCGATCTCGAACGCCCCGAGATACTCAACGCCATCCCGCACGACGCGAAAAAGACGAAGCGTGCGGCCGTCCCTCCGGTGCCCCAGGATGGCCTGATTCCCCTGTACCATCCGCTGATCACCGAGCTGCCCTTCCCCGGTGTAGTGGAAACATCCATCGTCGCCCCACCCGTCGAAGTAGCCGTGTGACCTCCCCCGTATCGGGTCCGTGAAGAGCAGCACATTGGGAGTGGAGCGGGACGGGCCGATTCCGCCCTGCCGTCGACCGCCATACTGCGCGTGGACGTCGCGACGGACCACCACAACCCCCGGCTGAATCTCCCAGAAGCCAGCGTCTGGGCCGGCGGGACCTGCCGCCCGGTCAAGGAGACGATGCAGCGCCGCCGCGAACTGTTCACGGTTGCGCTCGTCTCGTAGCAGTTCAAAGGCGGGCGCAGAGAGTCCAAACTCGGGATCCTCCCGATCCAGCCACCGGCGTGGCTGCGAGCTGTGTGCCGCAGGCGCTGCTGAGCTGGCGCGGATCTCCCAGAGCGGGGAATGCCTCAGCGCCACCACGGGATACTCAGGTGCTACTCGTCCACGGTTCTCGACCCCGCCCGCGACCAGCGCAGCCGCCAGCTCGTCGCGGACTTCCGACCAGCGACGGAGCCGCACTCCATCCCCGATGCGCTCCACCGCCCACAGCAGCGTCAACGACTGGTGCGGTAGCGGGACGCCCCGAGCCGATGCCCTCCGAAGCATCGTCAAACCGCTTAAAGCGTCATCTAGA
Organism: Frankia torreyi; assembly: GCF_000948395.1. Classification (GTDB taxonomy): domain Bacteria; phylum Actinomycetota; class Actinomycetes; order Frankiales; family Frankiaceae; genus Frankia; species Frankia torreyi. Next base: position 46,060 of record NZ_JYFN01000029.1, on the reverse strand, counting down.
TGCACTAGGCAACGATACGGTCACTCTGTCCGATTTGCACGAGATCTCACGGAAAGCTCGTCGCGGCCAAACGGCTAGTAGCTGCGGCCACCGGGGTCAGGTCGACGCTCTCGCCGCCCGCCGGGTCTGGACCGAGGTGCTGCGCCTACCGATCCGGCCGCCTCGCCTCGGCCGCTCACAGGAAGTTCACAGGTGGGACTCAGGTAACGGCTAGGCATTCGGGAGAAGCTGTCCCCTATGCAACCGGTGCGGGTACTCGTGGTGGACGACGAGACGACGCTGGCGGAGCTGCTGTCGATGGCGCTGCGCTACGAGGGGTGGGAGGTGCGCAGCGCCGGGGACGGGCGCGGCGCGCTGCGGCTCGCGCGCGAGTTCCGGCCGGACGCCGTGGTGCTCGACATCATGCTGCCCGACATGGACGGGCTGGAGGTGCTGCGCCGGCTGCGGGCGGAGAGCCCGGACGTCCCCGTGCTGTTCCTGACCGCGCGCGACGCCGTCGAGGACCGGGTGGCCGGGCTCACCGCCGGCGGCGACGACTACGTGACGAAGCCGTTCAGTCTGGAGGAGCTCGTCGCCCGGCTGCGCGGGCTGATGCGCCGCGCGGCGCGGACGACCGAGGCGCTGCAGGGCGCGCGGCTCGTCGTCGGCGATCTGACCATGGACGAGGAGAGCCGCGAGGTGGCGCGCGGCGGCGTCCCGGTGCACCTGACCGCGACCGAGTTCGAGCTGCTGCGCTTCTTCATGCGCAACCCGCGCCGGGTGCTCAGCAAGGCGCAGATCCTCGACCGCGTCTGGAACTACGACTTCGGTGGGCAGGCGAACGTCGTCGAGCTCTACGTCTCCTACCTGCGCAAGAAGATCGACGCCGGCCGCCCGCCGATGATTCACACGATGCGCGGCGCCGGCTACGTGCTGCGACCGGCCGAGGCCGACCATCCGGCGGCTCGGGCGGACGGCCCCTCCGCCATGCCTCGCTCCGCGACGGCCCGCGCCGGCGCGTTCGGCACCGCCGCGGGCGCGGGCGCCGGGTCGGCCACGGCCGTCCCCGGTGCGGGCGCAGCCGGCGTGATGCAGAGCCGCGCGGACCTCGGACGGGCGGCGCAGCTCGCGCCGGAAGCCACCGAGACCGGCCGGCCCAACCGGTCCGGCGGACCGGGCGGGGGCCATTGGCGCACCCGCCGGAGCTGACGCGACGATGGCCTCCGTGCAGCCCGCCGACCCGACGATCGAGGTCGGGCCCTCGGCGCGCGCTGGTCGTCGGCGCGCGCACCGCGACCGGCACGGCTGGTCGGTAGCCCCGTCCCGCTGGTCACTGCGGACACGGCTGCTCGCGCTGCTCATGGTGTTGCTCGCCACCGTGTCGCTGGCGATCGTGTTCGTCACCGCGGTGGCGTTGCGCGGCGTCCTGCTCGACCAACTCGACCACCGGCTGTACGAGGCAAGCAAGCGGTGGGACCGCCCCCCGCCGTCGCGGTTCTTCGACACGCCCCTGCCGCAGCAGCTCCCCGGCGACGGATCGGGCTCCGGATCAGGCACGATCCCCGCGCCGGGCTACGGCTACGGATCGGGCTCGGGCACGGGCTCGGGCACGACAACCTCCTGGCAGCCTGCCGCCACCACGGCCACCACGGCCAGCGGGAGCAGCACGACCGGCACCACCTCGGCACGCGCAGTCACGGCTCAAGGGGGATCCGTGCGCGTGATCTCCCCCGCGGTCTCGAAGACAACAGCGGCCGGCGCCACGGCGGCCGGCACGACGACAGCCGGGACGACGACGGCCGCGGTGCAGACGCTGTACGGCGTGAGCGGCCGCACCCTGCTCAGCCGCTTCTTCGCCGGGCCGGTCGAGCCCGGCATGCTGGCCGCGGTCATCGACGACTCCGGCATCTACGGCGCCTACATCGGTTCGGCCGACTCCGCGCAGGTGCTCTCCGCCAGTCAGGCCGCCGCCGTCGCGGCCGTCCCGCGCGACAACGGAACGCATACTCGCGGTCTCGCGGACGCCGGCGACTACCGGCTGCTCAGCCGCACCCAGGCGGACGGCACCACCGTCGTCACCGGCCTGCCGATGAAGCAGGTCAACGCGACGCTGACCAAGATGGCCGCCATCGCCGGCGCGGTCGCGCTGGCGGGGGTGGCCGCGGCGGCGCTCGCCGGCACGGTGATCGTCCGGGTGACCCTGCGACCGCTGCGCCGGGTCGCGGCGACCGCGTCCCGCGTCGCGGAGATCCCGCTCGACCGGGGCGAGGTGGCGCTGTCGATCCGCGTGCCGGACGTCGACACCGACCCGAGGACCGAGGTCGGCCAGGTGGGTTCGGCGCTCAACAGGATGCTCGGTCACATCGGGGCGGCGCTGGCGGCCCGGCATGCCAGCGAGACGCGGATGCGGCAGTTCCTCGCAGACGTCAGCCACGAGCTGCGCACCCCGCTCGCCGCGATCAGCGGCTACGCGGAGCTCACCCGGCGCACCCGCGAGCCCGTCCCCCCCGACGTCACCTACGCGATGAGCCGGGTCGAGTCGGAAAGCGCGCGGATGACGGCCCTGGTCTCGGACCTGCTGCTGCTCGCGCGGCTCGACTCCGGGCGCCCGTTGGAGCACGAGCCGGTCGACATCTCCCGGATGGTCGTCGACGCCGTCAGCGACGCGCACGTCGCCGCCCCCGACCACCGCTTCGCGCTCGACCTGCCCGAGGAGCCGGTCACCGTCACCGGCGACTCGGCCCGGCTGCACCAGGTGCTCGCGAACCTGCTGGCCAACGCCCGCGCCCACACCCCGCCGGGTACCCGGGTGACGGCCAGCCTGGCGGTCACCGACGACGAGGTCACCGTCGCCATCGTGGACGACGGCCCCGGCATCCCTCCCGACCTGCTGCCCGAGGTCTTCGAGCGCTTCGCCCGCGGGGACAGCTCCCGATCCCGGGCCGCGGGCAGCACCGGGCTCGGTCTCGCCATCGTCGCCGCCGTCGTCGAGGCCCACCATGGCCGGGTGGAGGCGACCAGCCGACCCGGGCGCACGGCCTTCGTCGTCGCGCTGCCGCGCTGGTCGGCCGCGGTCTCGGCACAGGGCGAGCCGGCGACCCCGGCGACCATGACCCCGGTCCTGACCGCGCTGCCAGGACCGTCGGCGATGTGAGGTGGAGACGGCCCCAGGCCGAGCTTCACAGGTTGCGCACAGGCAGAGCACAAGGACTCGAAAGGTCGATGGCCCAGGGTGACCCTTATGTCGCCCACTCTCACCGACCCGATTCCGCACGCCGGGGGTCGGCGCGCTCAGGGACACCGTCGCCGGCTGCCGTGGAGCAGGACGGACCCCGCTGCACCGACGGACCCCGCTGCACCGACGGACCACGACGCGCCGACGGACCACGACGCGCCCACCGTTCTCGGGCCCGCCACCGAGGACACCGCACCGCCCGCCGCCGCAGAGCCGGACCCGCGTTGGGTCCGCCCGGCGCTGATCGTCCTGCTGGTCGGCACCGGCGTGCTGTATCTGTGGGACCTGAGCGCCTCGGGCTGGGCCAACGCCTTCTATTCGGCTGCGGTCCAGGCGGGCTCGGTGAGCTGGAAGGCGTTCTTCTACGGCTCCTCGGACGCCGGCAACTCGATCACCGTCGACAAGCCGCCGGCCTCCCTGTGGGTGATGGCGCTGTCGGCCCGCATCTTCGGGTTGAACTCGTGGAGCCTGCTCGTCCCGCAGGCGTTGATGGGCGTGGGCACCGTCGGGCTGCTCTACGCGACGGTGCGCCGCCAGGTTTCCGCCGGGGCGGGGCTGCTCGCCGGCGCGGTGCTCGCGCTCACCCCGGTGGCGGCGCTGATGTTCCGGTTCAACAACCCGGACGCGCTGCTGGTTCTCCTGCTCGTCGCCGGCGCGTACGCGACGCTGCGCGCGGTGGAGCAGGCCAGCACCCGCTGGATGGTGCTGGCCGGCGTGTTCGTCAGCTTCGCGTTCCTGACGAAGCTGCTGCAGGCGCTGGTCGTGGTGCCGATCTTCGCGCTGGTCTACCTGGCCTGCGCGCCGACGTCGTTCTGGCGCCGGGTCCGCCAGACGCTGGCCGGCGGCCTCGGCCTGCTGATCCCCGCCGGGCTGTTCATCGCGATCGTGGAACTGGTCCCCGACTCGTCGCGGCCGTACATCGGCGGCTCCCAGCACAACAGCCTGCTGGAGCTCACCCTCGGTTACAACGGGCTCGGCCGGCTCACCGGCAACGAGACCGGCAGCGTCGGCGGCGGTGGAGCCGGCGGCCGCCGCGGCTTCGGCCTACTCCAGAACGGCGCGGCCGCGGCGCTGCCGGGCGGCGGCACGGGCACGGGCGGTGCGGCCGGGCTGGCGAACGGCGCCGCCGGCGGGATGCCGTTCCCGGGCGGCGGTGGCCCCGGCGGCGGGCGCGGCGGCATGTGGGGCTCGACCGGCTGGACCCGGATGTTCGGCTCGGAGGTCGGCGGTCAGATCTCCTGGCTGCTTCCGGCCGCGCTGATTCTGCTGGTCGCCGGGCTGTGGATCACCCGACGGGCACCGCGCACCGACCGGCTGCGGGCCGCGTTCGCACTCTGGGGTGGCTGGCTGCTCGTCACCGGGATCATCTTCAGCCAGATGAAGGGCATCTTCCACGCCTACTACACGGTGGCCCTGGCCCCGGCGGTCGGCGCCCTGGTGGGCATGGGAGCCGTCCTGCTGTGGCGGCACCGGCGTCACCCCGCCGCCGCGCTGGCCGGCGCGGCGACGATCGCGGCGACCACCGCGTGGTCGTGGACGCTGCTGCACCGCACCGCCGACTGGCACCCGTGGATTCGCTACGCCGTGCTGGTCGCGGGCATCATCGCCACGCTCGGCTTCCTCGCCACCGTCCGGCTGCCCCGCCGGGCCTCCATCGGGGTCGCCGCGGTGGCCCTCGTCGCCGGCCTGCTCGGTCCGGGCGCGTACGCGGTGGCCACCGCCGGAACGCCGCACACCGGCTCGATCCCCTCGGCCGGCCCGGCCGGCGCCGGCTTCGGCGGCCCGGGCGGCCCGGGCGGCTTCATGCGCCGCCTGAACGGCCAGCCGGGCGGCACAGGCCGCAACCAGGCAGGCGGCGCCTTCCCGGGCGGCGGCCAGACCGGCACCTTCCCAGGCGGCGGCCAGGGCGGCTTCCCCGGCGGCGGCCAGACCGGCGGATTCCCCGGATTCCCCGGCGGCACGACCGGCGGCGGCACCGGCAACGGCGCGACGGGCAGCCCGGGCACCACCCAGGGCCGGGGCGGCATGCGCGGCGGCATGGGCGGCCTGCTCGACGCCGCGAAGCCGAGCGACGCCATCGTGAAGCTGTTCAAGCAGGACGCCGACTCCTACACCTGGGTCGCGGCCGCGGTGGGCTCGAACAGCGCCGCCGGCTACCAGCTCGCGACCCGCGAACCGGTCATGCCGATCGGTGGCTTCAACGGCAGCGACCCGTCGCCGACCCTGGCGCAGTTCAAGAAGTACGTGACCGAAGGAAAGATTCACTACTTCATCGGTGGCGGCGGCTTCGGCCAGGCCAACGGCGGCAGCAACTCCTCGCAGGCGATCGCCACCTGGGTGACGGAGACCTTCACCGAGAAGACGGTCGGCGGGGTCACCCTCTACGACCTGACCGCCCCCAAGGCGAGCACCGGCACCTCCGCCGCCACCACCACCACCCGCACCACCTGATCCGTCGTCATCACCAGACCGGCCGTGCGCTCCGGGCCCTCCCCCAGGCCCGGAGCACACGGCCGTCGCCGGTCAGGCTTTCGCCGCGTCGCGGCAGATACCCGACAAGGCGCCCACATTCGGAGCACGAAGATTCAATCCACCGGGCGGAAGGGCAGCGGGCGCACGCGCATCCGATCGCGGACGATCGTCACAATCGCGCCGGCCCACAGATCATCGGCAACCCGCGGAAGGTTCGCAAGAAGCGGAAGGTTCGCAAGAAGAAGAATCGATGACGTGACTGACCGGGTAACCACCCTCGCGAAGCCTCACCGCGACGCGAGGAGACAGATTCGCGTCGATGAGGAACTTCACGCCGAAGTGGCCAGTGGTAGCTCTCGTTCGCTGACCGCCGCCGCCGCATAGGCCAGCGCGGCCAGAACATCGGCGTGCTCAAGGTAGGGATAGTCCACAAGGACCTCGCCGATGGATCTACCGGCCGCCAGCTGCCCGATGACCGCACCTACCGTCACTCGCAGGCCACGAATGCAGGGAAGGCCGCCCATACGCTCGGGATCGACGGTGATGCGTTCGAAGGCTACACGATCACTATAGGTCGACGGAAGTGGCTCCGGCCGCGGCACGCGGTGTCCGGGCGTGGTGCGCCACTCTGGTGGGGGTGCCGACGGCTCTGCTCAGGGCGAAGGCTGGAGTCTCACAGGCGGCACACAGCATGGGCACACGGGTGACACAGCTCGCCGACCGAGAGTGAGGAGCATGACGACGTGGATGCCTTCCTCGGCGACCGGAACCGGTGCCCCCACGCAGCGCGTTCCCGTGGAGCAGACGCACGCCAGCACGGCGGTGGAGGACGATGGCCGACCCCGCCCGGTGCTCGATGTCGTCATCCCGGTCTACAACGAGGAGGACGACCTCGCCCCCTGCGTGCGGCGGCTGCACGCGCACCTGCGCGACACGTTCCCCTACCCGTTCCAGCTCACGATCGCCGACAACGCCAGCACCGACGGCACTCTCGGGATCGCGCTGGCGCTGGCGGAGGAGCTGCCCGGGGTGCGCACGGTGCATCTCGACGCGAAGGGCCGCGGCCGGGCGCTGCGCGCGGCCTGGGCGATGTCGCCCGCGCCGGTGCTCGCCTACATGGACGTCGATCTGTCGACCGACCTCGCCGCGCTGCTGCCGCTGGTCGCGCCGTTGATCAGCGGGCATTCGGACCTCGCGATCGGCACCCGGCTCGCCCGCACCTCCCGGGTCGTGCGCGGGCCACGCCGGGAGGTGATCTCCCGCTGCTACAACCTGATCCTGCGCGGGACGCTCGCCGCCCGGTTCTCCGACGCGCAGTGCGGCTTCAAGGCGATCCGGGCCGACGCCGCCGCGGCGCTGCTGCCCCTGGTGGAGGACACCGGCTGGTTCTTCGACACCGAGCTGCTCGTCCTCGCCGAGCGGGCCGGGATGCGCATCCACGAGGTGCCCGTCGACTGGATCGACGATCCGGACAGCCGCGTCGACGTGCTCAACACGGCGATCGCGGACCTCAAGGGGGTCGTCCGGCTGCTACGGGCGCTGGGTACCGGGGCGCTGCCGCTGGCCGAGCTGCGCCGGGAGTTCGGCCGCGGCCCGCTGACCGCCGCGGCCGGCCTCGCCGGCGGCGGCGGGGACGGTAACGGCGGGGACGGTAGCGGCGTGAACGGCGGCGGCATGGACGGTAGCGGCGGGGCGGCGGGAGGGGTGCAGGTGCCGGGAGTGCCGCGGGGGCTGCCGGGTCAGCTCGTCCGCTTCGCCGTCATCGGCGTGGCCAGCACCCTGGCCTACCTGGTGCTGTTCGTCCTGCTGCGGACGGCCACCGGCGCGCAGGCGGCGAACCTGTTGGCGCTGCTCATCACCGCGGTGGCGAACACGGCGGCGAACCGGCGGCTCACCTTCGGGCTCTCCGGTGCGGCCCAGGCCGGCCGCCACCACCTGCAGGGTCTGGTGGTGTTCGCCATCGGGCTGGGGCTGACCAGCGGCTCGCTCGCGACGCTGCACGCGGCGAGCGACCATCCCGGCCGCGGCCTGGAGGTCACGGTCCTCGTGCTGGCGAACCTGCTGTCCACCGTCATCCGGTTCCTGCTGCTGCGGGCCTGGGTGTTCCGCCCGCGCCCGGCGACGCCCGGGGCCCGGTGAGGCCGGACCCGACCCGCAGGGCCCGCCGCCGGGATCGCGCGGCGGGCCCTGCGGGTGCGAAGTCGAGAGCCCTCTGATCAGGGGCGGACGACGAGCAGGAGGTCGCCGACCTCGACGGAGTCGCCGCTGGCGCGGACGAGCTCGCCGACGGTGCCGGCGACGGGGCTGGTCACGGCGGCCTCCATCTTCATCGCCTCGACCACCGCGAGCTTCTGGCCCTGGGTGATGGCGTCCCCGGCGGCGACGGTGAAGGTGACGATGCCGGGCAGCCCGGCACCGATCTGGTTCGCGTCCGCCGGGTCGGCGCGCCGCGCCGAGGCCGTCGTCGCCGTGATGGAGTTGTCGCGGACCCGGACCGGGCGGGGCTGGCCGTTGACCCGCAGGTAGAGGGTTCGCATGGCGGCGTCGTCCGGCTCGGACAGCGTCTCCAGCTCGATGATGATCTCGACGCCGGGCTCCAGCGTGACGGCCACCGGCGCGCCCGGCCGCAGCCCGTACAGGTAGGCCTCCGTCGGGACCAGCGAGGAGTCGCCGTAGCTGTCGGCGGCGGCCAGGTAGTCCTTCCACGGGCCGGGGAACAGCAGTCGGGACAGCGCCGCGCGGCGCCGGGCGCCGGGGACGGCGAGCTCGGCGGCGTCGGCGGGGTCGAGGTCGGCGGACGGGGGCGCCGGGTGGCGGCCGGCCAGCGCCCGCTCCCGGAACGGCTCGGCGAACCCGGCCGGCGGCGTGCCGAGCTCCCCGGCGAGGTAGCCCAGCACGCTCGCGGGCAGGTCGAAGCGCTCCGGATGCTCCCGCAGTGTGGCGACGTCCACCCCGCCACCGACGAGGAACAGCGCCAGATCGCCGACGACCTTGCTGGTCGGCGTCACCTTGATCGGCTTGCCGAGCAGCTCGTTGGCGACCGCGTACGCCTCCTGCACGGCCGGCCAGCGCTCCCCGAGCCCCAGCGCGATCGCCTGCTGGCGCAGGTTGGTGAGCTGCCCGCCGGGGATCTCGTGCCGGTACACCGCCCCGGTCGGCGCCCGCAGGCCCGCCTCGAACGGCGCGTACAGGTCGCGCACCGCCTCCCAGTAGGCCTCCATCGACGACAGCGCCGACAGCGCGATCCCCGTCGCCCGCGGGGTGTGGTCGGTCGCGGCGACCAGCGCCGACATGTTCACCTGGCTGGTGCCCCCGGACATCGGCGCGGCGGCGGCGTCGACGGCGTCCACCCCGGCCGCGGACGCGGCGAGCAGGGTGGCGAGCTGGCCGCCGGCGGTGTCGTGGGTGTGCAGATGGACGGGCAGGTCGAACCGCTCACGCAGAGCGGTGACCAGCGTCGCCGCCGCGGCGGGACGCAGCAGCCCGGCCATGTCCTTGATCGCCAGCACGTGCACGCCGGCGGCGACGAGCCGCTCGGCGAGACGCAGGTAGTAGTCGAGGGTGTAGATCTGCTCGCCGGGGTCGGACAGGTCGCCGGTGTAGCACAGGGTGCCCTCGGCGATCGCCGTGCCGGTCTCCAGGACCGCCTCGATCGCCGGGCGCATCTGTTCCATGTCGTTAAGCGCGTCGAAGATCCGGAAGATGTCGACGCCGGTCGCGGCGGCCTCGGCGACGAACGCCCGCACCACGTCGTCCGGGTACGGCGTGTAGCCGACCGCGTTGCGGCCGCGCAGCAGCATCTGCAGGCACTGGTTCGGCGCGGTGGACCGCAGCGCCGCGAGCCGCTCCCACGGGTCCTCGGCCAGGAACCGCAGCGCCACGTCGTACGTCGCCCCGCCCCACGCCTCCAGGCTGAGCAGGTTCGGCGTCAGGGCGGCGAACGACGGCGCCGCCGCGAGGATGTCGAAGCTGCGCAGCCGGGTGGCCAGCAACGACTGGTGGGCGTCACGCAGGGTGGTGTCGGTGACGGCCAGCGCCTCCTGGGCTCGCAGCCGCGCCGCCCAGCCGGCGGGGCCGAGCTCGGTGAGCAGCTGCCGCGAGCCGGCGGGCACCCCGACGCCGGCGACGCCCGCGCCGGGCAACCCCTGGACGCCGGCGGCCCCGGCCCCGGCCCCGAGGCAGGCGGGCGAGCCGGGGCCGATCGGCACCCCCTGACCGTCGGGCAGCAGCGGCAGCTCGGGCAGCCGGGAGCGCGGGTCGACCAGGGCGGTCGCCGGTCGCCGGAACCCGTTGACGGTGCTCTCGGCGAGGCGGGCGAGCGTCCGGCTGGTCTGGTCGGTGCCCCGGCCGGGCAGGAGCAGCTCCGGGCGCTCGTCGATGAACGACGTCGTCACCCCGCCGGCGAGGAAGTCGGGGTCGGTCAGCACCCGCCCCAGGAAGTCGATGTTGGTCCGGACACCGCGGACCCGGAACTCGTTGAGCGCCCGGCGCGCCCGCCGAGCCGCCTTCTCCAGCGTGCTGCCCCGCGCGGTCAGCTTCACCAGCAACGAGTCGAAGTAGGGGCTGATCTCCGCGCCGGCGTAGGTCGCGCCGTCGAGGCGGACGCCGGGGCCACCCGGGGACTGGTAGAAGCTGATCGTCCCGGTGTCGGGCCGGAAGCCGTCCGCCGGGTCCTCCGTGGTGACCCGGCACTGGATCGCGGTGCCACGCAGCGTGATCTGCTCCTGGCCGAGATTGAGGTCGGCGAGGCTCTCCCCGTCGGCGATGCGGAGCTGGGCCGCGACAAGGTCGACGCCGGTGACCTCCTCGGTGACCGTGTGCTCGACCTGGATGCGCGGGTTCATCTCCATGAACGTGTACCGGCCGTCGGCGCCGAGGAGGAACTCGACGGTGCCGGCGTTGACGTAGCCGACGTGCCGGGCGAAGCGAACCGCGTCCGCGCAGATGCTCGCCCGGATCGCCTCGTCCAGCATCGGGGCCGGGGCGATCTCGACGACCTTCTGATGGCGGCGCTGCACCGAGCAGTCCCGCTCGAACAGGTGGATGATGTTGCCGTAGGAGTCGGCGAAGACCTGCACCTCGATGTGGCGGGGGCGATCCACCGCCTGCTCCAGGAACACGGTCCCGTCGCCGAACGCCGCCGCGGCCTCCCGGGAGGCGCTGGCCACCGCGTCGGCGAGGTCCGCCGCCCGCTCCACCCGGCGCAGGCCCCGCCCGCCGCCGCCCGCCGAGGCCTTCACGAACAGCGGGAACCCGACCTCCTCGGCCGCCTGCGCCGCGCCCTGCCCGTCCGGCAGCGGCGCCGACGCGCGCAGCACCGGCAGCCCGGCCGCCATCGCCGCGTCGCGCGCGGCGACCTTGTCTCCCGTCAGCCGCAGCACCGCCGGCGGCGGGCCGACGAAGGTCACGCCCGCCGCCGCGCACGCCTCGGCCAGCACCGCCGATTCCGACAGGAAGCCGTAGCCGGGGTGCAGCGCGTCCGCCTCCGCCTGCTTGGCCACCGTGAGCAGCGCGTCGATGTCGAGGTAGCCCCGCACCGGATGGCCCGGCCCGCCGAGCTCGTAGGCTTCGGACGCCTTCGTCCGGTGCAGCGCGGAGACGTCCTCCGGCGTGTAGACCGCGACGGTGCGCAGCCCTAGTTCCTGTGCGGCTCGGAAGACGCGGACGGCTATCTCACTGCGATTTGCGACCAGAACCTTACGCACGCGCGCCTCCTCGGACGGGGTGCGCATCATTGTGAGGGGCCGACGCTCCCACGCGCCAAAGCAACGTGTCGGGGGTCACGTTCGACTGTTCAGACAAACGTCACCACAAGGACGGCGCTATGAAGGACCACGGCACGGCGGCGGCCGCAGCGGGCGGTGCCCCCACGCGGCCGGAGAACTTCATGCAATCGCCGAACTCCGCGCCACCGGACTCCGCGCCGCCGAACTCCGCGCCGCCGGGGACCATCGTGGTGTTCGGGGCGACCGGTTACACGGGCCGGCTGGTCACCGCCGCGCTCGTCGCGGCCGGGCACCGGCCGGTGCTGGCCGGCCGCGCCGGCCCGCGGGTCGCCGCGCTCGCCGCCGGCCATGACGGGCTGCCGACCGCCGTCGCCGACGCCGGGGACGCCGCGGCGCTGCGCCGGCTGCTGCACGCGGGCGACGTGCTCGTCTCCACGGTCGGCCCGTTCGACCAGCTCGGCCGCCCGGCGGTGGCGGCCGCCGCCGCGGCGGGGGCGCACTACGTCGACTGCTCCGGCGAAGGGGCGTTCCTGCGCCACGTCTTCGCCGACGTCGGGCCGCAGGCGGCGGCGGCCGGGTGCGCGCTGCTGCCCGGCGCCGGCTTCGAGTTCGTGCCGGGCAACCTGGCCGGCGCGCTGGCCCTGCACCAGGCCGGCGGCGCGGCCCGCCGGCTCGACGTCGGCTACCTCGTCACCGGCCCGACGGGGATGAGCAGCGGAACGCGGGCGACGCTGCTGGCCGCGCTCGGCGACGGCGTCCTCGCCCTGCGCGGCGGCCGGCTCGTGCAGCGTCCCCTCGCCCGGGAGGCGCGCACCTTCTCGACCCCCGCCGACCGGGCCGTGGACGCCGGCCGGGCGGCACGGCGCGCCCGGCGGGCCGTGTTGTGGTCCGGCGGGGAGGCGATCACGCTGCCCCGCCTGGCGCCGGCGCTGACCGACGTCGCCACCTACTTCGGCGGCGGTGGCGGCGCCCGGGCGGCGCAGGCGCTGTCGTTCCCGCTGGCCGGGCTGCGGCGCCTGCCGCCGACGCGGGCGGCGCTCGGCGCGCTGGCCCGCGCCGCCCGGTCGACCAGCGGGCGAGGCCCGGACGCCCCGAGCCGGGCGCGCGCCGGGGTTCGGGTGATCGCCTGCGCCCGCGACGGCGCCGGCCGGGAGCTCGCCACCGTCGCGCTGGCCGGCCACGACCCGTACACGTTCACCGGGCGGATCATGGCCTGGATGGCGGGGCACCTCGCCGCGGGCACGGTTCGTCACGTCGGCGCACTCGGCCCGGTCGAGGCGTTCGGCGTGGACGACCTGGAGCGGGCCCTCCAGACCGCCGGGCTGCACCGCCTCACCTGAAGCCCCGGCGGGATCAGTAGCGCCAGCGGGTGGCGGCCACGACGGTAGCCGCGTCGGCATCGGCGAACCGGTCGATCTCCGCGCGCCGGACGGTGGCGACGGTGTCGTGCAGCGCCGGACCGCAGGCGCGGCGCAGGACGTCGTCGGCCGCGAAGGCGGCGACGGCCAGGCCGAGGTCGGTCGGCAGCCGGACGATCCCGCGCCGGGTCCGCTCGGCGGGGTCGAGCGAGGCCGGGTCGACGTCGACGGGCGGGGGCAGCCGCGCCTCGCCGTCCAGGCCGGCGTGCCCGGCGGCGAGCAGCCCGGCCGCCACGAGGTAGGGGTTGGCGGCGAGATCGAAGCACTTGATCTCCAGGTTCGCCGCCCGGCCCGCAGCCGCCGGCGGGCCGGGGATCATCCGCAGCGCAGCCTCCCGGTTCTCCAACCCCCAGCAGGCATAGGCACTCGCCCACTGGGACGGCACCAGCCGCAGATAGGAGGCCACGCTCGGCGCGCCGAGCGCCATCAACGCGGGCAGCCGGGCGAGGATCCCGGCGGTGAACGCCTCGCCGGCCGCGGTCAGTCCGCCCGGGCCGTCCCCGCCCCCCATCAGGTTGACCCGACTACCGCCGTTCCACCCGGCGCCCGGCGCCGCGCCGCCCCCGTCCTCGCCGTCATCCTCGCCCCACAGGCTCAGATGGACGTGCCCGCCGTTGCCGACGCCGTCGGCGAGGACCTTCGGCGCGAACGAGGCGCGCAGGCCGTGGCGCCCGCTGACCGCGCGCACAGTCTCCTTCACCAGCACGCAGGTATCGGCGGCGGCGAGCGGGTCCTGCGCGGCGACCGAGACCTCGAACTGGCCGGCCGCGTATTCGGGATGGATCTGCTCGACGACGAGCCCCTCGTCGGTCAGCGCCGCGACCACGTCGCGGAGATAGTCGCCGAGCTCGGCGACGCGGGTCATCCCGTAGGCGGGGCCGCCGGCGGCGGGGGTGAACCCGTCGGCACCGGCCGGCGCGACAGCCCATTCGATCTCGAAGGCCATCGCCACCCGTAGCCCGCGTGCGGCCAGGCGCGCCGTCTCGACCCGGACGAGCTCCCGGGCGTCCTGGGGATGGGGCACACCGCTCTGATCACGGCGGTCCGCCGGCGCCCACGCCCACCCGGGTTGGGCGGCGAGCGCGGTCAGCCGGTCCAGGTCCGGATGCAGCCGCAGGTCGCCGACCGGACCACCGGCGACGCGGCCGGCGGTGATCCCGTCGTCGGCGCCGAACGCGTCGAACACCGGGGACGCGCCGACGCCCCACACCACCGCCGCGTCCAGCCGGCCCACCGGCACGCCCTTCATCCGGGTGATGCCGCTGTTGTCGACGAAGGTGCAGGCGACGCAGACGACGCCGCGGACCTCCAGGTTCGTCGCCGCATGCCGGGCCGCCGCGGCGAGCCGGTCGCGCTCGCGGCCGCCGGTGGCGCTGATCCGCGGCGCGGCGCGGTCCCACGCAGGGTCGTTCATGATCGGCCTTCCCGCGGAGGCCGCGTGCGGCACGGATATCGCTGTCCCACGGATGTCGCCTTCCCCACGGATCCGACCACGGGTGGCTCTCGCCTGGCACCATGCTCGCGCGTCAGCGGACTCCATGTCGGGCGAGACGCCGGACGAGACCCCGCCCACACCGGTCCGACTGTCACTGACAGTAAGATTGAGTTGCGATCCCACCGGAGATGCCCACTGTGCATCGGGCGACCGTCCGAGGAGTTGTCCACAGCTTTCGCCTCGGCAAGAAGATCTGAAAATACGCCAACATCACTGATGTTCGGCTCGACTGTCCCCAGGCAGGCCAAAGTAATCCACATGTTATCCACAGGCGCCGCGCACAGAGAATGGTTACTCAAGGTGATTGCCGTGGCCAGGCATGACCGCGCCGTCCCGTGGGGATCAGTCAGGGATGGGGCGCTCCGGAGGTGTCGGCGGACCCGACCTCGTCGATCACGGGCCCGTCGACCACGGGCCCGTCGACCTCAAGCTCGTCGACCACGGACTCGTCGACCTCGAGCTCGTCGACCATCACTGCCACGGCCTCGTCCGGCGTGACCTCACCCGCCCGGAGTTCGAGAGCATGCTCACCGAGGCCGATCGGCCCGGTCCACCCGGAACGACGCTGTTCGACAGCCAGATCGGCCTCGCCCTGCGGCGCTGGTGCGCCCCGGCGCTCGACCTTCCGCCGCACGCCGACCCCGAGACCTACCTGGAGCGGCGGGCCGAGCTCGGCCACGCCGAGGTGCACCGGCGGCTGCTCGGCGCGTCCGGCATCAGCACCTTCTGCGTCGACGCCGGCTTCCAGCCCGAGCCGCTGACCGGCGCCGAGGACCTCGCCGGGTTCGCCGGCGGGCGGGGTCTCGACGTCGTGCGCCTCGAACGGATCGCGGAACGGGCGGCCGTGGACGTGCTCACCGGACAGATCGGGGTCACCCACCTCGCCGACACGGTGCGCGCCCGGCTGGCGGAACGCACCCCGTCGACGGTCGCGGTGAAGTCGGTCGCCGCCTACCGGGCCGGACTGGCCCTGCCGGCGCGGCGACCCACCGATCGGGAGGTCGCCGCCGCCACCCGTACCTGGATCAACGAGATCCGGGGCGGCGCCGCGATCCGGCTGCACGACCCCGTCCTGCATTCGTTCCTGATCTGGTGCGGGGTCGAGGCGCGGCTGCCGGTACAGATCCACGTCGGTTACGGCGACGCCGATCTGGACCTCGCCCGCGGCAACCCGCTGCTGCTCACCGGCCTGCTGCGGGCGATCGCGCCGACCGAGGTCGCCGTCCTGCTGCTGCACTGCTATCCGTTCCACCGCGAGGCCGCCTACCTCGCCCAGGTGTTCGCCAACGTCCACCTCGACCTGGGGCTCGCGATCAACAACACGGGTCGCGGCTCCATCGGCCTGATCGCGCAGGCCCTCGAACTCGCCCCGTTCGGCAAGTTCCTGTTCTCCACCGACGCCTACGCCCTCGGCGAGCTGTTCCTGCTCGGCGCGACCCTGTTCCGCCGCGGCCTGGCCGCCTTCCTCGCCGACGGCGTCGACGACGATGCCTGGACCGCCGCCGACGCCGCCCGGATCGCCCGGCTCGTCTGCGCCGACAACGCCCGCCGCGTCTACGCCCTGTCCTAGACCCAGACGAGTAAGTCCCCTACGCTCAGTAGGGCGTCAGCATGGTGAACGCGGACTCGCCTCCGCGGCCCAGCAGCCCCGGCCCAGCAGCCCCGGCCTAGACCCCAGCGATTCCGGTGTTCCGCGGAACCGCACCCCACAGCCGGGCCCCGATTCCGGTTCCACCGATCATGGTGCGGAACCGGACCACGCCTCCGCACCCACCCTCGGTGATCATGGCGTTCCCTGCGGAACCGGGCCACGCCGTCCAGCCGGCCCCCGCCCGCCACGAGCTGTGCGACCCATCCAGCCAAGGCCTGCCATCCGATTGAGGTCAGGACTTGACCGCAATGACCCCTAGCGTGACCTCATCAGACAGACAACGAAGGGCGACAGGCGATGACCACCACGCAAACCGGTGCGACCACGGCGATCTCGACCACAGCCATCTCGACCACAGCAAGCCCGACCAGCGCGGGCCCCGCCATGGAGAGCGCGACCAGAGCCACTGCGAGCACGGGGACCGACGAGCAGGCGGCGGACCCCGCCCCGCCCGCGCTCACCGGCGAGCGCGCGGACCTGCTGGCGAACCTGGCCCGGCGCCGCGCCTTCCTCCGGTTCACCGTCCAGAACCTCGACGACGAGCAGGCCTCGCGGCGCACCACGGTCAGCGAGCTGACCCTCGCCGGCCTGGTCAAGCACGTCGCCGTCGTGGAACAGCGGTGGCTGAACTTCGTCCTCGTCGGCGCCGCGGCGTTCGACGGCGACATGACGGCCCGCGAGGAGGAGTTCCGCGACGGCTTCCGGCTGCTGCCCGGGGAGACGCTGGCCGGCATGCTCGACCGCTTCGACGAGGTTGCCCGCCGCACCGAACGGATCGTCGCCGAGGTCGCGGACCTCGACGACGCCCACCCGCTGCCCGTGGCGCCCTGGTTCGAGCCCGGCGCGAGCTGGTCGGTGCGGCAGGTCCTGCTGCATCTCATCGCCGAGACCGCCCACCACTGCGGGCACGCCGACATCCTGCGCGAGTCCCTCGACGGCGCCCGCACCATGGGCTGACTCCCCCGCGCAACGGCGTCGGCGCGCGGGGGAATCACCCCGGACTCGGCGTCAGCCCTGTCGGTGGGGGGCCGGCGGGCACAGGCAGAAGGGGTGCCCGGCGGGGTCGAGCAGTACCCGCCAGCGCTCGCCGCCGGGCTGGAACTCCGCCTGGGTGGCGCCGAGCTCCTCGGCCCGGCGGATCGCGGCGGGCAGGTCCGCGACCCGGAAGTCGAGGTGGAACTGCTGCGGCACCTCCTGGTCCGGCCAGCGCGGCGGCCGGTAGTCCGCCACCCGCTGGAATCCGAACGTGAGCGTGGTGCCCGGCGGAGTCAGGTAGGCCCAGGCGCCCTCGTCGTCGGCGCCGCCGACGCCCCAGCCCGTCAGTTCGCCGTAGAAGGTGGCGAGCTCCCGGGCATCCGGACAGTCGAGCATCAGCCCGGCCCACACCGTCGGCGTCACGCCCGCCTCGACCACCGTCTCCTCGGCAGCCGACTCCTCGGCGGCCGACTCCTCAGCGGCCGGCTCCTCAGCCACAGTGCCGGCGACCGTCTCCGTTCCCGTCATGGTCATCTCCTCTCGGACCTGCTGGTGTTGCCTGCGCCACCCATCCTGGGCGGGATACCTGACTTCCTCTGTCAGGATTGGCGCGCGAGAATGCGGGCGTGCGTGCCAGCCGCCTGCTGTCCGTCCTGATGCTGTTGCAGACGCGCGGCAAGCTGACGGCGCGCCAGATCGCCGACGAGCTGGAGGTGTCCGTCCGGACCGTCCATCGGGATCTGGACTCCCTCGCGCAGGCCGGCGTCCCGGTGCTGGCCGACCGCGGGGTCACCGGCGGCTACCGGCTGCTCGCCGGCTACCGGACCCGGCTGACGGGACTGACCGCGAACGAGGCCGACTCGCTCTTCCTCGCCGGGATGCCGGGGGCCGCCGCCGAGCTGGGCCTCGGCGCGATGCTCGCGGCGGCCGAGCTGAAGCTGCTGGCGGCGCTGCCGGAGCCGCTGCGCGAGCGGGCCGGCCGGGTGCGCGAGCGCTTCCACCTCGACGCGCCCGGCTGGTTCCGGGCGACCGAGGAGACGCCCCTGCTCGCCGAGGTGGCCGACGCGGTCTGGGCGCAGCGCCGCCTCCGGGTCACCTACCGGCGCTGGCGGGCCCCCCGGGAGGTCGATCGCGTCCTCGACCCGCTCGGCGTCGTGCTCAAGAGCGGCATCTGGTACCTGGTCGCCGCCGTGCCCCTGGACGCGGACGGCAGCCGCGACGGCGAGGAGATCGGAGTGGACGGCGTGCCCACCGGGCCGCGGGTGTACCGGGTCGGGAAGATCCTGTCGTTGACGCCGACAGGGGAGGGCTTCGACCGGCCGCCCGACTTCGACCTCGCCGCCTACTGGGCCGCCTGGACAGCCCGCTACGAGGCGGAGGTCTATCGGGCGACGGCGACGGTGCGCCTGTCGCCGGCCGGGTTCGCGCTGGCGCCGCACCGGTTGCCACCGGCCGTCAGCCGGAGCATCCGGGACAGCGCGGGGCCGCCGGAGGCGGACGGATGGGTCCGCGCGCGGCTGCCGATCGAGTCGGTCCGCCACGCGCAGGGCGAGCTGTTGGCACTCGGCCCCGAGCTGGAGGTACTCGATCCCCCCGAGCTACGCGCCGCCCTGGCTCGCGCCGCGGCCGCCCTCGCCCGCCTCTACGACGTCGCGGCCCCGGCGCCATCCGGCGCGGTCAGGCCGACGGTGCCACCCGGAAGCTGCTGATCTCGTGCCTCTCTGCGACCGGTTGCGGGGGCAGTATCAGGCGGAAGGTGCTGCCGGCGCCGACGGCGCTGGTGACCTCGACCCGGCCGCCGTGGGCCTGCGCCGTCGCCGCGACGATCGACAGGCCCAGCCCGCTGCCGCCCCGGCCCTGGGCCCGGCTGTCCGCGGCCCGGTAGAAACGGTCGAAGACGTGGTCGGCGACCTCGGGCGGCAGGCCCGGCCCGTGGTCGATCACGTCGAGCACGGCGCCGCCGGGCGGCATCGGCCCGCCGGAACCTGGCGGAGGTTCAGGACGGCCCCCCGATCCACCCGGCCCGGCCGGGTGGGGTGATCCTGCGGACCCGGCGGCCGGTGGGGGCACGTCGCGCAGGCGCACCTCGATGGCCGCGTCGGGCGGGGTGTGGACGCGGGCGTTGGTGAGCAGGTTGCCGACGAGCTGGCGCAGTGCGTCCGGGTCGCCGAGGACGGGGCAGCTCGCCGGGAGCTCGGCGCGCACCGGGCGGTCGGGGGCGACGGCGCGCAGGTCGGCGACGGCGTCGCGGACGAGGTCGGCGAGGTCGAGCGCGGCCCGCCGCATCGGCCGCTGCTCGTCGAGGTGGGCGAGATAGAGCAGGTCGTCGACGAGGTCGCCCATCCGCGCCGCCTCCTGCTGGATGCGGCGCAGCGCCTGGTCGGCCTCGTCCGGCGGCACCATCCCGGCGCGCAGCAGGTCGGCGTAGCCGCGGATGGACGTCAGCGGCGTGCGCAGCTCGTGCGAGGCGTCCGCGGCGAACCGGCGCACCTGCTCCTGGGAGGCCACCCGCGCGGCGAACGCGGCCTGGATCTGGCCGAGCATCGCGTTGAGCGCCGCGGCGAGCTGCCCGGTCTCGGAGCTGGGCGGCCCGGCCGGCACGCGCCGGTCGAGGTCGCCGCCGGCGATCGCCGCCGCGGTGTCGACCATCTGCCGCAGCGGGCGCAGGCCACGGGTGAGCCACAGCCAGGCCAGGGCGGCCACCGCGGCGAGCACGGCCGCCCCGACCGCCAGCTCGATGCGCACCAGCCGGCGCACCGTGTCCGCGACCGGCCGCAGCGGCAGCGCGACGAGCACCCGGGTGCCACCCGAGAAGGTGCGCTGCACCGCCCGGTAGCGCTCGTGATCGGAGACGACGGTGAAGGGGACCGGGCGCCGCGACGAGCCCGGCCCGGTCCCGGCAACACCGCCCGCACCGCCGGCGCCGGACCGTCCGACGTCGGATGGTCCGACGCCGGACCGTCCGACGACGTCCAGCAGCGGGGTGGCCGGCGGCGGGGGGCTCGCGGAGCCGGCCACCCGCAGCACCGTGCCGTTGGGCCGACGGATCTCCACCAGGTAGTCGGTGGGGCCCAGGGCTCGCTGCACCCCGGCCCGGTCCAGCATCGACGGGCGGGTCAGCAGGGTCCCGACCGGCAGCCGGCCGAGCACCTCGGCGCGGCCGAGCTGCTGGTCGACGCGGTCGTAGAGGTAGGAGCGCAGCGCGAACGCGCTCGCCGTGCCGGCGATGGTCAGGCCGAGAGCGCACAGCGCCACCAGCCCGGCCATCAGCTTCAGTCGCAGGGTCACCGGTCGGTCCCCGCCGCGGGCAGGCGCAGCGCGTAGCCGAAGCCGCGCTGCGTGTGGATGAGCGACGGCCCGTGCCGGCCCAGCTTGCGCCGCAGGTAGCTGACGTACTGGTCGACCACGGTCGGTTCGCCCGCGAAGTCGTAGCTCCACACCGCGTCGAGGATCTGCGCCCGCGACAGCACCCGGTTGGGGTTGGTCAGGAAGTATCGCAGCAGGGTGAACTCGGTCGGCGACAGCTCGATCGGCTCGCCGGCCCGGCGGACGACGTGGGTGTCCGGGTCGAGTTCGACATCGGCGAAGCGAAGGATGGCCGGCGGGTCGGGCGCGGGCTCGGGCCGCGGCGGGGACGTTCGGCGCAGCACGGCCCGCACCCGGGCGACCAGCTCGTCCACCGCGAACGGCTTGGTGACGTAGTCGTCCCCGCCGTAGGTCAGGCCGGCGATCTTGTCTCGGTGGGCGTCCCGGGCGGTGAGATAGACGACGGGCACACTCTGACCGCCGGCCCGCAGGGTCCGGCAGACCTCGAAGCCGTCGACGTCGGGCAGCATCACGTCGAGGATCATCAGGTCCGGCCGGGCCTGGACCGCGAGCTCCAGCGCGGCCCGCCCGGTCGCCGCGGTCAGGACGTCGAAGCCGTGGAAGCGCAGGGCCATCCGGAGCAGGTCGACGATGTTGGGCTCGTCGTCGACGACCAGCACCCGCGGAGCTGCTGCCACCATGTCCGGCTCCCTCGATGTCCCGTGGCCGGGGCCCGGCGGCCCACCGGCCGGCCCGGGTCCGGGTTGGTCCGGGTCCGGTCCGGATGTCGAGTTCATCGGAGCATCGTGAGAGTTCCATGTGAAGGGACCGGAAACGCACGTCGGCCGGCCCGCCCTCGGCCCGGTGGTGAAAGTCCTGGTCGCGCAGGCGAACTGGCCGGCCGGAACAGTCTCGCGAGCGGGAATCCACACCCGTGGGACATGGTTGACGGGCGTCCAGTCTGGAACAGTCTCCCAATGAGATCACTCACGGACACCGAGCTGATTCGCGAGCTGGAGCCCGTCGCCGAGGCGAACGTGAACCGGCATCTCGGCATCGCCACCGAGTGGATGCCGCACGACTACGTCCCCTGGAGCCTGGGCCGGGATTTCGACACCGTTCCCTGGGAGCCCGGCCAGTCATCCCTGGCGAAGGCGGCGCAGATCGCCTTCGAGGTCAATCTGCTCACGGAGGACAACCTCCCGAGCTATCACCGGGTCATCGCGGAGGGTTTCGGCCGGGACGGCGCCTGGGGCACCTGGGTGCACCGGTGGACGGCCGAGGAGGGCCGCCACGCGATCGCGATGCGCGACTACCTGATGGTCACCCGGGGGGTCGACCCGGTCGCCCTCGAACGTGACCGCATGTACCAGATGAGCCGGGGCTTCGACCGGCCCGGCATCACGCCGCTGCAGTCGATGGCGTACGTGTCCTTCCAGGAGCTGGCGACCCGGGTCAGCCACCGCAACACGGGTCGTTTCTGCGCGGAGCCGGTCGCCGAGAAGCTGCTGGCCCGCGTCGCCGCCGACGAGAACCTGCACATGATCTTCTACCGCAACCTCGTGGCCGCCGCGCTGGAGATCGCCCCCTCCCGGACGGTGGAGGCCATCCGGGACGAGATCCTCGGTTTCGAGATGCCCGGCGTCGGCATCCGCGACTTCGGCCGCAAGGCCATCCAGATCGCCCGGGCCGGCATCTACAACCTGCGCATCCACCATGACGACGTGGTGACGCCGATCCTGCGCCAGTGGCGTTTCTTCGACCTGACGGGACTGGACGCCGAGGGCGAACGGGCCCGCGAGGAGGTCGCCACCTTCCTCGCCGGCCTCGATGCGGCCGCCACGCAGCAGCAGGCGAAGTTCGAACAGACCCAGGCCCGGTTGGCACGGCGCGCGGAGGCGTTGACCGCCGTCTGACCGGAGCCGTCCGGGCGGGCTTCACCGAGTGTCCGTAGTGCCCTGATCAGGCGATAGTGTCCCGATCTGGGAGGCACGTGCTACGGTCCGGCCGTCGCCGCCGTCGACGGATGGAGCCCGCGTGAGCGTGCACCGAGGGAGCCTCCACCGGATCACCTTTCCGCAACTCGCGCTGGGGATCGTGGCCATCGCCACCGTGGCCGTCGCGGTGCTGATCGGGCAGCGCGGCGCCGCCGCGCCAGACGACGCGGTCGGCGCCAGACAGCCGACCCCCTCCGCCACCGGCGGCACCACCGCCGCGCCCCTTCCCGGCCGGCCTCTCCCGGGCCGCCCCTCCGCCGCCGCTTCGGTCGCGGCCGGCGGAGGCACCACCTCGCCGTCGGGCGGGCGCAAGGACTCGGTGTCCCCGCCTCGGCCCGCCACCGTCCGGCACCCGTCGGCGCCGAACCCGGTCTCCGCCGGCCCGAGTGCCGGCAGCACCGCGGGCACCGGCCGGCCGGCCCTGACCGCGGTGGCCCCGTCCGGGTCGAACCACGCCCCGACACCCGCGCCGCGCGGCCACGGCTCGCGCGCCGATTCCGGCGTCGTCGTGCAGGTGCCGCCGATCGTCCTGCCGAGCTGCCTCGTCGACTGCTGACCCGCCGACCCGCCGGCCCGCCGGCCCGCCGACGCGATCAGCGCAGCAGCGCGCCGAGCCACCCCTCGATGATGCCGACAGCGCTGTCCCGGTCGACGATCAACCAGGGTGAGATCCAGTTCCGGGCCGCCAGGTCCTCGTACATCCGCGCGCACCGCTCCTGCAGGCCGCCGTCGGCCTCGAAGGCGTCCAGCGGCCGGGCAGGGTCGTCGCCGGCCCGCGCCGCCGCGCCCGCCCGCGCCTTGGCGACCGGCACCCGCAACAGCACCTGCAGGTCGGGGGCCGGCAGGGCCAGCGAGCCAAGTTCGAGATCGGCGACCCAGGCCGGGAAGCCGGCCCGCTCGGCCGCCGGGAGCCGCGCCGCGCCGTAGGCGGCGTTCGACGCGATGTACCGGTCGAGGATGACCACGTCGTTGGCGTCGGTCAGGGCGTCGAGCTCGGGCCGCGACGCCGCCCGGTCGAGCGCGAACATCATCGCCGTGGCGCGGGGGAGGGCGGCCAGCGGGGCGAGCCGCGCGTCGCCCCCGAGCAGCCCGCGCATGGCCGGGCCGAGGGGCTCGGCGGCGTATCGCGGGTAGGCGAGGGTCGCCACGCTGCGCCCGGAGTCGGTGAGCCGGGCGACGAGCCTGCCGGTCAGCGTGTTCTTGCCGGCTCCGTCGACGCCTTCGATGGCGATGATCATCCGGCCACCGGCTGCCGGCGGAAGTGCTCCACGACCGCGTCGGACCAGCTCAACAGCCGGCCGGCGAGGGTGGCGGGGATACCCGCCCGAGCCGCCGCCGCCTCGATCCGGGCATAGCGCAGCTCGGACGGCAGCAGCGCGACCGCGCCCGCCTTGCCCTGGAAAGTCGCCCACAGCCCGGTGAGCACCTGGCCGTCGATCGGCGGAAGGGCCGCGGCGGCGGTGCCGAGCACCGCGCGCGACCACCAGCCATCCCCGCGGATGACCGCCGACGCCACCGGCTCGCCTCGCACCACGTCCAGGCCGCCGACGACCAGGTTGTTCGCGTTGCGGACCGCGACCAGGGGGTGGCGGTACTCCAGCCGATCGCCCCGCTCGGCCAGGCAGGCCGCCAGATACCACAGCGACAGCAACGTCGGCGGCGTTCCCGACACGAGCATGCGGCCTCCCCGCCGACGGCATCCACCGGATCCGGTCGCCGCCGTGGGCGCAGTCTACGGCCGGCCCGGCGGCGACCGGATCCGGTCGGGAGCGTAACAAGCCGGGCGCCTCGCGGTCGGCACGCCGCGGCAGGTAGGTCGGGGCAGGTACGTCGGGACAGGTCGGTCACGGCAGGTACGTCGGGACAGGTACGTCGAGTACGTCCACCGACGGATGTCCCGACGCCACCGGCTCGCTACCGTCAATGTCAATGACGAGCACGGACAGGTCGGCGGCCGGACGGGCGCTGGCGCTCGCACGCCCTTCGCCGCCGCCCGGTCGCCCAGGGGCGCGACGCTGGGGGCCCCCGCGTGCCGTGTGTGACGTCACGGCTCTGGTCGCTACTGCCGCCGTGGTCATCGGCGGGTCGAACGGTGCCGCCCAGGACCAGGTCCCACCCGCCCGGGCCCTCGACGCGCCGGCCTTCGTGCTGCTCATCCTGCTCACCGGGACCGTCCTGCTACGCCGCCGCGTCCCGCTGGTGATGCTGCTCTCGACGAGCCTGCTGCTCGGTGCGTACTTCGCCGCCGGCTACCCGCACGGCCCGGCGGTCACTCCACTGGTCGTGGCGGCACTGTCCGTCGGCCTGCACCATGATCGGCGCACGTCCTGGCGGGCGGTGCTGGTCGCGAACGTCGCCCTGCTGGCCGGGTCGGCCGTGGGCGATGCCCGCGGCTACGCCACCGGCGGCTGGGGGTTTGTGTTCGAGATGGTCGGCGGGGTTACGCTGTGCAGCGCGCCGGCGCTGGTCGGCGCGCTGATCCGGCTGAACCGCTTCGCCGCGGCCCAGGCCGCCCAGGAGGCGACCGGACGCCGGATCGAGCAGGAACGACTGCGGATGGCGCGCGAGGTGCACGACGTGGTCGGGCACAGCCTGTCGGTCATCTCGTTGCAGTCCGCGGTGGCCCTGCACGTGCTGGACCGGCGGCCCGAGCAGGCCCAGGTAGCCCTGGAAGCGATCCGCCGCACGAGCGTCGACGCGCTCGACGAGCTGCGCTCCACCCTCGCCCTCACCCGCGCCGGCCAGCAGGGCGGCGCAACCGTCGTCGGCGACGGCCAGCGCGACGGCGTCAGCACCACCGCCAACAGCACCACCGCCAACAGCACCGCCGCCAGCGGGACCGTCGGCGGCGGGACCATCGGCGGCGGGACCGTCGCAGGCAGCACCGGCGCGGCCGACGACCGCCCGCACGCGGCCACTCGGGCCGGCTCGGTCGGTTCCCTCGTCACGGCCCGTGCGAGCCCGCTGCCCGAGCCGCCGCTGACCGGGCTGGGCCGACTGCCGACCCTGCTGCACGAGGTGCGACTCTGCGGTGTTCCCATCGAGCTCGTCACCGAGGATGACGGCGACCTACTGACCGGGCTGCCCGCCGACCTCGACCTGGCCGCCTACCGGATCATCCAGGAGTCGCTGACGAACGTCCTGCGCCACGCGCCGCCGGGCCGCACCCGGGTCCGGGTGGCCCTGGCCACTGCGGGAGGCCGGCTCGCCCTCGACGTCACCGACCGGCCCGAGCCGTCCGAGCCGTCACAGCCGTCCGACCGGCCCGAGCGGCCCGAGCCGTCACAGCCGTCCGACCGGCCCTCGCCCGCCGAACGTTCGGACCTGTCCGGACCGTTCGGCGCGGGCGGATCAGCGCGGGCGGACAACGCACTCCCCGACAGCCAGCGGCCGGGTGGCCAGGGACTGACAGGGTTACGTGAACGCGCCGCGGAACTGGGCGGGGTCCTGTCGGCCGGCCCGGGATCCGACGGCGGCTGGCAGGTCCGGGCCGAGCTGCCGCTGCTGCGCCGCGAGCAGGCGGAGGTCCGCGCGTGATTCGGGTCGTGATCGCCGACGACCAGCCGCTGGTCCGGCTCGGGTTGCGGGTCCTCATCGAGACCGAGGACGATCTCGACCTCGTCGGCGAGGCCGAGGACGGCCGGGCTGCCGTCGAAATCGTCCGGGCCACCCGGCCGGACGTGGTGCTGCTCGACATCCGGATGCCGGTGGTCGACGGCCTGGCGGCGCTGCGGACGATCGTGGCGGACCCGCGACTGGCCGCGACCAGGATCGTCATCGTCACCACCTTCGAGGTAGACGAGTACGTCTTCGAGGCCCTGCGCGCCGGTGCCTCGGGCTTCGTCCTCAAGGACACCGAGCCCGCGGACCTGCTGCGGGCGATCCGGGTCGTGGCGGCGGGCGAGTCGCTGCTGTCGCCCACGGTGACCAGGCTCGTCATCGAGACGTTCGCCCGCCGACCGGCCGTGACGGCCCCGGATCTGAGTGGGCTCACCGTACGTGAGCGTGAGGTGATGAGCCTCGTCGGTCATGGGATGTCCAACGACGAGATCGCCGCCCGGCTGGTGATCAGCCCCGCGACGGCCCGCACCCACGTCAGCCGGGTGATGGTGAAGCTGGCCGCCCGCGACCGGGCCCAGCTCGCCGTCCTGGCCAACCAGGCCGGCCTGGTCTGAGCCGGCCTGGTCTGAGCCGACCCGGCCTGGACCGGGCCCGCGTCTGCGCGTACCGAGAACACCGCTGGGCCACGCTCATTTGCGTACGCCGGTGTCGTCCGTCGACGGACGACGTCCCCCGGTCGCGCCGGCACTCTGATCGGCATGACGACAACCACAGGCCGGCGCACCGCGGCGGCCGACCCGCACGTTCCGATCGAGGTCCCCGTCCACCGGCCCGGCGGGGCCCTGGGCGAAGCGAACCCGGATCGCCGTCTCGCCATCGACGTCCGCGGCCTGACGAAACGGTACGGCCGGCGCACCGTGGTCAGCGGACTGGACATCGCCGTTCCCGAAGGGGTCGTCGCCGGCTTCGTCGGGCCCAACGGCGCCGGCAAGACCACGACGCTGCGGATGCTGCTCGGCCTGGTCCGCCCCAGCGGCGGGCGGGGCACCGTGCTCGGGCGGCCGCTGCACACGCCCGCCGCCTACCTGCCCCGGGTGGGCGCGCTGATCGAGAGTCCAGCGCTGTACCCGGCGCTGTCCGGGGCTCGCAACCTCACCGCGCTCGCCGTACTCGGCGGCCAGGATCCCGCCCGGGTGAACGGCATCCTCGACGAGGTGGGCCTGGCCGGCCGCGGCGGCGACCGGGTCCGGTCCTACTCGCTGGGCATGAAGCAACGGCTCGCCATCGGCGCCGCCCTGCTCGCCGACCCGGACCTGCTGATCCTCGACGAGCCGACGAACGGCCTGGACCCCACCGGCATCCGCCAGATGCGCGAGCTCATCCGCACGCTGGCGGAGGCCCCGTCCGGTGCGCCCGCCGCGTCCGGCGGCCCGAGACGCACCCGCACGGTACTGATCTCCTCGCACCTGCTCGCCGAGGTGGAGCAGATCTGCGACTGGCTGATCGTCGTCGAGGGCGGCCGGCTGGCGTACCAGGGCCCGACCGAGAGCCTGATGGCCACCCGCGCGCACGACGTCGTGCTGCGCCCCGAACACGACGAGGACGTCGCGCTGGTCGCGGACCTGCTCGCCGGCCTGTCCGTGCCGGCGGTCCGCCGGGTCCACGACGTCGTCGCCAGCCTGAGCATGGCGCCGGACTCCCGGGAGCACGCTCGCCTGCTCGCCGGCATCAACCGGGCCGCCGCGGACCGTGGCATCACCCTCATCGAGATCTCGCCGCGCCGACCCAGCCTGGAGGACCGCTACCAGAGCCTGGTCGCGCAGTCCCGCGCCGACGCCGCCGTCCTGCCGCCCACGCCCGTCACGACCGACCCGGAGATCTCGCGATGAACCTCGTCCTGGCAGCCCGACGTTCCTTCCACGCCGAGCTCATCAAGCTGTGGCGGCCGAGCACCGCCGTCGCGATGGCGATTCTCGCCGTCCTCAGCGTGCTGTCCACCGCTCTGCTTTTCGGCCTGGCCGATGCCGGCGAACCCGGTGCCGCCGGCGCCGGCGGCTCGGGAGGCTTCGACGTCACCACCGGACAGGTGTCGACGGCGGGCGGAATGGCTCTCGGCCTCACCAGCAGCAGCACCTTCACCGGGCTGCTGGTCTTCCTCGTCTTCGCGATCACCATCACCCTCGAGTACAGCCAGGGAACACTGCGGACGCTGTTCCTGCGCGAACCCCGCCGGCTGGGCTGGCTGGCCGGTCGGATGTCGCTGACGCTGGCCCTGACCGCGGTGGCGTTGATCTGCGCGGTCGTCCTGAGCGTGGGCGTCGGGTACGTCGTCGCGACGCTGCGCGGGATCGACACGTCCGCCTGGTGGAGCGCCGACGGTGTCCGGCATCTCGCCTCGGGTTACCTCAACGCGCTGGTCGCCGCCGCCTTCTTCGGGGTGGCCGGCACGGCGCTCGGGCTCGTGCTGCGCTCGACCGCGCTCACCCTGGCGGTCGGGGTCGCCTGGACGTTCCCGATCGAGCACATCATCCAGGAGTCGTGGGGCGCATCGAATCGGGTGTTGCCCGGCCTCGTGTTCGACGCGATCGGCCAGGGCGGCGTCAGCGAAGCCGGCTACGGGACGGCGCTGCTCGTCGGGACGGCCTACGCGCTCGGGGCTGCCCTGCTGGGCGCGATCACCCTGTCGCGCCGGGATGTCACCGCCTGATCACACATATGCAATGAGAGCAGACGGCGGGCCAGACAAAGCCTATAATAACCACCTAACGTGCCCGGCCGACGACGACAGGGGATCGGATGGCGCCTCCGACACGGCAGCGGCGCTCCGCCGGCTGCGATCGCCCTGCCCGGTGAGCCCCTTCGACCGGCTCCTGCGCGAACTCGACGGGACCGACGCCTACGCCGTCCTCGGTGTGAGCCGCTCCGCCGATCGCGCCGAGATCCGCCGCGCCTACCGGGCCCGGGTGCGCGCCCATCACCCGGACAACCCGAGCAGCCGGCATCCCGGTTCGATCCGCGCGATGCAGCTCATCGTCGCATCGCACGAGCTGCTCGAGAAGTGGCGAGGCGACTACGACGCCCGCACCGGCCGCCCCGGCCGCCCGCACCGGGACGCACGCGCCACCCCGCGGCCCGCATCCACCCGACCAGCCGCATCGGACCCACCAGCCGCATCGACCTCGCCAGCCGCGGACGTCCGGGCCCGGCGCTCCACCCACCGGGTCGCGGGCGGCGGGGACACCACCGGCCACCATTTCTTCTCCAGCGGCCACCACTATTCGACCGGCTACCCGACGAGCCGGTCCCAGGGGCCGGGCACCCATCCCCACCGCCGGGCAGCCTGGTCGGCGTATCCGCCGGTTCGGCCGGCCAGCGCAGCCGCCACCCCCACGGGCTCCGTTCTCCGCACCGGTTCCGGCATCCGCTCCGATTCCGGCACCGCCTCCGCCTCCGGCCCCGGCACCGACTTCGACCTCCGCATCGGCTTCGGCCTCCGCACCGAGAGCAGTGCCCGAGGCACGAGCGGTACCCGAGGCGCGAGCAGTACCCGAGGCGGGAACGGCGTCCAGTCCGAGGGCGGGCCCCGGGGCGGGCCGGATCCGCGACCCGATCCGCGGGATCCCCGGGTCTGGCCGCCGGCCCGCACGCGGGCGAGCGGCGGGGATCGGCTGCCGCAGCGGCGGGCGCCCAGCCACCGGGCCGTGCGGGTCCGCAACCACCTCGGACTGTCCATCGTGGCGACCATCCTGTGCGCGCCGGTCGGGGCGTTCGGGCTGGTGTACTCGCTGCGGACCAGCGACCGGCTCGCCCGGGGCGACGTGGCCGGGGCGCGGCTGGCCTCCCGGCGCTGCCGTGCCTGGTGCCTGGCCGCGACCGCCGCCGGCGTCGTCCTGCTGAGCGTCCTGGCCGCCGTCGGGGGTCGCAACGGCCCGGGCTGACGGCGGCCCGGGGCTTACGGAACGCTGTCGATCTCGGGCGCGGCGGCCGGCCGGGCCGGTGGCGGTGTTCACTGGATGGTGTGGCATCCGATGGCTCGCCGGTGGGACGACGGGTCGTCCTCAGCATGATCACCCTCGGTGCCGCGGGGGTCGTGTTCGGAGCGCCGGTGGAGCGTGCCGTCGAGCGGGTGGTCACCCCGATCCGGGAGAAGGACCCGACGGGGCTGTCCGACTTCGTGCCCATCGGGGGCTTCCGCTACTACACAGTGACCTCCAGCGTCCCCAGGCTCGGCCCGGACGACTACCGGCTGCGCGTGCACGGCCTGGTCGATCGGCCGCTGACGCTGACGCTGGCCGACCTCGGCCGGATGCGGCAGACGACCCTCGTGCGCGATTTCCAGTGCGTGACGGGCTGGCGGGTCGGGGCGGTGCACTGGTCGGGCGTGCTGCTGCGCGACCTGCTCGCGGCGGCCGGCGCCCAGCCCGCCGCCACCGCGCTGACCTTCCGGTCCTTCGACGGCCTCTACACCGAGAGCCTCACCCTCGACCAGGCCACCCGACCGGACGTCCTGGTCGCCCTGACCATGCTCGGCGCGCCGGTGACACACGACCACGGCGGGCCCGTCCGGCTGTACGTGGCGCCGATGTACGGCTACAAGTCGATCAAATGGCTGGGCGAGATCGAGGTGGTCGACGCGGTCACTCCGGGCTACTGGGAACGCCAGGGGTACGACGTCGACGGCTGGGTCGGCCGGTCGAACGGTCGGGCCGATGAAGCCGTCTGACCCGCCGCCGGCGCCCGCCGACCTGCCCGCGCCCGCGGCGGGCCTGGTCCGCCGGTTCGGCCGGGTGCCCCGGTGGGTGCACTGGTGGACGGCGGCCCTGATGGGCTGCTGCCTGCTCACCGGCGCCACGCTCTACCTACCGCCGCTGGCCCGCCTGGTCGGTCGCCGCCCGCTCGTCGAGACCGTTCACCTCTACGCCGGGCTCGCCCTGCCGGTGCCCATGCTCGCCGCCGCCGCCTCGGCCGGCTACCGCCGCGACCTGCGGGCGCTCAACCGGTTCACCGCGGCCGACCGCGCCTGGCTGCGTGCCAGCCTGCGGTTCGGCTCCTGGCGGCGGGCCGCCGCCCGGGCCCGGATCGCGGCCGGCGTCGGGAAGTTCAACGCCGGGCAGAAGCTGTTCGCCGCCTTCGTCGCGGGGGGCGCCCTCGTGATGCTGGGCACCGGCGTGATCATGAAGTGGGGGGCCGGGCCGCTGGGCCCGATTCCGGTCGGCTACCGCACCGGCGCCACGTTCGTGCACGATCTGCTCGCCTACGGCCTGTTCTTCGGAGTCGTCGGGCACCTGTGGATGGCGGCCCACGACCCGGTGGCACTGGTCGGGATGCGCACCGGCACGGTGCCCGTCTGGTGGGCCGCCCGGGAGCATCCCGCCTGGTCGCCGGGGGCGGCCGTCCCGCCCCGCCCGCCCCGGTGAGCGAGACCACGGACCGGGACGGCGGCAAGATCAGTTGTTGCGCGACACGATCGCCACGGTGATCACGATGGCGACGACGTACACCAGCAGGACCACCACAAAGGCGATGAGCGAGATGATGCACCAGCGCCTGGCCCGGCCCGACGCCTCCCGGGCACCCGCGAGATTGCCGGTCTGCAGCCGGGTCTGGGTCTGGGTGGCGTAGACGATCGCCACGATCCCCGTGGGCAGGCAGCACAGCAGCGTCGCGACGAGCGACTGCCACAGGTAGGTCCGGATGGGCCGGTCCGCGGCGGGCGTCGCGACGGCGCCGCCCGGCTCCGGCTGCGGCCAGCCGCCTGGCTGACCGGACCCGTCCGGCCAGCCGGTGGTCCCGGGACTGTCGGCGTAGCGGGGGTGTCCGGGATCGCCGGAGTCGCCGGGATCGCCGGGGTCGCCGACGGGCTGGTTCCACGCCGAGGACGGGCCGACGCCGGAGGGATCCGGACGTTCACCACCGGGCGGACTGGACACCGCGAAGTGCCCTCAGACCGCGGCCGGCCCGAGCGTCGAGTACGACGTGCTCGAGCTGCTGTCGAAACCGCCGACCAGGGCCACGATGAGAAAGATGACGAACGACGCCACACCGGCGAGCACCGAGATGATGCACCACATCCGCGCCTTCTTCGAGGCGTCGAGCGCCCCGTTGACGTCGCCCATCTGCCGGCGACCGTCGACCTTGGTCGCATAGACGATCGCCACGACCCCTGCAGGCAGGCAGCACAGAATGGTCACGGCGATCGACTGCCAGAGGTAGTTCGAGATCGGCCGGCCATACGGCGGCGGCGGGCCGAATCCGCCGGGGCCGCCGTAACCCCCGGGAGCCCCATAGCCGGGCGGCGCTCCGTAGCCCTCCGGGCCGCCGAAGCCCTGCGGCGCCCCGTACCCACCGGGCGGCGGTCCGTAGCCAGGCGCCGGAGCCCCGTAGCCGCCCTGCTCGTAGCCGCCCTGGCCCTGACCGTAGCCACCCGGACCCTGGCCACCCTGGCCGTAGCCGCCCTGCTCGTAGCCGCCCTGCTCGTAGCCGCCCTGGCCCTGGCCGTAGCCACCCGGACCCGGACCCTGGCCGTAGCCGCCCTGGCCCTGGCCACCCTGGCCGTAGCCGCCTTGGCCCTGGGGGTGGCCACCCTGGTCGTGACCGCCCTGCGGGTACCCGCCCGGCGGGTACTCGGGTGGCTGGGACATACGGTGCGCTCCTGATGTCGGCGGGGCGTCCAGGCCGAAGCCCGGCCGCCGCCGCGCCTGGCTGGCATGACCACCGGGGCACCAAACCAGGAGCCGCCGACGCGCGCCGGCCATGACTCCCGATCCCTGCGGAATCCGTGGGTCACCGACGTGAACCACCACGGCGCCCCAGTCCGCGCGCACATTGTGACACAACCGGAACCTCTGCCCACCATACGTTCCACACCACGCGGCGCGATCGGAACGACCCGGGCACCGGACCGCCGGACCAGCGGACAGCCGGGGGTCCCCGAGCGGCCACCGGACCCATCAAACCCACGGCTCACACAAGGCACACACATGGCTCGAGAGCCACCAGTGCGGACGAATCACCCATAGCGCCCGAGCTGGGACAACGCCTCGAATTCCGTCCGTGTAGGGTCTCGTCGTATCTAACTAGGCAGCCAGTCGGGGCACCGAGGGGGTAACCCGGCAGCCGATCCATACATCTCAGGCCGCTGCGCGACACGGAGGTCATCAGCTTCGACGCCGAAGCAGGGACCCGGGGGGGTTCTGACGACGCCACCGCCACGCACGGAGGGATACCCGCGGTGAAACACCGATCGGAGGGCAACCCCAGCCCGCCCAGAGCCCGAGCCGGCTCCCGACGTCGACGCCGCCGCCCACACCATCCCGCCTGGATCGCCTCACTCGGCGTCCTGGCCCTGCTGGCGGCCGCCCTCGGCTGGAACATCGCCCCCGCACACGACTCGGCCGGCGAGAACGGCTCCACCACCGTCGAGGCCGCCGCCGTCCACGTGAACTCGCGCCATCGCGGCGGCGACCCGAAGGCGACGCCCAGCGCGTCGGCGCGGCCGAGCGGCACGGGCCGCAGTCACGTCACGGCCGCATCGCCGTCGTCTCCCAGCCAATCGGCCGCGGGCGCGCCGACCGGCACGACCGCCGCGAAGCCGGCGGTACCGGCCCTCACCAAGCCGACGATCCCGACCACGCAGCCAACGACGAAGCCACCGGCCGCCCAGGTACCCGTCGTGCCCGTCGGCGGCGGGGGCGGCTCCGTGCCCGGCGGCATGAGCGGCGTCTCCGCCGGCTCGATGACCCAGGTGCGAGCGTGGGAGAGCTTCCGCGGCTCGTCCGTCAACGCCGTGCTCACCTTCGCCGACCGGTCGAGCTGGCAGACCATCACCAACCCCTGGGTCGGCAGCGGGCCGGAGAAGTTCTCGACGTTCAACGGCACCTGGGTCATCTCGCAGCCCTTCTTCCCGACCGGCGGCGGCGACATGAACTCGTGCGCGAGCGGCGCCTACTCCGGCCACTGGGCCGACTTCGGCCGCTGGCTGGTCGGCAAGGGCCGCCCGGCGAGCATCATCCGGCTCGCCTGGGAGTTCAACGGCAACTGGTTCCCCTGGTCGGTGTCCAAGACGAGCGCCACCACGTGGGTGAACTGCTTCCGGCAGGTCGTCGGCGCGATCCGCTCGACGGACCCGCAGGCCCGGATCGACTGGGCGCTCAACGCCCACAGCGGCGGTGCCTGGTCGGTGTACCCGGGTGACCAGTACGTCGACATCATCGGCATCGACAGCTACGACCAGTGGCCGGCGAGCACCACCGACGCGGCCTTCGCCCAGCAGTGCGCCGACCCGACCGGCCTGTGCTCGGTGATCGCGTTCGCGCGGGTGCACGGCAAGCAGTTCTCGGTCCCCGAGTGGGGGCTGGTCTCCAAGTCCGACACGGGCGCGGGCCGGGCCGGGCAGGCCGGCGGGGACAACCCCGTCTACATCCGCAACATGTACCAGACGTTCGCCGCGAACCGGGACGTGCTCGCCTACGAGACGTACTTCAACAACTCCGAGGCCGGCAACGTGCACTCGTCCCTGGTCGGCCCGAACGAGAACCCGAGCGCCGCCGCCACCTACGCCTCGCTGTGGTGAACCGCGTGGCGGGGCGTCACAGTCGGATCGGCGCCGCCGGCGGTCCCGAGCGCAGCCAACCCTCGACGAGGCCGACCAGGCGCGTCGGATACACGGTCTGCTCCGTCGCCCGCAGCTCGGGCACGGTCCACCAGGCCCAGCCGAGGAGCGACCCGCGTTCGGTCTCCGTCCAGGACGACGGGTCGAGTTCGAGGCGGTGTGGGACCCGCGCGACGTAGAACGTGTCGAACTGCTGGAACGTGCGGCCCAGGAAGGTGAACGACGCCCGGCGGGTGGCGACCGCCGGGCCCGGGTCGGCCAGGCGGTAACCGACCTCCTCGAACACCTCCCGGACCGCGGCCTGCTCGGTGCTCTCCCCCTCGTCAAGGCCGCCGCCGGGCACATGCCACCACTGCGGGGCGTCGTCGAGGGTCGGATCGTGCGACCTGAGCAGGAGCACCGCGTCGGAAGGGTCGACAAGCACGACCCGCGCGGCCAGGCGAATCTGCAGGGCCATCCCACCAGCCTCGCAGCCCGGGTCGTCCCCACCGGCACCCAACCGTCGCGATGTGGCGGGAATCGCGGCCGTCCCACGGCCAGGTTCACCTGTCCGCGTGCTCGACAACGTCAGCGGCGGGCCCGCGGGCGGCATTCCCCCCGACATCGCTGCTCGCTCGATCCGTCAGGATCGCGCTCGCGACAACACCGACGAGATGATCGGCGCGTGGCGCGAGCGAGGGTTGGTCGCCGAGCCAGGCGAGCGCCCCGGCCAGCGCAAACAGGTCAGTGCCATCGATGTCGGTCCGCGCCATGCCCTCGGCCTGAGCTCGGATGAGCAGCCGCGTGCCTGCCGCGCGCATCGTGACGCACGAAGCATGGAGTGCGGACTGCGCGTCCGCGATGGCGGCCATCATCGACGCCACAACGCCGCGATAGGTGTGCGCGCACGCGACGAAGTCGCGTAGCCACGACACGAGAGCATCCTCGGGCGAGCCCGACGTCTCGAGGTCGCCCGCCCTTGCCGTCAGCTCGTCGAAGCCGGTGCGGAGCAAGGCCTCGAGCAACGCCTCTCGCGTCGGGAAGTGACGGTACAGCGTGCCGAGCCCGACGCCAGCCTTGCGGGCGATGTCGCGCAGCGATGCGTCGGCGCCTTGCTCGGTCACGACGGCGCGCGCGACGGCGAGTAGGTGGTCGTAGTTCTTCCTGGCGTCGGCTCGCATAGTGCCCACCTTGACAATCGGAGCAGTGCTCCATATATTCGGAGCAGTGCTCCGATAAGTGTACCCAGCTGCGCTGAACAGGGGAAGCGATGCCGACGAGCACGATGAAGGCGATTCGGCTGCACGAGCACGGTGGTCCCGAGGTGCTGCGTTACGACGAGGTGCCGATTCCCGCGCCGAAGCCGGGCGAGGTGCTCGTTCGCGTGCACGCGGTCGGCGTCAACCCCCCCGACTGGTACGTGCGCGAAGGAATGCCCAACGTGCCTCCTGAGATAAGGCCGCCTTTGCACTTGCCCATCATTCCGGGGACGGACGTGTCGGGCGTCGTCGAGGCCGTCGCCGCGGATGTGGATGGCCTCTCCCGCGGCGATGAGGTCTTCGGCCTCCTTCGCTTTCCCAGCCTCGAGGCCAGCGCCTACGCCGAGTATGTGGCTGCGCCCGCGTCGAACTTCGCACGCAAGCCGGCTCGCATCGATCACGTGCAGGCGGCAGGGGTGCCCATGGCAGGGCTCACCGCCTGGCAGTTCCTGATCGAGCTCGGGCACGATCAGCTGTCGCCGTTTCAAGCGACGCAGCATCGCCCGATGGCACTCGGCGCCGACACGACGGTGCTCATCAACGGCGCCGCGGGCGGCGTGGGGCACTTCGCGGTGCAGCTAGCAAAATGGAAGCGTGCACGCATCATCGCGGTGGCGTCGAGTGCGCATGAGTCGTTCCTGCGCGAGCTCGGCGCCGACCAGTTCATCGACTACACCAAGAGCCGTCCCGAGGAAGTCGCGCACAACGTTGATCTCGTTCTCGATACCGTCGGCGGTCCCGACAGCAGTCGTTTCCTGCGCACGCTCAGGCGCGGCGGCGCACTGTACCCGGTGTTCTTCGGTGGCTACAACCCCGCGGAAACCGCGAAGCTGGGCGTCACGATCTCGGGCACCCAAGTGCGCTCGAACGGCTCGCAGCTCGCGGAACTCGGATCCTTGCTCGATGCGGGCACGCTGCGCGTCGCCCTGGACAGCACGTTTCCGCTTGCGGATGCTCGAGGGGCGCACGAACGAGCCGCCCGTGGGCACATCCAAGGCAAGATCGTACTCACGGTCGCGTGACCTCGTCCCGCACCGACCGCCTCGTCCGGGCGGACGCCGCTCGGCGTGTCACCAACCCGGTACAACGTTCATGGACGGCGCGCTAAAGACCTACGGGGGTGGCGCGCAGGAGCTCGACGTCGTCGTCGGCGCCGCGCAACTCGACCCGTGCGGCCTCGACCCGCCCGAACGCGTAGAGGACGAGTTCCTCCGGCGGCCCCATGATCTCCACGGTCGGCTCGCCGGCGTGCAGGGTGCGCCGGCCTGGCCGATCCGTGCGCTCGGCGACGACACCGACGCCGGCCCGGCGGAACCCGGCGAATCCGATCAGCCACAGGGCCATCCACATCGCGTCGCGGCCCGTGTCGTCCAGCGGGCGCGGCTCCCAGCCGGCGTCCGCGCGGCGGATGTCCTCGGCGTGGACGAAGAACTCGACGAAGTTCGCCGCATCGTCGATCAGCCCGACGCGGGTCGGTTGCCACCACGGCGGTCCGGCCCGGAAGGTCTCGACCAGCTCGGGATAGGGATGGGCCCGCATGGTGGCCCGCTCGGCCCGCTCGGTGATGCCGTGCAGGCTGCTGATGACCAGGCCGGGCGCGGCCCAGGGCACCCGCTCCCGGGTGACGAGGTGCGCGACCAGATCGTGGTTGGTCCACCCGGTGCAGAGGGTGGGATGACCCGGGCCGAGGTCGGTGAGCAGATCCGCGAGCGCCTGCCGCTGTGCGCGGGCGCGGCGCTGGGCGGGTTCCGGTCCGGTCGCCATGAGCCGCACTCTAGGCGACGCCGGCCGTGACGGGGCGCACCGCGACGGGCGCCGCGCACCGATTCCCCGACCTTTGCCCCGCCCGGGACCGCCCGGCACCGGCGGGAGGAGCGCCGCCCGGCAGGTCATCCACCCCGCAGTCGGCCAGCATCGGCGATGCCACCGTCGCCACCGGTGAGATGTCCCACCGGCGCCGTGCCACCCGGCGGTGCGGGCGGCGGGCGGCGGGCCAGGTGGGTCTACTGGCCGGGCAGGCGGGCGACCGTCACGAAGAAGTCGTCGATGTGGCGCACCACCGCCACGAACCGCTCGAAGTCGACGGGCTTGGTGATGTAGGCATTGGCGTGCAGGTCGTAGCTGCGCAGCACGTCCTCTTCGGCTTCGGAGGTGGTGAGCACCACCACCGGGATCCGCCGTAGCCGCTCGTCGGCCTTGACCTCGCGCAGCACTTCCCGCCCGTCGCGGCGCGGCAGATTCAGGTCGAGCAGGATCAGGTCGGGGCGGGGCGCGCCCGCGTACTCCCCCTCGCCGCGCAGGTAGGCCAGCGCCTCGACACCGTCGCTGACCACGTTGAGATGGTTGCGCAGCTTGTGATCCTCGAACGCCTCCCGGGTCATCAGCACGTCCCCGGGATCATCCTCGACGAGAAGCACCTCGACAGGAACGAGCGATTCGCTCACGATGATCCTCCGGATGGCCGTGCGCTGCTGGGGGCGGGGGCAGGGGTGGACGGTGCGGGTGCGGGCGGTTCATCCGCGGACGCCGGTGCCGCCGACGCCGCCGACGGCGGGGACAGCAGGCCGACGGCGTCGACCAGCGCGGCCGGCTCGGACATCGAGGCCGGCAGGGACCTCTTCGGCAGGGTGAACCGGAAGGTCGTGCCGTGATCCACGGTCGCGTCCAGCCAGATCCTGCCGCCGTGGAACTCGACGATCTTGCGGCACAGGGCCAGCCCGATGCCCGTGCCCTCGTACACGTCCCGGCCGTGCAGGCGCTGGAAGATCACAAAGATCTTCTCGGCGTACTCCGGGTCGATGCCGATGCCGTTGTCCGCGCAGGCGAACTCCCACTCCTCTGCCCGCTCGACGGCGCTGACATGCACGCGCGGGACCTCGTCGCCGCGGAACTTCAGCGCGTTGCCGATCAGGTTCGTCAGCAACTGGGCGAGCAGCACCGGATCCCCCCGCACGACGGGCAGCTCGTCGGCGGTGACCTCGGCCTGCAGGCTCTCGATCGTCAGGGAGAGGGTGGTCGTGGCCCGGCCGAGGATGTCGCCGAGCGGGATGTCGACGAAGCCCTCGGTGGTCCGCCCGACCCGGGAGAAGGCGAGCAGGTCGTTGATGAGCTGCTGCATCCGCTTGGCGCCGTCGACGGCGAAGGCGATGTACTGCGTGCCCCGCTCGTCGAGCTTGTCGCCGTAGCGCCGCTCCAGCAGCTGGCAGAAGCTGGCCACCTTCCGCAGCGGCTCCTGCAGGTCGTGCGAGGCGACGTAGGCGAACTGTTCCAGGTCACGGTTGGACCGCTGCAGGACCTCGGCCTGCGTCTCCACCGCGATGCGCGCCGCCCGCGCGACCCCCAGTTCACCCAGGAGCTGCTGGCGCATCGACTCCACGTCGCTGGCCAGCGCGATCATGTCGGGCGGCCCCGCGGGTTTGACCACGTGGTCCAGCCGGCCGGAGGCCACGGTGCGCGCGTCGCCGGCCACCTGCTCGATCGGCCGGGTGACCCAGACCCGCAACGCCCGCGCGATCGCCGCCAGCAGGACGACCAGGACCAGCGCGCCGATCGCCAGGGCGAGGACGAGGAAGCGCAGCGCGTCGCCGACGTTGTCCCGGGCCGTGATCGCCTTCGTCCGCAGCGCCGACTCCAGGTCGTCGGACGCGGCGCGGACCGCGTCGAAGCGCCGCTTGCCGAGCTCTGGCGACAGCAGCGTCGCCGCCTTCGGTCCCCGGTCGCGGACAGCGGTGATGGCCGGGTCGGCGTAGTCGCGGTGCCAGGCCCGGATCCGGTCCTGGAGGGTGGTGAGCTTCCCGAGCAGGTCAGGCCGCTCGGCAAGGCGGCGTTGCAGGTCCGCAAGCTGGGCGCTCTCTTCGCGGCGGCCGTTGTCGTAGGGCTCGAGGAACTCCTCGCGGGCCTGGAGCAGGTAGCCCCGCATGCCGGTCTCCTGGTCGACCAGGCTGCTGACGAGTTGCGCGGAGCCCAGCAGGGCCGGGGCCATGATGTCGCTGCGGGTGTGGATGGCGTTGTCGAGCCGCACCAGCGACGACACGACCAGCCCGACGATGATGAGCAGGGCCGCCGCCGCGGCCGTGTAGGTCACCCCAAGCCGGCGCCGCAACCGCCAGCTTCGAGCGAACGCCAACCCGAACCGCCCGAACCGCCCGGACGGGCCGTCCGGGCCGGAAGATCCACGGGGCTTTGCCATCAGTCGGCCCCCCACATCAGCAGCAGCAGGGCGACGTCGTCGGTGAGTGGGCCGCCGTTGCGGGCCTCGACCCGGTCGATGAGGCTGTCGAGCAGGCCGTCCGGCCCGTCCGGGGGCCAGAGCCGGGCGATCTCGGGCAGCACGCCCTCCCAGCCGAGGGGCTCCCCGCCCGGCCCCTCCCGACCTTCCAGCAGGCCGTCGGTCGCCAGCAGCAGCACCCACCGCGGGCCGAGTTCGACCAGCACATCCTCGGTGAGGTCCTCGTCGAGGATGCCCAGCGCCGGCCCGACGACGTCACCGGGCAGCGCGGCAAGCCGGGGGTGCAGCAGCGCGGGCGGTGGGTGGCCGGCCAGCCGCATCCGCATCGAATCCCGGTCGGGCGCGATCGAGAGGGCACAGACGGTGGCGAAGATCTCCTCGTGTTCGCGTTCGCTGACCAGCACCCGCTGGAGATACCCGAGCCGGTCGGCCTCCGCCACCCCGGCCAGGACGAGGGTGCGCCAGGCGATGCGCAGGCTGACCCCGAGGGCGGCCTCGTCCGGGCCGTGCCCGCAGACGTCGCCGAGCAGCACGTGGACCGTCCCGTCGGGGGTGGACACCATGTCGTAGAAGTCGCCGCCGAGCAGCGACTGCTGCCGACCAGGCCGGTAGCGGGCGGCGTGGCGCAGCCGGCGGTCGTCATAGAGCGGACGGGGCAGCAGCCCCCGTTCGAGCCGGGCCCGCTCGTCCGCTTGCAGCTCCGACTCGCGCAGCGCCTGGGCCGCCGTGTCGGCGCGCTTGCGCTCGATCGCGTAGCGCACGGCACGCACCAGATCCCGCCCATCGACCTGGCCCTTGACGAGGTAGTCCTGGGCTCCGGCGGCGACCGCCTGGGCGCCCCGGTACTCGTCGACCAGACCGGTGAGCACGACCACCGGCGCGCCCGCCTCCACCGCCAGCAGCCGGCGCAGCGCCGAGAGGCCCTCGCTGTCGGGCAACCCGAGGTCCAACAGCACGCAGGCGACCTGCTCGCTACGGCGGACCGCCTCGGCCACCGTGCGCACCCGGGTTAGTTCAACCGGCGCCGCAACCTCGTCGAACAGCTCGGACACCAGGAAGGCGTCCGCGTCATCGTCCTCGACGAGGAGTATCGGCCAAACCACATCCGCCGGTTCCGTTCCTGGCACCCGGACCGCGGTGCTCTCGGTTCCTGACACATCTCCTCGGCAGTGCACGACACGCGGGCCATTTAGGCCCATCCTGGACCCGAAGCATGGCATGCCCAGGGGTGACCGCGCGCAACGGAACGCCGAACGCGCTACGCGCCACGGCCGCTACCAGAGCGAGGTTAGGACTATTTCACCATCGGGTCAGGCCAGGCGGTGCTCGATCCGCCGGAGTTCCGTGGGGACGACCACACCGGGCCCGTGATGGGCGAGCGCCGGTGGGCTCAGCGCCGCAGGCCGGACCCGCTCTCGGACCCGCTCTCGGACCCGGACTGGGACCCGGACTGGGACTGGTCGGCTGGCGGCGCGAGCTCATCCGCCGCCGGCCACTCCGGGGCGGGCGAGGTGGGCCGGCCGAGCAGGTACCAGCCCCACAGCCCGGCAGGCGCGGGGGCCCGCACCGGGGCGCCGGCCACCTCGCGCGAATCCATCACGTCGAGCAGATGGTCGAAGCTGCCGAGCAGCCGGACCGCCAGGCTGCCGCCGAAGATCCCACCGTGCCCGAGATGCGGGTGGGGTCGGGTCGGGGCGTGGCGCATGGCGTCGGCGAAGCGGTCGAGCAGGTGCCGGCGGTCCGCCTCGGAGAGCCGTTCGGTGAGCTCACGCAGCAGCTCGTCCTCTGCCTTCGCGTGCTCGGCGAGCAGCGCCGCGAGGTCTCGCCGCAGGCTGGCGACGCTGCCCGCCGGGCGATTGAGATCCCCCTGCACGTACTGCTCGATGCCGCGCATC
The DNA here is from genome assembly GCF_000948395.1 of Frankia torreyi. Taxonomy (GTDB): domain Bacteria; phylum Actinomycetota; class Actinomycetes; order Frankiales; family Frankiaceae; genus Frankia; species Frankia torreyi. The sequence goes on along the minus strand of NZ_JYFN01000029.1, from coordinate 4,273 downwards.
ACCGACGAGCACCGGCGGGCCAGCCGGCCCAGCTCCGCGACCCGCGCCCGGCCGCCCGGCACCCGGCGGGCCATCTCCGGGTAGACGACTGCCTCCATCGCACTGAGGTGGGCCGAGACGGCCGCCACCGCCGCGTCGCTGGCGTGCAGCGCCTGGCGCGGATCGGTGGGGGACGCGTCCGGGGGGGAGGCCGCGTCGCGGCCGTCGCGGGACAGTTCAAGGAGATGGACAGCATCCTCGTGCGCCGCGTCCACCAGGGTCGTCAACGTCTCAGCCATGATCACCTCACCCGTGATGGGTCGAAACGTAGCGGAGAGTTACTGGCACAGTGAAGCTACGCCTTCGCGACCGGGGCCGCATCCCGACGGTCCTCACGCAAGGGGACCGAGAGCATCACAAAAGGTGCCGGTCGCCCACATCGATGCCTACCGTAAGGAAGGATTCCACTACTATTGCGGACATGATTGGCAGTAATGTCCCCATGGCCCGGGACCAGGCCGTCTTCGCCGCCCGCTCGCGCCTCGTCGACGTCCGGCGTCGGTTTCTCGGCCATGACCTTCCGCCCCTGGGGGCCCTGATCATCCGCCATCAGGTGGCGGTCCCGGACGGGGCTGAATGGCCCTGGGCCCTGGTGTCCAACTGGCAGCACGCGACCCTGCTGGGCGGGCGCAGCCTGAACGACGGCGCGCACCCGTCGGTGGCGCACATCCGGATGGGCCGACCCCTGCGCATCCGCAGCGCCGACGTCGTCGACTGGGCGATCATCGACGCCCGCGGCGAGATCGTCGAGGGCGCGTGGACCCGCCGGCTGCGCGCCCCGGCGGACACGACCACCTGAGCGGCATCCGCTCCGGACGGCACTGCCTCTCCGGGCAGCACTGCCTCTCCGGACGGCTCAGTCGCGCCAGCCGGTCAGCTCCATCCCGCGAGGATGCTCCAGCCGGAACGAGAACTCCACCCGCCCGGTCGCGCCCGGATCGAGCGCAAGCGTCCACGAAAGCAGGCCGACGTCGGTCCGCTCGTCCGGTTCGGGCCGTGCCTGGAAGTCCCGGACGGTGACGCTCTCGTGCCGGGAGACCGGGATCTGGTCGCGCACCACCGTCCGGACCGGCCGGGGGGTGTGGTTGGTCACCTCGATGCGGTAGCCGGCCTCGATCCGCCGGTTGCCGCCGACCACGCGGCGTCCCGTGGCGCGGTGGACCAGCTCGCGCTCGACCCGCACCCGGTCGTCGACGCCGAGATGCAGCTCGACCTCGGCCCCCGGCGGCACCGTGCCGATGGTGCCGCTGCCGGCGAAGTCCCCGCCGTGGAAGATCGAGACCTTGCCGGGCAGCAGGGTGTGCGGCGAGGTGTTGGTGATGGTGGCCCGCAGGTAGGCGTCGGGAGAGATCCTGGGAACGGTCAGATGATCGAGAGTGGCGCCGAACTCGATTACCGCGACGGTGAGGCGGTGCCGGTCGCCGTCGGCCGGGATCGCGACCTGTCGGGGCGGCCGGTACGTCGCCGACCCGGCGAAGTCGATCTCCGGTTCGTCGGCCACCGCCGTCCTCAGGACCTTCACCTGCTTCGCCTTCGACCGACCTCGGGACAGGCCCTGCGGCGGCCCACCGGCGGCGAACATCGCCGGCGTCGGGGCCGCAGCCGGCGGCGGGGGCGGCGGCGGTTGGCTCAGGTCCACGAACTGGGGGGTGAGCTCGGGCAGTTCCGCGTGCGCGGCCGGGCGGGCCGTCGAGAGCACGAGATCGGCCGTGTCCGGCCAGTCCTCGCCGCTGCGCTGGGCAATCAACGCGAACCAGGTCAACGTGACCCGCTCCCCCTCGAGGCGAGCGTCGTAGCCGGCCCGCCAGCCCGCGGTCGGGACCAGATACGTCACCTCCAGCTCGACCTCGACTCCCTCGTCGGCGGCCTTCCGGCCGGCCTTGTCGCCAGCATCGAGGTCGAGGTTCACGACGACGGTGCGGGTGTCCGGGACGCGGGGGGCCTGCCGGGCCTCGATCGTCCGGTCGAGCGCCGCGAGCCGCCGTTCGAGGTCGGCCCGGCGCTCGGCGAGGGCGCGGCGGCGGGTGTGGACCTCGCCGATCCGGGCCGCGAGCAGGTCCTCGGCGGTGGCCAACCCCTCGGCGGCAGCGGGGGTCGAGGCCCAGGACCGTGCCAGGGCGGCGGCCGCGGTGCGCGTCGCGATGTCGAGGAAGCCCCGCCGTGCCTGCTCGGCGTCATCCTCGTCGGCGATGGTGGACAGCTCGGCGGCCAGCGCGAGCCGGCGCGTGGCGAGATCCGCGCCGGCGGTGTCGGCGGGCTCCGGGTGCGTACGGGCGACCACGTCGACCCCGAGCACCCGGCCCGGTCCCCGGCCGCCGACGCGGACCGAGTCGGGCGCGAGCTCCCAGGGCAGGCCGTCCAGCTCGACCCGGACGCCCGCCCCCGCGGACCCGTCACCCACGGGAACGGGCAGTCGGACCCGGCCCCGCCGGATGATCCGGGCGCCCCGGGGGTGGATGACGACCGAGGCGATCGGCGCGTCGAGTCGCACGGGCTGCGGCAGGTCATCGCTCACCATGGCCGATCAGCCTAGTGCGCGGATGATCAGCCTGCGGACCGCCCGTCCACCCCCGCCGCGTCGCGGATCAGCCTGGTACGGCGAGGAACTCGTCAGGATCGGACACGACGCGCGTCTCGTCCTCGACCACGAGGCCGCCCACGTCGGCGAACGGGATCCCACGGCGCGCGGGCCGCCCGGCGCATCGCGGCAACGCGCGGCGACCATCGACTGTGGGCGGCCGGGTGCTCGAGCGGCCGGAGCCCCGGGCGACGGGTCACCCGAGCGCGAGGACGTAGGCACCCCGGAACGTAGGCACCCGGGAACGTAGGCACCCGGGAACGTGGCAACTCGGGAACGTGGGTAACTGGCAACGTGAGCGGCGGGAAAGCGGGCGAGGGAAAAGAGGCGATGGTGCGAGACGACGCGGCAAGCGCGGAGCCGATGCGCGCGGGACCGGGCGGTCACCCGGGCGTGCCCGGCCAGGTGGGTGGCGAGCATCCGGTGCTCGGCGCCCTGGAGGACGCTCTGGGGCAGGCGTCGGCGAACGCGCACCGGCTTGCCGGCGCGCTAAGCCGGCCGGTGTCGCTGGTCCGGGTCGGCCGCAAGCGCCGCCGGGCGCCGCGGGTCGAGCTGCCGGCGACGCCCGACGGCCGGGTGATGGCGTGCGGGGTCTACAGCCAGGGGCAGTGCGTGACGATGGACGTCGATCATTCCGACGCGCTGCGGGTGGCGCGGACCGAACGCGACGGCTTCGCCTGGCTGGGCCTGTTCGAGCCCAGTTACGACCAGCTCGCCGCCATCGCGCAGGAGTACGGCCTGGACAAGCTCGCCGTGGAGGACGCGGTCACCGGCGGCCAGCGGCCCAAGCTCGAGCAGTACGAGAACCACCTGTTCGTGGTGCTCAAGACCGCCAGCTATGTGGCGCACACCGAGGTGACGGATACCTCCGAGGTGGTCACCACCGGCGAGATCATGATCTTCCTCGGCGAGGACTTCGTGGTGACGGTGCGGCACGGCCAGCACGGGGAGATGACCAGGCTGCGGGGCCGACTCGAGGCCGCCCCGGAGATGCTCCGGCACGGGCCGACCTCGGTGCTGCATGCCATCTGCGACAGCGTCGTCGACAACTACGTCGACACCGTGGAGAAGATCCAGGTCGACGTCGACCAGATCGAGGCCGGCGTGTTCCGGCGCGACCAGATCCCGTCCACGGAAAGCGCCTACCAGTTGAAGCGCGAGCTGCTGGAGCTCAAGCACGCCGTCCAGCCGCTGGCTGGCCCGCTGCGCACGCTCACGACGGACGGCCCGCGGCTGGTCGATGCGGCGATGCGGCGGTACTTCCGGGACGTCGCCGACCATCTCGAGCAGGTCAGCGAGCGCATCGAACACTTCGACGAGCTGCTGTCGTCGGTGCTGCAGGCCACCCTGACCCAGGTGACGATCGCCCAGAACGAGGACATGCGGCGGATCAGCGCCTGGGTCGCGATCGCCGCCGTTCCCACGGCCCTGGCCGGGATCTACGGAATGAACTTCGAGCACATGCCCGAACTGCGCCAGACCTGGGGTTACCCGGCGGTCCTTGCCGTGATGGCGACGGCATGCCTGTTTCTGTACCGGTCATTCAAACGCAACGGCTGGCTCTAGTAGACCGTCGCCACTAATGTTTGGGGTATAGGTGGCGGAGTTTGGTGCGGGCGTCGGCGGTGGTGAAGTGCCAGTGGACTTGGCGCTGGT
>NZ_JYFN01000028.1 GCF_000948395.1 Frankia torreyi | reverse complement strand
CGATGGTACTGCATGGGGGACTGTGTGGGAGAGTAGGACGCCGCCGGACTTACACAAAGTGTGGGGTTGCCTTTTTAAGGCAACCCCACACTTGTATTTGGGGACCTTGTAGCCGCTGCCTGCCTCCCCCGCCCGACTGCCGCGGTTCACTCGCCCGGGCGGGAGCCCCGTACATCCCCCGCGCGGCCCGCCCGTCCTCCGTCGACCCTGGCCGCAGTGGCACCCGTCGGATGGACGTCCTACTATCGGAAGTCAGAAGGCTGTCGGGCTGGGTGCGCCGGCCCGTCCGTTCTCCCCGGGGAGCCGCTCGATGTCATCCGACGCCCAGCAGGACGACGCCCAGCAGGACACGGCAGACCTCCACGTCCCCGTCCATCCGGTCCGCATCGTCACGGCGGCCGCGTTGTTCGACGGGCATGACGCGGCGATCAACATCATGCGGCGGCTGCTGCAGGCCCAGGGGGCGGAGGTCATCCACCTCGGCCACGACCGTGGCGTCGAGGAGGTGGTGACCGCGGCGATCCAGGAGGACGCCCAGGGCATCGCCCTGTCCTCCTACCAGGGCGGGCATGTCGAGTACTTCAGCTACCTCGTGGAGCGGTTGCGGGAACGCGGCGCGGGTGACATCCGTGTCTTCGGCGGGGGCGGNGGGGNGATCGTGCCGGCGGAGATCGAGCTGTTGCAGTCCCGCGGCGTCGCCCGGATCTTCTCCCCGCAGGACGGTCAGGCGATGGGCCTGGCCCGGATGATCAACACGATCATCGCCGGTTGCGACGTCGACCTCGCCGCGGACGGTCCGAAGCTCGAGGAGATCATCGCCGGCGAGCAGGGTGCGCTCGCTCGGGCGATCACGGTTCTCGAGGCCGATCGGGACGGCGAGCTTGCGGCGGCGCTGCGGGAGGAGGCCGGTCGGCGGCCGGCCGTGCCGGTGCTGGGCATCACGGGCACCGGTGGCTCCGGGAAGTCCTCGCTGACCGATGAACTGCTGCGCCGCTTCCGCCTCGACCAGGGCGACGCGCTGCGCATCGCGGTGCTGGCCGTCGACCCGAGCCGCCGGCGCGGCGGTGGGGCGCTGCTCGGTGACCGGATCCGGATGAACGCCCTGGGCGATTCCGGCGCCGGCGGGGTCTTCTTCCGGTCCCTGGCCACCCGGGCGGCGGGCAGCGAGGTCCCACCCTCGGTGCCGGGGGCGATCGCGGCCTGCAAGGCGGCCGGCTACGACCTGGTCATCGTCGAGACCCCCGGCATCGGGCAGGGCGACGCGGCGATCGTGCCCTACTGCGACGTCTCCCTGTACGTGATGACGCCGGAGTACGGCGCGGCCTCGCAGCTGGAGAAGATCGACATGCTCGACTTCGCCGACGTGGTCGCGGTGAACAAGTTCGAACGTCGCGGCGCCGAGGACGCCCGCCGCGACGTCGCCCGCCAGCTCGTGCGCNACCGGGAGGCGTTCGATCGGTCCTGGGAGGACATGCCGGTCTTCGGCACCTCCGCCGCACGCTTCCAGGACGACGGGGTTACCGCCCTCTACCAGCACCTTCTCGGCCTGCTCTGCGAGGTCGGCCTGGCGGCAAGGCCCGGCGTGCTGCCCGCCGTCGAGGTGCGGGCAGCCACCGGGCTGACGACCATCGTCCCGGCGGCCAGAGTGCGTTATCTGGCCGAGATCGCCGAGACGGTGCGCGACTACCACGCCGAGACTGAACGGCAGGCCCAGCTTGCCCGCCGCCGCGAGCACCTGACCACCGCACTCGACGCGGTGGGCGCCGCCTCGGCGGAGGCCGGCGCCCTGGCCGCCCTGCGCGACGAGGCGGACGCGGCCCTCGCGCCATGGGCGAGGGAGCTGCTCGAGCGGTGGCCGGCGATCGTGGCCGAGCGGCAGGGCGATCAGCTCTCCTACACGGTGCGCGGCACGGAGATCCGCACACCGCTGCGTCGTACGACCCTCGCCGGCACCCAGGTCTCCCGCGTCGCGGTGCCGGCCATCGACGACGACGCCCGACTGGTGCGGTTCCTGCGCCGGGAGAACCTGCCGGGGTACTTCCCGTTCACCGCGGGGGTGTTCCCGTTCAAGCGCGCGGGGGAGGCGCCGGCGCGGATGTTCGCCGGGGAGGGGGACGCGTTCCGGACGAACCGGCGCTTCCACTTCCTGTCCGCCGGGTCGCCGGCGACGCGGCTGTCCACGGCCTTCGACTCGGTCACCCTCTACGGTCGCGACCCGGCCCCCCGACCCGACGTCTACGGCAAGGTCGGCACCTCGGGTGTGTCGATCGCGACCCTCGACGACATGGCGGCCCTGTTCGACGGGTTCGATCTCGGCGCCCCGGCGACCAGCGTCTCCATGACGATCAACGGCCCGGCGCCGGCCATCCTCGCGATGTTCCTGACCACGGCGATCGACCAGCGGCTGGCCGCCTTCATCGACGAGCAGGGCCGCGAGCCGAGCGACGACGAAGCCGCCGAGATCACCGCCGGGGCGCTGGCCACCGTGCGGGGCACGGTTCAGGCGGACATCCTCAAGGAGGACCAGGGGCAGAACACCTGCATCTTCTCCACCGAGTTCGCGCTGCGGGCGATGGCCGACGTGCAGGAATGGTTCATCGAGCACAATGTCCGCAACTTCTACTCCGTCTCGATCTCCGGCTACCACATCGCCGAGGCCGGCGCGAACCCCATCACCCAGCTCGCCTTCACGCTGGCCAACGGATTCACCTACGTCGAGGCGTATCTCGCCCGAGGAATGCGGATCGACGACTTCGCGCCGAACCTGTCGTTCTTCTTCTCCAACGGGATGGACGCGGAGTACACGGTCATCGGGCGGGTGGCGCGGCGGATCTGGGCGGTCGCGATGCGCGAGCGGTACGGCGCCACGCCCCGTTCACAGATGCTCAAATACCACGTGCAGACCTCCGGCCGGTCACTGCATGCCCAGGAGATGGCGTTCAACGACATCCGCACCACCCTCCAGGCGCTGTGCGCGGTCTACGACAACTGCAACAGCCTGCACACCAATGCCTACGACGAGGCTGTGACCACGCCCACCGAGAGCTCGGTGCGCCGCGCGCTCGCCATTCAGATGATCATTGATGGGGAATGGGGGCTCGCCGCCAACGAGAACCCCATGCAGGGATCGTTCATCGTCGATGAACTGACCGACCTGGTCGAGGAGGCCGTGCTCGCCGAGTTCGAGCGGATTAGCGATCGTGGTGGTGTGCTGGGCGCGATGGAGACCGGTTATCAGCGGGGCCGGATCCAGGACGAGTCGATGCTGTACGAGCGCCGCAAGCACGACGGCACGCTGCCGATCATAGGGGTCAACACCTTCCTCGCCCCCGACCGCGCCGCCGGCGCCCCGGATCGCGCCGCCGACGCCGCCGGCCCCCTGGAGCTGGCCCGAGCCACCGAGAACGAGAAGCGTTCCCAGCTCACCCGCCTGACCGAGTTCCAGCGCCGGCACGCCGCCGACGCCGAGGCCGCCCTGACCGAGCTGCGCGCGGTCGCCGCCGGCACCGGAAACACCTTCGCGGCGTTGATGAAGGCGGTCCGGGTCTGCTCGCTCGGTCAGATCACCCAGGCGTTCTTCGACGTAGGTGGCCAGTATCGGCGCAATGTCTGACATTCCCCGACGGGGTGACGCCGCACGGTGCGCTGAGCGTGGCGACCCGTAATCTCCGCGTACGCATGAGTCTTTGCCTGCACGTGGCGTCCTGGGGTGCAATGGACGCCGGCCGTCATCTGGGCGGTCCCCGGCCCGCCGGTCGGGTGGGAGAGATCCCCTGAAGTGCAGGAGCGTCCAAGCCGTGGCCACCCCCAAACCGCTGCCCACCGATCCCATAGCGGAGGCTCACCGGCACTGGACCGCGCACGGCTGGGGCTCGGTGGCTGACGGGATGGCGGCGGTCACGTCGCTGATGCGCGCCCAGCAGATCATGCTGGCCAGGGTCGACGAGGTCCTGCGTCCGCTCGATCTGACCTTCGCCCGGTACGAGCTGCTCATGCTGCTGCTGTTCTCCCGCCGGGGCGCCCTCCCGCTGAACAAGATCGGGAGCCGGCTTCAGGTCCATCCGACCAGCATCACCAGCGCGGTCGACCGGCTGGAGGCCCGCGGCCAGGTCCGCCGCACCCCCCACCCCACCGATCGCCGGGCAATCCTCGCCGAGATCACCCAGGAGGGGCGGGCGACGGCGCTCGCCGCGACGGAGAAGCTCAACGACACCGTCTTCGCCGACCCCGGTCTGGGGGACGGGGGCGTGCGGACGCTCATCGACCTGCTCACCGACCTGCGCCGGGCGGCCGGTGACTTCTGAGCCGGCTCCGATCCCACTGCCGGTGACTTCTGAGCCGGCTCCGATCCCACTGCCGGCTCCGTTCCGGGTGCAGTGCGACCCCGGCCTCACGGTTCTGGCGCCGGCGTCCGCCGCCGCGGCCGCCGGTGGGATCGTGCTGCTCGGCGGGTCGCCGCTGCGGCTGATGGCGCTGTCCGCCCCCGGTGCGCGGGTGTTCGCGGCGCTGCGTGGGGGCGCCACGGTCGGTGCGGCCGGACCCGGCGCGGGGCTGTTGGCACGCCGGCTCGTCGACTCCGGTCTCGTTCATCCGCTGCCGCCGCGCCGCCCGGCGCCGGTGGGCACGGTCCCCGAGGTCCCCGAGGTCACGGCTGTCATTCCGGTCCGAGACGGGGCCGGGCGCATCGGCGCGCTGGTCGGCGCGCTGCGCGGGCAGTGCGCCGAGGTCGTCGTCGTCGACGACGGCTCCCTCGATGAAACCTCGGCCGAGGCCGCCGCGGCCGGCGCCCGGGTGATCCGGCACGATCGGGCCCGCGGCCCCGCCGCGGCGCGCACCAGCGGCGCCCGGTCGGCGCGCACCGAGGTGATCGTCTTCTGCGACTGCGACGTCCGGCCCACCGCCGACTGGCTCGACCGCCTCGTCGCCCACCTCGCGGACCCGGCGGTTGTCGCCGTCGCGCCGCGGGTCGCCTCCCCGGCGCCGCCGGCGTCGCGCGGCAGCCTGCGGGAACGCTACGAGGCGGGCCGTTCCCCGCTCGATCTCGGGCCGTGGCCGGCGGCGGTGCGCCCCGGGGGGCGGGTGTCGTACGTGCCGTCGGCGGCGCTGCTCATCCGGCGGGCGCACGCCGCGTTCGACCCGGCGCTGCGCTTCGGTGAGGACGTCGACCTGGTGTGGCGGCTCGTCGGCGCCGGCCACACCGTCCGTTATGAGCCGGCGGCGGTGGTGCACCACGATCCGCGGCCGTCCTGGCGGGCCTGGGCGCGCCAGCGCCACGGCTACGGCTCGTCGGCGGCGGAGCTTGCCCGGCGGCATCCCGGACCGCTGCGACCGGCCCGCGGGGCGGCGAGCGCGGTGGCGGCGGTGGGCCTGCTGGCGCTGCGCCGGGACCGGGGCGGGACCGCCGCGGTCGGCGCCCTGGCCGCGGGCTCGGTGGCGCTGACCACCGCCCGTCTCGCCCGCCGGCTGGGCCGCACCGACCGCCCGGGCCGCGCCGCGCTGGCCCTGACCGTCCGGGGGCGGCGCCACGCCCTGCTCGCCGCCGCCGAGACGTCGCGGCGCACCTGGCTGCCCCTGCTGGCCTGCGCCGGCACGCCAGGCCGGCTGGTCCTGGCCGCGGCGACGCTGCCGTTGGTGCACGAGTGGTGGGTGGCGCGCCCGGGGGTCGGCCTCGCACCGTATCTGCTCCTGCGCGTCGCCGACGACGCCGCCTACTGCGCCGGCGTCTGGTCCGGCTGCCTGCTGCGGGGTGACCTCGAACCGCTGATCCCGGCGCTGCCGTCCGTCCCGCGCCGCGGGCGGGCGGGCGGCCGCGGCGCGGGTGTGATCGGCGCGGCGACGCCGCCTGGCCGCGCGCGGCTACCCTCTACCGTGTGACCTATCTCGACCACGCGGCGACGACGCCGATGCGACCGGAAGCGCTCACCGCGTACGCCGCGGTGCTCGCCGACACCGGCAATGCCTCGTCGTTGCACGCCAGCGGCCGCCGGGCCCGCCGCATCGTCGAGGAGTCGCGCGAGACGCTGGCCGACGTGCTGGGCGCCCGGCCGTCCGATGTGGTGTTCACCGGCGGCGGCACGGAGGGTGACAACCTCGCGCTCAAGGGCCTGTACTGGGCGCGGCGGCGGGCCGAGCCCGCCCGGCGCCGGGTGCTGGTCAGCGCGGTCGAGCACCGGGCGGTGCTGGACACCGTGCAGTGGCTGGGCGCCGAGCAGGGCGCCGAGGTGGAGCTGCTCGACGTCGACGCCGCCGGCATGGTGCACCCGGACACCCTCGCCGTCGCCCTCGAGCGCGATCCCGCCGCGGTGGCCCTGGTCTCGGTGATGTGGGCGAACAGCGAGGTCGGCACGGTCGAGCCGGTCGCGGAGCTCGCCGCCGTCGCGCATCGGCACGGGGTGCCGTTCCACACCGACGCGGTGCAGGCGTTCGGCCAGATCCCCGTCACGGTCGGCGAGGAGGGGCCCGACGCCATCACCGTCAGCGCCCACAAGATCGGCGGGCCGGTCGGGGTCGGCGCACTGGTGGTGCGCCGCGGCCTCGTGCTGGAGCCGTTGACCCATGGCGGCGGCCAGGAACGCGACATCCGCTCCGGGACGTTGAACACCGCCGGGGTGGCGGCGTTCGCGGCCGCGGCGGCGACCGCCTGCGCCCAGGCGCCGCGTGAGGGTGCCCGGCTGGCCGCGTTGCGCGACGACCTTGTCCGTCGGGTCCAGGAGAAGGTGCCGGGAGCGGTGCTCAACGGCGCCCCGCTGGGTGGTCCGCAGCGGCTGCCCGGCAACGCCCATCTCACGTTCCCCGGCTGCGAGGGGGATTCGCTGCTGATGCTGCTCGATGCGCGCGGCATCGAGTGTTCGACCGGTTCGGCCTGCTCGGCGGGAGTAGCCCGGCCCTCGCACGTGTTGCTGGCCATGGGGGCCGGCGAGGAGCATGCGCGGGGATCGCTGCGCTTCTCGCTGGGCCACTCGTCGCGCGCTGCCGACGTGGACGCGCTCGTCGAGGCGATCGGGCCGGTGGTGGAGCGGGCGAGCCGCGCGGGCGCGCTCGCGGGGATGACCGGCGCCTGATCCGCGCCGCGTGCGCGGCGCCGCCGGAGGGTTCTGGGAACCGGATGGTTCCGGGGAGGGGCAGGTCTGATGCGGGTGCTCGCCGCCATGTCCGGCGGGGTCGACTCCGCCGTCGCCGCCGCGCGGGCAGTCGACGCCGGGCACGACGTCACCGGCGTCCATCTCGCCCTGTCCCGTTCGCCCGAGTCGGACCGGACCGGCGCCCGGGGCTGCTGCACGTTGGAGGACGCCCGCGACGCGCGCCGCGCCGCGGACGTGCTGGGCATCCCGTTCTACGTGTGGGATCTGGCCGAGCGGTTCGAGACCGAGGTCATCGACCAGTTCGTGGAGTCCTACGCGGCGGGACGCACTCCCAACCCGTGCGTGCGCTGCAACGAGCGGATCAAGTTTGCCGCGGTGCTGGACCGGGCGCTCGCCCTCGGCTTCGACGCCGTGGTCACCGGCCACCACGCCCGCCTCGACCTGGACGGCACGCTGCGCCGATCCGTCGACCCCGCCAAGGACCAGTCCTACGTGCTCGGCACGCTGCGGCCCGAGCAGCTCGGCGCGGCGCGTTTCCCGCTGGGCGACTCCACCAAGGCGCAGGTGCGCCGCGAGGCGGCCGCGCGCGGGCTGGCCGTCGCCGACAAGCCGGACAGCCACGACATCTGCTTCATCTCCGGCGGGGACACCGGCGGCTGGCTGCGGGAGCGGATCGGCTCGCGGCCCGGGCCCATCGTCGACTCCAAGTCCGGGCAGACGCTCGGCGAGCATGATGGGACCTTCGCCTTCACCGTCGGTCAGCGCCGCGGGCTTCGCCTGGGGCACCCGGCGCCGGACGGGCGCCCCCGCTACGTCCTCGACATCTCCCCGGTGACCTCGACGGTCATCGTCGGCCCGGCGGAGGAGCTCGACATCCGCCGGCTGGTCGCCGACCGGGCGGCCTGGCCGCACGAGGGCGTGGTGACCTGTCAGGCCCAGGTTCGGGCGCACGGCGGGGTCGTGGCCGCCGAGGCCGAGGCGCGCGGCGACGATCTCGTCGTCACCCTCGCCGCCCCGGTGCGCGGGACGGCGGCGGGTCAGGCCGTCGTGCTCTACGACGGCGACCGGGTGCTCGGAGGGGGGCACATCCGCGTCACCGCCGCGTGAGCGGCCGGCGGGGCTGGGTGGGGCGCCGGGTGCCGTCGGCCACAATGGCGGGATGAGTTCCGATGAGCACTGAGGCCGGCCCCGCGCCGCTGTGGCCGGCCGGCGCGGCCACCGGGGTGGGTTCGCTGCCGGGCACCGACCCGGTCGAGGCTACGAAGTCGGTGTTCGACGAGCTGCCGGACCTGCCGCACCTGCCGGAGCTGCCGGCCCGTGGGCCCGGCGCCGCGATGATCGGCCGGTCGGCGGCGATCCTGCTCGACCTGCCCGTCGACCTGCAGCCGGCCGGCTGGCGGTTGGTGCCCCGGCCGGGCCTGGACCTGCGCCGTTCCCGGGATCTGCTCAGGTGGGACCTGGACGCGTTGACCGAGGTCGCCGCCGGTTACTCCGGGCCGCTCAAGGTCGCCGTGGCCGGGCCGTGGACGCTGGCCGCCGAGCTCGAACTGCCCCGCGGGCACAAGGCGCTGTCCGACGCCGGCGCCACCCGGGACCTCGCCGAGGCGCTCGCCGCCGGTCTGGCCGACCATCTCGGCGACATCGCCCGCCGGGTTCCGGACGCGCGGCTGGTCCTCCAGCTCGACGAGCCGTCGCTGCCGCTGGTGCTGGCCGGCCGGGTGCGCACGCCCAGCGGCTTCTCGGTGGTGCCGGCCGTCGAGGAGGGCCTGGTGGTCCAGCGGCTGCGCGCACTCGCCGACGCCACCCGGGCGCTGGCCGGCGTCGCCGGGGTCGGCGTGCACTGCTGTGCGGCGGACGTGCCGCTGGCCGCGCTGCGCGGCGCCGGGATGGACTTCGTCGGGCTCGACGCCGCCCTGCTGACCCGCGCCCAGGACGACGCCGTCGGCGAGCTCGTGGAGGCCGGGGTGCGGCTCATCGCGGGCCTGGTGGCCACCCGCGGCGGAGCGGCGAATCTGTCGGACGTCCGCCGTACCGTCGAACCCGTCACTGCACTGTGGAGCCGGCTCGGATTCCGGCCCGAACAGCTTGGGGAGGTGGTCGCCGTGGCACCCGCGTGCGGCCTTGCGGGATTCGGTGTCGACGAGGCCAGGGCGGTCATGCGGCACTGCCGCCGGGCGGGCCGCGTCCTGGTCGACGCGCCGGCATGAGCGCGCCACTGGGCTCCGGTGACGTGGCGGCCGTCGCGGCCGCGGCTGCGGCGAAACCGACCGTCGCCGCTTCCGTCGCGGACCGGTCCCGCGCCGCCGAGCTCGCCCGCGAGCTGGACGAGCACGCCTACCGGTACTACGTGCTGGACTCGCCGACCGTCTCCGACGCCGAGTACGACCGGCTGATGCGTGAGCTCACCGCGATCGAGGAGCGCCACCCCGATCTGCGCACCCCGGACTCGCCGACGCAGAAGGTGGCCGGGTCGTACTCGACCCTGTTCACCCCGGTCGAGCATCTCGAGCGGCTGCTGTCGCTGGACAACGTTTTCGACGACGACGAGTTCCACCTGTGGGCCGCGCGCGCGGCGCGGGAGACCGAGGTCGACGGCTGGCTGTGCGAGCTGAAGATCGACGGGCTCGCCGTCGATCTCGTCTACGCCGACGGCCGGCTCGTGCGCGCGGCGACCCGCGGCGACGGGCGCACGGGGGAGGACATCACCCCCAACATCCGCACGCTGGCGAGCGTGCCGACCCGGCTGCGCGGGGCGGGCGTGCCGGAGCTGCTGGAGGTCCGCGGCGAGGTCTTCTTCCCCACCGAGAAGTTCGCCGAGCTCAACGCGTCACTGGTGGCCGGCGGCGGCAAGCCGTTCGCCAACCCGCGCAACGCCGCCGCCGGGTCGCTGCGGCAGAAGGATCCCCGGGTCACCGCCACCCGCCCGCTCGACATCATCGTGCATGGGCTGGGGGCGCAGCGCGGGTTCGACGCCCCCTCCCAGTCCGCGGCCTACGCCCGGTTCGCCGAGTTCGGTCTGCCCGTCTCGACCCACTTCGAAGTACTGGCGTCGGTGGCCGACGTGCTGGCGTTCATCCACCGCTGGGGGCGGGGCCGCCACGACGTCGAGCACGAGATCGACGGGGTGGTCGTCAAGGTCGACGCGTTCGCGTTGCAACGGCGGCTGGGGTCGACGTCGAAGGCGCCGCGGTGGGCGGTGGCCTTCAAGTACCCGCCCGAGGAGGTCACGACGAAGCTGCGCGACATCCGGGTGAACGTCGGCCGCACGGGCCGGGTGACCCCGTTCGGCGAGCTCGAACCGGTGCTCGTCGCCGGCTCCACGGTGGGCCTGGCGACCCTGCACAACGTCGACGAGGTCGGCCGCAAGGGCGTCCTGATCGGCGACACGGTCGTGCTGCGCAAGGCCGGCGACGTGATTCCGGAGATCGTCGGCCCGGTCGTCGACCTGCGCGACGGCACCGAGCGTGCCTTCGTCATGCCCACCCACTGCCCCGAGTGCGGCACCGAGCTGGTGCGCCCCGAGGGCGAGGTGGACATCCGCTGCCCGAACACCGTCTCCTGCCCGGCGCAGCTCCGTGAGTCGATCTTCCACATCGCCTCGCGGGGCGCGCTGGACATCGACGGCCTGGGCTACGAGACGGCGATCGCCCTGCTCGAGGCCGACCGGGTCGGCGACATCGGCGACATCTTCCACCTGACGCCGGAGTCGTTCGAGGGGCTGCGCGGCTTCGGCCAGAAGAAGATCGACCAGATCCTGCGCGGCGTCGAGGCGGCCCGCCACCGGCCGCTGTGGCGGCTGCTGGTCGGCCTGTCCATCCGCCACGTCGGGCCGACCGCGGCGCGTGCGCTCGCGCGGGAGCTGCGCTCGCTCGACGCGATCGCCGCCGCCCCCGCCGAGCAGCTCGCCGCCGTCGAGGGCGTCGGTCCGAAGATCGCCAGTGCGGTGGTGGACTGGTTCGCCGACGCCCGCCACCGTGACATCGTCGCCCGCATCGCCGCCGGTGGCGCGTCGCTCGCCGACGCCGGGGCCGAGGAGGGCCCCCGCCCGCTCGACGGCGTCGCGGTGGTCATCACCGGGACGCTCGAGGGCTGGAGCCGGGACTCGGCGACCGAGGCGGTGCAGGGCCGCGGGGGTAAGGTCACCGGTTCGGTGAGCAAGAAGACGGCCTTCGTCGTCGTCGGCGCCGATCCGGGGGCGGCCAAGTACGACAAGGCGCGCAGCCTCGGCGTGCCGGTGCTGGACGAGGCCGGGTTCGCCGTGCTGCTCGAACGGGGCGCGGACGCCGCGCGCGAGCGGGCCGTGCCCACCGACGCACCGAATGCGCAGGATGCCCCGGATGACGTCGGCGCCCGCCAGACGGCGCAGGCGGCGGACGACGCCCTGCCGGGGTGACCCGGGGCGGGGTCGACCCGGGGCGGGGGATGGCGGGCGCGCGGGCCGTCCCGTCAGGGGCGGTCCGTCCTGCTCAGGCTCGCCGCGATGCCGGCGAGGTGAGCCAGCCGCTCGATCTCGGAGGGTCGGAAGACCGGGCCGCCCGGGCGGCCGATGAGAATGACCAGCCGATCGCAGCCGACGGGCGCCGCGGCGAGCTCCATGCTGACCGCCTCCCAGCGAGGCGGGAAGGTGCCCTCGTCCGGCCCGATCCGCCGCGCACGGTCCAGCGGCAGCCAGGGCAGCGGTAACCGGACCCGTTCGGGCACCCCGAGGTCGTCCCCGCCGAGGGTGGGCGCGCCGACCGAGGTCTCCCGCACCCGCACGTCGCCCGCACCGACGTGTTCGAGCAGCACCGCCCAGTCGGCGTTGAACACGCCCGGGGCCAGCTCCGTCAGGGTCGCCGCGGCGTCGATCGGCCGCTCGGTCAGCGCGTCGACGAGGTCGAGGTCGCTGGCCACGCCGCCGCCGTCCGCAAGGAACGGGCGCAGCGACTCGACGACCACCCCCGGCACCGAGTGGGCCGCGCTCATCGCCCGATCCGCGAGTCCGCCCGGCGGCAGCATGACGAGCAGGTCGTCCACCGCGCCGGCGGCGGTGCGCTCCACGACGGTGACGCTGACGATGTCGATGCCGGCGGCGCCCAGGGCGGTGGCGACGGCGCCGAGGGTGCCCGGGCGGTCCGGCAACACGACACGCAGCAGGTACGACATGTAGTTGAGCATGCACAAAGAGTGTGTCGTCGGCATGGCCGACCGGTCACGCCGAGATGACGCGCCGCGCCGATGCCTGCCTGGTCAGGGGCCCGGCGGGCGGTGCCGGCCGAGCGGCCGCCGCCACCGCGGGGTCGGCTCGGCCGGCAGGTCGGCGGGCGGGGTCCGTCCCGGTCGTGCCGCGGCCCGTACCATGACATGACGTCGACGCGGCGAAGCGTCCGGTCCGGTTCTCCCCCCGCGGCCAGCCTCCGGGCGGCCCGGAGTCCCCGGCTTTCCCGGCTGCCGCCCGCGGCACGCACGACCAGTCACGGGCCTCGCGCCCACCGCCCACGAAGGGGCCACACGCCATGGGGATCACGCGGGACGAGGTAGCCCACCTCGCCCGGCTGTCGCGGATGTCGGTGACCGACGACGAGCTGGACGCGCTGGCACCGCAGCTCGAGGCGATCCTGTCGGCGGTCGCCCGGGTCTCCGAGGTCGCCGCGGCGGACATCCCGCCGACCAGTCACGCCGTGCCGCTGACGAACGTCTTCCGCCCGGACGTCGCCCGCCCGTCGCTGACCGCCGCCGAGGCCCTGGCCGGCGCCCCCGCCACCGAGGACGGCCGCTTCCGGGTGCCCCGCATCCTTGATCCGGACGAGTGAGGTCGCCGCCCGCATGACGGACCACCCAACACCTTCCCCCACGACCACTCCGGCCGCCGCGGCCGACGTCGTGCACCTGACCGCCGCGGCCACGGCGGCGGCGATCGCCGCCGGCGAGCTGAGCGCCGTCGAGGCGACCCAGGCCGCGCTCGACCGCATCGCCAAGGTCGACGACACCATCCACGCCTTCCTCCACGTCGACCCCGAGGGCGCGCTCGCCGCGGCCCGCTCCGTCGACGAGCGCCGGGCCGCCGGGGAGCGGCTCGGCCCGCTCGCCGGGGTGCCGCTGGCGCTCAAGGATGTCCTGACCGCCCGCGGGATGCCGACCACCTGCGGCAGCCGGATCCTCGAGGGCTGGCACGCGCCCTACGACGCGACCGTGGTCAGCCGGCTGCGCGCGGCGGACGTCGTCCTGCTCGGCAAGGTCAACATGGACGAGTTCGCGATGGGTTCCTCCACGGAGAACTCGGCCTACGGGCCGACGCGCAACCCGTGGGACACCACCCGCATCCCCGGCGGCAGCAGTGGCGGCAGCGCGGCGGCGGTCGCCGCCTTCGAGGCGCCGCTGGCGATCGGCACCGACACCGGCGGCTCCATCCGCCAGCCGGCCGCGGTCTGCGGGCTGGTCGGGGTGAAGCCCACCTACGGCGGCGTGAGCCGCTACGGCCTGGTCGCCTTCTCCAGCTCGCTGGACCAGGCCGGTCCGCTGGCCCGCACCGTCACCGACGCGGCGCTGCTGCACGCCGCGATCGCCGGCCACGACCCGCTCGACTCCACCAGCGTGGACGTGCCGGTGCCCGCGGTGGTCGAGGCGGCGGGCCGGCGCGACATCCGCGGCCTGCGGGTCGGCGTCGTGCGGGAGCTCGCCGGCGAGGGCTACGACCCGGGGGTGCAGGCCGCCTTCGCCGCCGCCGTCGAGACGCTCACCGACCTCGGCGCCGAGGTCGTCGAGGTGAGCTGCCCGCACTTCACCTACGCGCTGGCGGCCTACTACCTGATCGCGCCGAGCGAGTGTTCGTCCAACCTGGCCCGCTTCGACGCGATGCGGTTCGGGCTGCGAGTCGGCGACGACGGCCAGGCCGGCGCCGAGGAGGTCATGAGCCGCACCCGCGAAGCCGGCTTCGGCCCGGAGGTGAAACGGCGGATCATCCTCGGCACCTACGCACTGTCCTCGGGCTACTACGACGCCTACTACGGCCAGGCGCAGAAGGTCCGCACGTTGATCAGCCGGGACTTCGCCGCCGCGTTCGAGCAGGTCGACGTGCTGGTCTCGCCCACCACCCCGACCCCGGCGTTCCCGCTCGGGGCGAAGGTCGACGATCCGGTCGCCATGTACCTGTCGGACCTGTGCACCATCCCGTCGAACCTGGCCGGCGGCCCGGCGATGAGCCTGCCGGCGGGCCTGGCGGACGGGCTGCCCGTGGGCATCCAGATCATGGCGCCGCCGTTCGCCGACGACCGGCTCTACCTGGTCGGTGGGGCGCTGGAGGAGGCGCTGGACGCCCGGCGCGGCCATGCGCTGCTCGACGAGGCCCCGGCACTGTGACCGGCCAGGAGGTGCGGACCGGCCAGGAGGTGCGGACCGGCCAGCAGGTGCGGACCGGGCCGGGGACGGGGCAGCACGGCGGGGGTCTGCGATGGTGAGTCTGCGCAGCGGGCGGCAGGACCGTCTGCTGGTCGTCGTGGTCTGGCTGCTGACCGTCGTGGTGCTGGGCCTCGGCATCGCGACGGTGAACCCGATCCTGCTCGTCTGGGGCGTGCTGGGCCTGCCGGCCGCGGTGTTCCTCAGCTACGTGCACCTGCGCGACACCCGCCCGCCAGCCGGACCCGGTGGATCCGGTGGACCCGGTGGCGCCGAGACCACCTCCGCCGAGCCCGGCTCCGCCGACGATTCGTCGTCATGACCGGCCGACCCGCGCATCCAGCGACCCACGAGGAGTACCCCCGGTGAGCACTGCGGCTCCCGCCAGCGCGCTGCCCTCCTACGCCGACGCGCTCGCCCGTTACGAGCCGGTGATCGGGTTGGAGACGCACGTCGAGCTCGGCACCGTCTCCAAGATGTTCTGCGGCTGCCCCACGGCGTTCGGCGCCGAGCCCAACACCCAGGTCTGCCCGGTCTGCCTCGGCCTGCCCGGCGCCCTGCCGGTGGTCAACGAGGCGGCGGTGCGTTTCGCCGTCATGATCGGCCTCGCGCTGCACTGCGACATCGCGTCCTGGTGCCGGTTCGCCCGCAAGAACTACTTCTACCCGGACATGCCGAAGAACTTCCAGATCAGCCAGTACGACGAGCCGCTGTGCACGGACGGCTGGCTCGACGTCGAGATCGACGGCGAGGTGCACCGGGTTGGGATCACCCGCGTGCACATGGAGGAGGACACCGGCAAGTCACTGCACGTCGGCGGCGCCACCGGGCGCATCCACGGGGCGACCCACTCGCTGGTCGACTACAACCGGGCCGGGATCCCGCTCGTCGAGATCGTCACCGAGCCCGACGTCCGCTCGCCGGAGGTGGCCCGCGCCTACGTCGACGAGCTGCGCGAGCTGATCCGCGCTCTCGACGTGTCCGACGTGCGGATGGAGCAGGGCTCGCTGCGCTGCGACGCGAACGTCTCGCTGCGCCGCCGCCCCGCCCCCGGTGAGCCCGACGCCCCGTTCGGCACCCGCACCGAGACGAAGAACCTCAACTCGTTGCGGTCGGTGGAGCGGGCCGTGCGCTACGAGATCACCCGCCAGGCCGGCCTGCTCGACGACGGCGAGCGGATCCTCCAGGAGACCCGCCACTTCGACGAGGCCTCCGGGCGGACGTCGCCGGGCCGGTCCAAGGAGGAGGCGACCGACTACCGGTACTTCCCGGAGCCGGACCTGACCCCGCTGGCGCTGCCCGCGCAGTACATCGACGAGCTGCGCGTCGGCCTGCCGGAGCTGCCCGCGGCGCGCCGCACCCGGCTCATCGCCGAGCACGGCTACACCGCGCGGGACCTGACCGACATGCGCAACGCCGGGGTGCTGGACCTGGTGGAGCAGACCGTGGCCGCCGGGGCGACCCCGGCGGCGGCGCGCAAGTGGTGGCTCAACGAGCTGGCGCGTCGCGCCGCCGATGCCGGTAGCCAGCCGAGCGACCTCGCGATCAGCGCGGCCGACGTCGCGCGGATCACCGTGCTCGTCGCCGGCGGCGAACTCACCGACGCGCTCGCCCGCAAGGTCATCGACGGCGTGCTGGCGGGGGAGGGCACCCCGGACGAGGTCGTCGCCGGGCGCGGCCTCGCCGTCGTCGCGGACGACGGGGCGCTCACGGCGGCGGTCGACGCCGCCATCGCCGCAGCACCGGACATCGCGGAGAAGGTCCGCGGCGGCAAGGTCAACGCCGTCGGCCCGCTGGTCGGCGCGGTGATGAAGGCGATGAGGGGCCAGGCGGACGCGGCGAGCGTGCGCGGCCTGCTGCTGGAGCGCCTCGGCGCGTCCTGATCGGCGGGGCGTTTCCGGCAGAGCTGGCGGGCACGCATCCCGGGCGGATGGAGCGGCACCGGCGCCCGCCGCGCCTGCACCGGCGCGCCGCCACGCCAGGTCCTGCCCCTCGTCGGCTGACCGCGGTCCGTCCGCCGGGCCGCCTGCGCGCCGATACCCCGGGCTCCGGGGACGCGGTCCAGGGCCGCCCCGGACCGGATCGGGCGCCGGATATGATCGCCATCGCGGTGTTTGCGGAAAACCTGGCCGCTAATCCTCATGCGGGGGATACGGCCTGGTTGGGCGTAGTCATCCGGGTTCGGGGTATCAGCCGGGGTGCCGAAGGTTGCCCCGGCGTGACCTGGGCCCGGGAAGACCACGTTTTCCTTCCGTGTCGGACCCGCGTGTCGAGTTGCCGACGCCGACCGGCGCGTCGGGTGCGCAGTGCCGGGGGCCTTCGTAGGGTGGGTCTCCGATCGGGCAGTCGTCTGCGAGGGGAGGCGTCTCGTCATGCCCCTCACTCCGTCCGGATTCACCGCGTCGACCTCGCGCCGTCGTGGCCGCGGCCGGCGGCGGGCGATCATCGCCGCCGTGGTGGTCGTCGTCCTGGCCGCCGGCAGCGGGGTCGGCTACGTGCTGAAGAACCGGTCCGACGCGCGGGCGGCCGACCACCGGGCCCAGGCCGCGGCGGCGGCCTACCTCGCCGCCTGGCGAACCCTGACCACCACTGGCGGGACGGCGACCAGCACCCCGGCCGGCGCGGCGCCCCCGGCCAGCGCCGCCCCGGCCAGCGCCGCCCCGGGTGGCGGGAGCGGTGCGGCGGCGACACCGGCCGCGGCCGGGGCGGGGGCCACCGGGTCGGCCGCGGCCAGCGGCCGTGACGGAGCCGGTCGGGCCGCGGTGAGCGCGGTGACCGTGCCCGGCAGCATCGACGTCGCGGCCCTGCTGACCACGATGGCCGACGTGCGGGACCGGCTGCTGGTCACCGGGGCCACCTTCACCCCGGGATCGATCGACCGCAACGGCAAGGCGGCGAGGGCGCCCTACGCGGCCCGGCTCGACCTGTCCGGCCTGCCGGCGCCGCTGGAGTACGCGGGCGTGCTGAACCTCGTCGACACCGGCCGGGGGTGGAAGGTCCGGGCGGAGCCGGCGTCCGTGCATCCCGCCCTGCGCCCCGGGCTGCACCTGGACCGGACCGCCTCGACCGGCCACCGCGGCGACCTGCTCGCCGCCGGCGGCCAGCCGCTGCGCGACTCCGGGGACCTCGCCGGCAACCTCGTCGGCCGGACCGACCCGCTGTCCGGGCTGCAACGCGTCTACGACGACCGGCTGCGCGCCCAGGGCGGTGCCGTCGTCGTGCGCGACGCGCGGGGCGCCACCGTCCAGACGCTGCACACCTACCCGATGACCGACGGCGAGTCGGTCCGGACGACCCTCGACCTGCGGGTCCAGCAGGCCGCCGAGACGGCGCTCGCGACCGCCGCCCGACCCACCGCGGCGATGGTCGCCATCGACACCCGCACCGGCGGCGTGCTGGCGCTGGCGAACCACCCGCCGAGCGGGGCGAGCCGCGCCGTGCGCGGCAAGTACCCGCCGGGCTCCACCTTCAAGATCGTGACGGCCACCGCCGCACTGATGAACGGCAAGGCGGCGAACACCCCGCTGGACTGCACCCAGACGGTCAGCGTGGGCGGGCGGACCTTCCAGAACGCCGAGTCCGAGCAGTTCGGGCCCATCCCGCTGCGGACCGCCTTCGCCAAGAGCTGCAACACCGCCTTCATTCGGCTGGAGGAGTCGCTGCCGTCCGACGCCCTGGAGAAGGCCGCCCAGCTCTACGGCTTCGACGGCCAGGCGCCGCTGGACATCGCCAGCGTCGGGGGGAGCTTCCCGACCCCGCGCGACTCGGTCGAGTCCGCCTCGGCGTCGATCGGACAGGCCCGCATCGAGGTCTCGCCCCTGCAGATGGCGAGCGTGGCGGCGGCCGTCGCCAGCGGCACCTGGCGCCAGCCGTTCGTCGCCGGCCAGCCGGCGCGCAGCAACGCCATCCCGCCCGCGGTGCTCCCGCCGTTGCGGGACTTCATGCGGGCTGTCGTCACCGAGGGCACCGCCGCGAGCGTGCCGATGCCCGGCGAGGTCTACGGCAAGACCGGCACGGCCGAATACGCCGACGGCGACCCGCCGCCCACCCACGCCTGGTTCGTCGGTTACCGGGGTGACGTGGCCTTCGCCGTCGTCGTCGAGGACGGCGGCTTCGGCGCCGAGACGGCGGCCCCGGTCGCGGCCCGCTTCCTGACCGCCCTCGACGGGGGCGCGGTGGCCGCGCCCGGCTCCGGCGGTCGCTGATCCCGCTCCGCCCGCCGGGCGGCCTGGCCGACTCTGCCCGCCCGCCGGGCGGCCTCGCAGACCCCCTGCCGGCATCCCCCGTGACCCGCCGGCAGGGTCGCCGGGTCGGCCACCTGCGGTCGCTGCTTGACGTACGGCCCGATCTCCGGCACGGTATGTCTGTGCACAGTCAGATTCTCGTACGTTCAGAGCGCGCGTAGTCGACGACCTCGACCCCGTGCGCCGCCCCTCAGTGCCCTAGGCACGAGGGGCTTTTTCGTGCCCAGCCCCGCGTTCGTGATCCACCCCCGTGTTCGTGATCCACCCCCGTGTTCGTGATCCAGCCCCGTCACGTGACCGAGCCCCAGCGCGCGCCCCCGCGTTCCGCCCGCCGAGACCACCCGCTGTCGCAGATTCCCGGCCTGTCAAGGAAGACGCCCAGATGACACGAGAGATCACCGGAGCCCAGTCGCTCGTCCACTCCCTCGAGGCGGTCGGAGCGGATGTGGTCTTCGGCATCCCCGGCGGCGCGATCCTGCCCGCCTACGACCCGTTGTACGACTCCACGCGGGTGCGCCACATCCTCGTCCGGCACGAGCAGGGTGCCGGCCACGCGGCCGAGGGGTACGCGCAGGCCACCGGGCGGGTGGGGGTGTGCATGGCGACGTCCGGTCCGGGGGCGACGAACCTGGTCACCCCGATCGCGGACGCCTACATGGACTCGGTGCCGA
This sequence comes from Frankia torreyi, assembly GCF_000948395.1. Classification (GTDB taxonomy): domain Bacteria; phylum Actinomycetota; class Actinomycetes; order Frankiales; family Frankiaceae; genus Frankia; species Frankia torreyi. The sequence goes on along the minus strand of NZ_JYFN01000028.1, from coordinate 76,438 downwards.
TGGTCGCGATCACCGGGCAGGTGGCCAGCGCCGCGATCGGGACGGACGCCTTCCAGGAGGCGGACATCTGCGGTATCACCCTGCCCATCACCAAGCACAACTTCCTCGTCCAGTCCGTCGACGACATCCCGCGGACGATCGCCGAGGCGTTCCACCTGGCGGGCACGGGGCGTCCCGGCCCCGTCCTGGTCGACCTGCCCAAGGACATCCTGCAGTCGGTCACGTCGGTGCTGCCGCACGAGATCTGGCCGCCCACACTCGACCTGCCCGGCTACCGCCCGATCACCCGCCCGCACAGCAAGCAGGTGCGGGAGGCGGCGAAGCTGATCAGCGCCTCCCGGCGTCCGGTGCTGTACATCGGCGGCGGTGTGCTCAAGGCGCGCGCCGCCGCGGAGCTGCGCACGCTGGCGGAGATGACCGGCATCCCGGTGGTCACCACGCTGATGGCCCGCGGCGCCTTCCCCGACTCGCACCCCCAGCACCTGGGCATGCCCGGCATGCACGGCTCGGTCGCCGCGGTGACCGCGTTGCAGAAGGCGGACCTGCTCATCACCCTCGGCGCCCGCTTCGACGACCGGGTCACCGGCCGGCTGGCCTCGTTCGCGCCGAAGGCCGCGATCATCCACGCCGACATCGATCCCGCCGAGATCGGCAAGAACCGGACCGCCGACGTGCCCATCGTCGGCGACTGCCGAGAGGTGATCAACGAGCTGATCGCCGCGCTGGCCGCCGAGCCCCGTCCGGAACTCGAGGGCTGGTGGCACACCCTGGACGGCTGGCGGCGCACCTACCCGCTGGGCTACGACACCCCGGCCGACGGGTCGCTGGCGCCGCAGCACGTCATCGAGCGGCTCGGCCGCATCTCGGGCCCGGAGACGATCTTTGCGGCCGGGGTCGGCCAGCATCAGATGTGGGCCGCCCAGTTCATCTCGTACGAGAACCCCTACACCTGGCTGAACTCCGGCGGCGCCGGGACGATGGGCTTCGCCGTGCCGGCGGCGATGGGCGCCAAGGTCGGCCGCCCGGATGCGACCGTGTGGGCGATCGACGGCGACGGCTGCTTCCAGATGACCAACCAGGAGCTCGCCACCTGCGCGCTCGAGGGCATCCCGATCAAGGTCGCGATCATCAACAACGGCTCGCTCGGCATGGTCCGGCAGTGGCAGACCCTGTTCTACGACAAGCGCTACTCGAACACCGAGCTCGGCACGCACCCGGCGTCGCCGCGGACCGGTGTCAAGCGGGTGCCCGACTTCGTCCGCCTCGCCGAGGCGCTGGGCTGCGTCGGCCTGCGCTGCGACTCGGCCGCCGAGGTCGACGCGACGATCGAGAAGGCGATGGCGATCGACGACGCCCCCGTGGTCGTGGACTTCGTCGTCCACCCCGACGCCATGGTCTGGCCGATGGTCGCCGCCGGCGCGAGCAACGACGACATCCGGGTCGCCCGCGACCTCGCGCCCGACTTCGACTACTCCGGGGACGCCGAGGTGAACCTGTGACGGCCCCCGACCCGATCCCCGACCTCAGGAGCGCGAGATCATGACCCGGCACACCCTGTCCGTGCTGGTGGAGAACAAGCCGGGGGTGCTCGCCCGGGTCTCCGGGCTGTTCTCCCGGCGCGGGTTCAACATCGAGTCGCTCGCCGTCGGCCCGACCGAGCACCCGGACGTCTCCCGGATGACCATCGTCGTCGCGGTCGAGGACCTGCCGCTGGAGCAAGTGACCAAGCAGCTCAACAAGCTGGTCAACGTTCTGAAGATCGTCGAGATGGATACGTCCGTCTCGGTGCAGCGCGAGCTGATGCTGCTGAAGGTGCGCGCCGACCTGTCCGTCCGGTCGCAGGTGCTGGAGACCGTCACCCTGTTCCGTGCGAAGGTGGTCGACGTCGCCCCGGACGCCGTCACGATCGAGGCGACCGGCACCCGCGACAAGCTGGACGCCCTCATCCGGATGCTGGAGCCGTTCGGGATCCGGGAGCTCGTCCAGTCCGGCATGGTGGCGCTTGGCCGCGGCTCGCGGTCGATCACCGATCGCAGCCTGCGCGCCGTCGACCGGTCGGCCTGACCGGTCGACCCGTTCCACCCGCTTCACCCGGCCCGGCCGGCCGGGGCGTCCCGGCGCGTCCCGCGGCGATCCCGGTCGGGCCGCGCCCGCACCTCCCTTCACTCAACGAGGAGACACCCCCACGATGGTCGAGATCTACTACGACGACGACGCCTCGCTCGACGTCCTGGCCGGCCGCAAGGTCGCCGTCATCGGTTACGGCAGCCAGGGCCACGCGCACGCGCTGAACCTGCGCGACAGCGGCGTCGACGTGCGGGTCGGCCTGCCCGCGGACAGCCGCAGCCGGGCGAAGGCCGCCGAGGAGGGCCTGCGCGTGCTCACCCCGGCGGAGGCGTCCGCCGAGGCCGACATCATCATGCTGCTCACCCCGGACACCACCCACCGCAAGATCTACGCCGACTCCATCGCCCCGCACCTGAGCGAGGGCAAGGCGCTGGCGTTCGGGCACGGGTTCAACATCCGCTACGGGCTCATCGAGCCGCCGGCGGGCGTCGACGTGTTCATGGTGGCGCCGAAGGGCCCCGGTCACCTGGTGCGCCGGGTGTTCGAGGAGGGCAAGGGCGTGCCCGTCCTCGTCGCCGTCGAGAACGACGCCTCCGGCAACGCGCTCGCCGTCGCGCTGGCCTACGCCAAGGGCATCGGCGGCACCCGCGCGGGGGCGCTGCGCACCACCTTCACCGAGGAGACCGAGACCGACCTGTTCGGTGAGCAGGCCGTGCTCTGCGGCGGCACCAGCGCGCTGGTCCAGGCCGGGTTCGAGACGCTGGTCGAGGCGGGTTACACCCCCGAGGTCGCCTACTTCGAGTGCCTGCACGAGCTCAAGCTCATCGTCGACCTGATGTACGAGGGCGGCATCTCGCAGATGCGTTACTCGATCTCCGACACGGCCGAGTACGGCGACGTCACCCGCGGCCCGCGGGTGGTCACCCCGGCCGTCAAGGCCGAGATGCGCAAGATCCTCGACGAGATCCGGGACGGCACGTTCGCGCGCGAGTGGGTCGCCGAGGACGACAACGGCCGGCCGAACTTCACCAAGCTCGTGGAGGAGGGCAAGCAGCACCCGATCGAGCAGGTCGGCGCCAAGCTGCGGCCGCTGATGTCCTGGATCGCCAAGTAGACGCCGGGATCGCCGCGTAACGCCGGGATCGCCGAGCGGCAGGGTCGTCTGCCACCGCCGGACGTCGATGCCGGGCTCCGCCGCCGGATGGTGGCGGCGCCCGGCCGCCGAACGGCGAGGACAGCCGGACCACATCGCCGGGATCGCGCATTTCCGGGGGGACCGGTGCGCAAAGCGTTCGGCGGGCGCAGTCCGCGTCGGTAGGCTGGGCCCGCCGCGCCACCCGGCGCGCAGTCAGCACGCTCACCACCGCCAGGCCGACGGCCACGTGATCACACCTCGTTCCGCGCGTCGCCTCCGGCCTGACCAGAGGTTGCTAGGAGAGGTCCAGTGCCCGTCGTACTCGTTGCCGAGGAGCTGTCGCCGGCCGGGCTGGAGGTGCTGTCCGGGGACTTCGAGCTTCGTCACGTCGACGGCGCCGACCGGTCGGCCCTCCTGCCCGCGATCGCCGACGTCGACGCCGTGATCGTCCGTTCCGCCACCAAGATCGACGCGGAGGCGCTCGCGGCGGCGAGCCGGCTCAAGGTCGTCGCCCGGGCCGGCATCGGCCTGGACAACGTCGACGTCGCCGCCGCCACCCAGCGCGGCGTCATGGTCGTCAACGCGCCGACGTCGAACATCGTCAGCGCGGCCGAGCACGCGATCGCGCTGCTGCTCGCCGTCGCCCGCCGGGTCCCGGCGGCCAACCAGTCGCTGCGTGGCGGGGAGTGGAAGCGGTCGAAGTTCACCGGCGTCGAGCTGGTCGAGAAGACGCTCGGCGTCGTCGGCCTCGGCCGTATCGGGGTCCTCGTGGCGCAGCGGCTCGCCGGCTTCGGCATGAAGGTCATCGCCTATGACCCGTACGTGTCGGTGGCCCGCGCCTCCCAGCTCGGCGTCACCCTCGTCGACCTCGCCGAACTGCTGCGGCGCAGCGACGTGATCACGATCCACCTGCCCAAGACGCCGGAGACGCTCGGCCTGATCGGCGCCGAGGAGCTTGCCGGGACCAAGCCCGGCGTCATCATCGTCAACGCCGCCCGCGGCGGGCTCGTCGACGAGGCGGCGCTTGCCGAGGCGATCAGCTCCGGCCAGGTCGGTGGCGCCGGCATCGACGTCTTCGTCACCGAGCCGACGACCGCGTCGCCGCTGTTCGGTCTCGACAACGTGGTGGTCACCCCGCACCTCGGCGCCTCCACCCAGGAGGCCCAGGACAAGGCCGGGCTCGCCGTCGCCCGCTCGGTGCGCCTGGCGCTGCAGGGCGAGTTCGTGCCGGACGCGGTCAATGTGCAGGCCGGTGGGATCGTCGCCGAGGACGTCCGGCCGGGCCTGCCGCTCGCCGAGAAGCTGGGGCAGCTGTTCTCCGGGCTCGCCGGCGGGCTCGCCGCCGCCATCACCGTCGAGGTCCGAGGGGAGATCGCGGTCCACGACGTCTCGGTGCTCCAGCTCGCCGTACTCAAGGGCGTCTTCACCGACGTCATCGAGGAGCAGGTCACCTACGTCAACGCCCCGCTGCTGGCGAAGGAGCGCGGCGTCGATGTCACCCTGGAGACCTCCGAGGAGGGCTCCAGGGACTACCGCAACCTGGTGACCGTGCGCGGCGTGCTCGCCGACGGCACCCCGGTGTCGGTCAGCGGGACCCTNGTCGGTTCCCGGCAGGTCGAGAAGATCACCGCGATCGATGGCTTCGAGGTCGACATCCGACCCGAGGCGCACCTGGCGTTCTTCCGCTACGAGGACCGGCCCGGAATCGTCGGTGCGGTCGGCGCGCTGCTGGGCGAGGCGAACATCAACATCGCCAGTGCTCAGGTGAGCCGGCTCCAGGCGGGTGGGGAGGCGCTGATGTCGCTGTCGCTGGACGACGCGGTCGCCGCCGACATCCTGGCCGACATCGCGAAGATAATCGGCGCTTCCTACGCGCGCGCGGTCAGCATCCAGACCGAGTAGTGATCCAGGCGGAGTAGCGCCGGACCGGGCGGTCGGCAGCTCGCGCCCGACCTCCGGTATCGGGTGGCCGGTCGGTGCCGGACTGCGCAGTCGCGGCGGTGGCACCCCGGTGGGGGCGCGCCGCGGCGACCGGCGGGCGGGCCGGCCGACGGTACGGCGGCGGCGCGGCGGTCGGCTGCCGTCGGGGCGCTGCGACACCGCAGGTGGGCCGTCGGCGGCGGCCGGTCGGAGCCGCCCGCCAGGCCGGCGCGGCGGTGCCGGCCGCGCCGCTCTCGCCCGGAAGTGCCCGGAGTGATCTTTACGCCGAACATGCGGCTTTGGCTGGGTGTCGGGTTTACCGTGGCTAGCATGGCGTCGCGGCATCAGGACCCGTTCGAGGGGCTTCGCCTGGATGAGCGATTCGTCCGCGGAGCCCGCTTCCTCGAGCCGTCCGCGGCCGAACGCAGCCGGCAGCACGGCCGGACCGCATCCGGTCGTTGCCAGGTCGTTCCCGCTCCCCGCGGGCTGCCCGGGTTCTTTCACCGGCTCGTGGCGCCGCCGAAGCCGCCGGGACGCCCCCGGCAGATCGCCCAGATGGTCACCTTCATCGCCATCATCGTCGGGATGATCACTATCACGGTGGTGGCCCTGCGGCAGACGGCTACCCGGGGCGGGGCGGGCAGCGCCACCCGCCTGGCCGCACCGAGCGCGTCGCAGGACGGCGCGGCGAGCGCCGCGAGTGCCAGGCCCGCGGTCAGCGGCTCCCTGACCGGCCCTCCCGCCGGCTACGCGGTCGCCCCGGCACTGCTGGCCGCCCTGCACCGCGGCGACTGTCTGAACTGGACGCCCTACCCGGCAGGCGCACCCGTGCCGATGGTGCCGGTGGTCGCGGTCCGGGTGAGCTGCGACCGTCCGCACATCGACGAGGTCACCCGGCTGGTGAACCTCGCGCCGCTGTTCGGCCGCTGGCCCGGCGCGTCGGCGGTGACCCAGGTGGCGGACGCGCGCTGTGCCGGGGCGCTGCGCGACTTCGCCGGGGCCATCGACGCCACCCCGCACTACATCGTCGGCACGATCTACCCGTCCGAGCCGAGCTGGCAGGACGGCGCGCGCTCGGTTGCCTGTACGGTGCGCACGGACGACCTGCGGGCCCGCACCGGCCCGTTCCGGGCCATCGGCTCGATCGGCGCCTGAGGGCGCGGGCGGCCGATTCGCAGCGGGCGACCGAGGCGAGGCGCGACCGAGCCGCGGCGGCCCACCACCGACCGATCGGGCCGACATCGGGTACTGTTTATTCGCGATGCGTGCGCTGCTCCTCCTTAGCCGCCGCGGCGGGGCCTGATCCAGCTGGCTTCCCCGTCGCGGTGTTCTCGTGCGCCAGCGTCGGGATCCCCGCGGTCATGGTGGCCCGGCGGTCATGCCCAGCCCGGGCGGCCGCCCGTCCGACGCCGTGGAGGGATCTGCCGGCCCCCAAGTCCCCTGTGCGGTCGTGAGATCCGGTCGACGTGGGGCTCTTCCGAGGAAGCAGGAGCACGATGACCACGCAGCAGCCGTCCGGCATGCCGATCGAGAAGTACCAGGCGTTCACCCCCGTCCCGCTGCCGGACCGGACCTGGCCCGAGAAGTCGATCGTCCGCGCCCCGCAGTGGTGCAGCGTCGACCTGCGCGACGGCAACCAGGCACTGATCGACCCGATGACCCCCGCGCGCAAGATGCAGATGTTCGAGCTGCTGGTCGCGATGGGCTACAAGGAGATCGAGGTCGGGTTCCCCGCCGCGAGCCAGACCGACTTCGACTTCATCCGCCAGCTCATCGAGGAAGACCGCATCCCGGATGACGTCGTCATCCAGGTGCTGACCCAGGCGCGCGAGGAGCTGATCGAGCGGACGGCCGCGTCGCTGGTGGGCGCCGACCGGGCGCTGATCCACCTGTACAACTCGACGTCGACGCTGCAGCGGCGGGTCGTGTTCGGCCTGGACCGGGCCGGCGTCACCGAGATTGCCGTACAGGGCGCGCGCTGGTGCGTCCAGTACGCCGAGAAGCTGCTCGAGGGCACCGATGTGCGCTGGCAGTACAGCCCGGAGTCGTTCACCGGTACCGAGCTGGACTACGCCGTCGAGGTGTGCGAGGCGGTCATGGACGTGTGGTCGCCGACGCCGCAGCGGCCAGTCGTGCTGAACCTGCCGGCGACGGTCGAGATGTCGACGCCGAACGTCTACGCCGACCAGATCGAGTGGGTCGGGCGGAACCTGACGCGGCGCGATGCCGTGATCCTGTCGCTGCACCCGCACAACGACCGGGGCTGCGCGGTCGCCGCGGCGGAGCTCGGCGTGCTGGCCGGCGCGGACCGGGTCGAGGGCTGCCTGTTCGGCAACGGCGAGCGCACCGGCAACGTCTGCCTGGTCACCCTCGGTCTGAACCTGTTCTCGCAGGGCGTCGATCCGATGATCGATTTCTCGGACATCGACGGGGTCCGCCGGGCGGTCGAGTACTGCAACCAGCTACCCGTGCACCCCCGCCACCCCTACGGTGGCGACCTCGTCTACACCGCCTTCTCCGGCTCCCACCAGGACGCCATCAAGAAGGGCCTGGAGGCGATGGAACGGACCGGCCAGACCCGGTGGGAGGTGCCCTACCTGCCGATCGACCCCAAGGACGTGGGCCGCACCTACGAGGCCGTCATCCGGGTGAACAGCCAGTCCGGCAAGGGCGGCGTCGCCTACCTGCTGAAGTCGGAGCATTCGCTGGAACTGCCGCGACGGCTGCAGATCGAGTTCTCCGGAGTCGTGCAGCGCCACACCGACGCCGAGGGCGGCGAGGTCACCGCCGCGGAGCTGTGGCGGATCTTCCGTAGCGAGTACTTCCTCGACGGCGCCGAGACGGCGGGCCCGCTGGAGCTGCTGGGGTCGCGGACGAACGCCGCTTCGGGGGAGCGCGACGAGGTCTCGGTCTCGGTTCGGTTCGACGGCGCGGATTCGGTGCTCACCGGGGTCGGCAACGGCCCCATCGACGCCTTCGTGGCCGCCCTGGCGACCCGCGGCCTGAGCGTGCGCATCCTTGACTACAACGAGCACGCGCTGGGTTCGGGCGCCGACGCCCGGGCGGCGGCCTACCTCGAGGTCTCCGTCGACGACCGGGTGTACTGGGGGGTCGGCATCGATCCCAACATCGTCACCGCGTCGTTGCGGGCCGTCGTGAGCGCCGTCAACCGTGCCTCCCGTGACCGGGCGGCGGCGCCGGTCCCCGGGCCGGCCGTCGCGGCGCCGAGGGACGGCGGCCGGCCCGCCGCCGCACCGGTGGCCTGAGCCGGGCTCTCCGCGGGCATGACCGGCGGCCTGTGGCGGCCTTGCGGCTGCCGCAGGCCGCCGGCCGTGCCGCTGGGTCGACACGGCGGCGATCAGTCGCGGAGATCCGCCGGTTCCACGTCCCGGACGCTGCGGCGGACCTGATCCAGCATCGCCTCCGGGACGTCGGTCATGCCGTGATCCACGCGGGCGTGGGTGTCCACGGCACGGAGCAGATCCTCCTCGGCAGACGCGACGATGCGTGTCTCGCACCCGTGAATGATCGCGCCACAGTAGAATTCCTTCATGGCCGGCCGCCGAACGGTGATCTCCGCGGGCAGGGAATGACCCCCGGCCGCCGGGCTCGGTGACATCAGCGCCTGGGCGGTCCAGTATCGGTTCCGTCTCATGTGGACATTTCCGCGAGACGCAGCATCAGACGCTCCATCCGTACCAGACCGAGGGGTCGACCCATCTCGGTCACGATTATCACCGGGTCGAACCGGCTGGCCCTGGCGCGGGTCATGGCGCGGCGCGCCACCTCCGTCACCGGTTCCTCCGGGCGGGCGAACAGGGTGGTGGGTACCCGGCGGGGTTCGGTGCCGCCGCCGGGACCGCTGGACAGGTGCAGCGCGACCGGGCGGCACCGGTTGGACACGATGATCGTCGCTCTGGGAGCCTGCTCGTCGTCGGGGCCGGCGGTGGTCGGATCACCGCGGTTCGCGGCCGTCCGCATGGGGCAGCTCGGGCAGTCCGGCGACATGGCGCACGAGCCCGAGTCGCCCACGCGGACGGTGACCTGTTCCATGAGGCTCTCGATGCTCGCCGCGCGGTTGCTGCGTTCGGAGAGCTGCCGGATGCGCCGGGCCACCCCCGGATCGAGCTGCTGCCAGCCCTCGGACGGGCGCCCGAGCAGGAATCCCTGCCCGAGGGGAACGCCGAGCGCGACCAGCATGGCCAGCTCGTCGCCCCGCTCGATGCCCTCCGCGATCACCCAGCCATTCAGCCGGCTGGCGAAGTTGCCGACCAGCTCGGTCAGAGCGATCTTGACCTGGTCGTCATCGACGTTGACCACCAGCGAGCGGTCCAGCTTGACGAAGTCGGGTCGGATCCGGGCGAGCTGGCGTAGCCCGGCGTAGCCGGAGCCGACATCGTCCATGGCGACGAAGGCGCCGCGGTTGCGCAGAGCGCTTGCGGTGGCGGTCAGCCCGGTCGTGGCGTCGAGGTCGACCGCCTCGTTGAGTTCCAGCACGAGCCGGCGCAGGTCCGCGTCCCGCCAGACCTCGGCGACCGCGGGCTCGTCCAGCAGGTGGGGCAGAACGTTGACGGCCAGGAAGCAGCGGTCGGGAAGCCGATCGCGGGCCGCGAGCGCGGCAGCGAGAACCCGGGCCTCGAGTTCGGCCGCGTGCCCGAGCCGGTCCGCCGCGGCGAAAATGCGGTCGGGGGAGTGCGTCGGATGGCTGTGGAAGCGGGCGAGCGCCTCATATCCGGCGATAACCCCACGCTGCAGATCTACGATCGGCTGGAAGTACAGCACAGGTTCGGCGGGATCGGCGAGAACCCGGGCCAGGTCGGGATGGTCGGCCTCGTAGGCGTCCTGCTCCCCGCCGGCGAGTCTCGGCGGACTCGACGCGCCCGACGTTTCGGCTCCCGCGGACGCGACCGCGCGCCGGGCGTCGGCCACCTCGCCGGATGTCTCGCCGGATGTCTCTGCGGAGTCGCCGACATCGGAGCGGCCGCGGGGTGGAGATCCCGCGGGAGTCCGCTGTCGAGTAATCATGCGCCGTGCACCCCCTCGCCTCGAAGCACGTCGCACCTGTCCTGTAAGTGAGTTTCTTACCATCTGGCCTCGATGCCGGTCGCGAGTACCGTCCGGAGTTGTGAATCCTGCGGTCTTTTGTGTGACCGGCGGGTGGCGGTCGGATTGCTGGTTGTCGTCTTTCTTGCGACCGCCCGGCGGGGGCGGCGTGTTCTATACGGCTGGGCCGTCGATCGTCACCGATCTGTTGTCGAGCACGACAATGCGCCTCACTTTCTGAGGTATCGGTGCCGTGCGGTCGGAGTNGGTGCTCCGGCGGGCGCACATCAATTCGGGAACAACGAACGTGATACCCCGCGCGGCCCGGCCGGACGGTGGTCACTGGTGGTAATCGTTAGGCCGCAGTGTGGTGGTCTCGCTGGTCGTCCGGTGATGCCCTGTGGTAGCGGGGGGCGTAGCGGCTCATCCCACCGTGTCCGTCCGTCGCCGTGTCTCCACACCCGGTGCCGTCCGAGGGCGCCCTGCCCGCGCCACCCCGCCGCCACGGCCGGGAGGTTCGCCGCGCAGGTTCGAGGGTCCCCCGCGGAGCCCCCGGCGCCGGATCGAGTCGAGCCGCTGCGATCCGCGGGTTCCGGCTACAGTCGGGCACATGAGGCTTGCGGTGATCGGCGGTGACGGGATCGGCCCCGAAGTGGTGGCGGAGGGGCTGCGGGTACTGCGGGCCGTACACCCCAAGGTCGACACGACCGAGTACGACCTGGGCGCCCGGCGTTGGCATCAGACCGGGGAGACGCTGCCCGACTCGGTGCTCGAGGAACTGCGCGGTCACGACGCGATCCTGCTCGGCGCGGTCGGCGATCCGGGGGTGCCGAGCGGCGTGCTCGAGCGCGGCCTGCTTCTGCGTCTGCGCTTCGAGCTCGACCACCATGTCAACCTGCGGCCGGTGCGGCTGTATCCCGGGGTCGCCTCGCCGCTGGCCGGAGAGCCCACGATCGACATGATCGTGGTGCGTGAGGGCACCGAGGGTCCGTACGCGGGTGCCGGCGGCGTGCTGCGGCGGGGGACTCCGCACGAGGTTGCCACCGAGGAGAGCCTCAACACCCGCTACGGCGTCGAGCGGGTCGTGCGGGACGCCTTCCGCCGCGCCGCTCGCCGCGAGCGCCGCCATCTCACCCTCGTGCACAAGAACAACGTCCTGACCAAGGCCGGCGACCTGTGGTCGCGCACGGTCGCCGAGGTGGCGCCGGAGTTCCCCGACGTGCGGGTCGACTACCAGCACGTGGACGCGGCCTCGATGTTCTTCGTGACCGATCCGGGACGGTTCGACGTCGTCGTCACAGACAACATGTTCGGCGACATCATCACCGATATCGGCGCGGCGATCACCGGCGGCATCGGGCTGGCCGCCAGCGGCAATCTCGACCCGTCCGGCGCCCACCCGAGCATGTTCGAGCCGGTCCACGGCAGCGCGCCCGACATCGCCGGCAAGCAGCTCGCCGACCCGACGGCGACGGTCGCCTCCGTCGCGATGCTGCTCGACCACCTGGGACACGCCGAGGAGGCAGCGAGGGTCGAGGCCGCGGTTGCAGCATCGCTCGCGGGCCGGGTGGGCGCGGGCGCCGCGGCCCTGTCGACCCGGGAGCGCGGCGAGGACCTGGCCGCGCGCGCGGTCGGCTAGCTCGCGACTCGGTCGCCGCGGACTTCGCTGCTCCGTCCCACTCCGGCGCTCCGTCCCACTCCGGCGCTCCGTCCCACTCCGGCGCTCCGTCCCACTCCGGCGCGTCGGCCGTCGGGACCGCGTCGGCCGTCGTCGCCGGTCGTCTGCCGTTCTCGCGGAGTTCCCCGCCGCGCGGCGAGGTGGTTATCCTCGAAGCGGGAGCCGTAGATCCGGTAGACGGCAGCCGACGGGGCCCACCACGGCGATGATCGGCGAATTCGTCATCCCTGTTCGCTTCGTCGATCCTGGCCTGGAGTCCGCTGTGCCCATCACCCCCACCTCGAAGATCTGGATGAGTGGCAAGCTCGTCGATTGGGACGACGCCCGCATCCACGTGCTCAACCCGACCCTGCACTACGGCTGGGGCGTGTTCGAGGGCATCCGCTGTTACGAGACGGCCGACGGCCCCGCCGTCTTTCGGCTGTCGGATCACATCGCCCGCCTCTACCGCAGCGCGAAGATCTACGTGATGGAGCCCTCCTTCACTCAGGAGCAGGTGGTGGCGGCCACCAAGGAGACCATCGCGGTCAACGACATCTCCTCCTGCTACATCCGGCCCCTGGTCTACCTCGGCTACGGGGAGATGGGTCTCAACCCGCTGCCCTCACCGGTCGAGGTGATGATCGCGGTCTGGCCGTGGGGTGCCTACCTCGGCGAGGAGGCCGAGGCGAACGGTGTGCGAGCGCAGATCTCCTCCTGGAAGCGGAACGACCCCAACATCACCCCGCCGGCGGCGAAGGCGTCCGGGCAGTACCTGAACTCGTCGCTGGCGAAGGTCGCGGCGGTGAAGGCGGGTTACGACGAGGCGATCCTGACCAGCCCGAACGGCCATATAGCAGACGGCACCGGTGAGAACGTCTTCATCGTCTCCGGCCGTCAGGTCATCACTCCGCTGCTGACCGACGGGCCGTTGGGCGGCATCACCCGCGCCTCGATCATGCAGATCGCCGCCGACCAGGGGTACGAGGTGATCGAGCAGCACGTCGTGCGCACCGACCTCTACCTGGCCGACGAGGCCTTCTTCACCGGGACGGCGGCCGAGATCGTGCCGATCGTCTCGGTTGACGACCGGCAGGTCGGGGCGGGCAAGCCGGGTCCGGTGACCCGCGAGCTGCTGGAGATCTTCCACCGGGCCACGCGAGGTGAGCTGGACCGCTACCGCTCCTGGAACGAGCTGGTCCGGAGCTAGGCAGCCGCGACTCGTCGATCCGCCGAGGCACACCGGTCCGCGCGTCCGCGACATGCCTCGGCGGATTCCATGTGCGCGAGCTACCCGGGCAGCGGGTGGACGCGGTCTTTCCCGTGTCCCCGCGCATCCCCTTGGCGGGTCGGCGGGTCGGCGGGTCGGCGGTGCCATCGTTGACCTGACATCCGCTTCGGCCACATTCTTCGCTTTTGTGGCGTGGTCGAGGTCACAATGTGGCCACGGCAATCCCCGTTTCGCCCTGGCCAATCGGCTTCACGGCGCCTACCGTCGCGAGTAGCAGGCTTCACGAATGCACAAGCGCCGTGCGGGCATCGCGGAGCCTGTGGACGGCATTACCGCTGCGCACGGCATTACCGGTGTCGGAGGGTACTGCCAGGGTTTCGGACGGTATAGCGGGGTTCGGAGGGCGTCGTGCGCGTTTCGGAGGGGATGAGCTCCCTTGTTCTCATGATCGGCCCAGGCCACACGCTCCGCCAGGCGGCCCGGCTGATGGCCGCGCGCAAGGTGGGCGCGGCGGTCGTCCACGATGCGGACAGTCAGGGCTACGGAATTCTCACCGAGCGGGACATTCTCCGCTCGATCGCGGCGGAACAGGATCCGGATGTCGAGATCGCCGGCGATCACCTCACCCGCGATGTCGTCTTCGCGGATCCAGGCTGGTCGCTCGACGACGCGGCAGCCGCGATGCTGCGCGGAGGATTTCGTCATCTCATCGTCACGTCGGGTGGTGGAGTGGCCGGAATTCTTTCCATGCGCGACGTGGTGCGGTGCTGGAGTGACCAACATATAACGGTATGATGCCTGCGTGACGTACGCCAAGGATGTTCCCGATGCGCCGTCCGCTCCGGAGCGGCATACCCCGGTGGCTGCGGAACATCAGGCGGAGCAATGGCGCTACGGTCACCGCATGCACGACAATGAGGCGGTCGCCCTGCTTCGAGCGACCACGCTGCTGAAGGAGCTGGACGAGGAGGACCTGCTGCGACTCGCCTCACGGGCGGTCACGCGGCGATTCCGCCGCGGGCAGGTTGTCTTCACCGAGGGTGAGCCGGGAGATACTCTTCTCGTGGTCGCCACGGGGCGGCTCAAGGTGCTCACCAAGGCGGACGACGGGCGCGATCACGTGCTGAACATCGCCGGCCCTCGGGAGACGCTGGGCGAACTCAACATCGTCGAAGCCGGGACGAGATCCGCCAGCGTCGAGGCCCTGGAATCCAGCACTGCGTTGGTCCTCGACCGAGCCGCCGTATGGGAGCTCGTCCGGGAACGCCCGGCCGTCGCCGAGCAGCTCATCCGGGCGCTGGTCGCCCACGTCCGGCGGCTCACCGGAGCCAACGCCGACCTCGTCTTTCTCGACCTGCCGCGCCGGGTGGCGAAGCTGCTGCTGTTGCGGATGCGAGAAGCGGGCCGGCCGGTGATCGAGCTCGGCCTCACCCAGACGGAGATCGCCTCGCTGCTTGGCGGTTCCCGCCAGTCCGTCAACCAGGCGTTGCGCGAATTCGAACGGCGCACCTGGATTCTGTCGGAAGGGCAGACGATCACGATCCTCCAGGTCGACCGCCTGCGCCGCTTCGCCGGAGACTGAGCAGCCCCGCAGATCCGCTTCGCGAATCTGCGGGGACCCCTGCTGGTGGTTGTGACCGTGGGTGGTCTCCGGGAATCGCCTTCGGCGATCCCCGTGGGTGATCAGGGTTGGGGCTTCGCGAATCTGCGGGGACCCCTGCTGGTGGTTGTGACCGTGGGTGGTCTCCGGGAATCGCCTTCGGCGATCCCCGCGAGCAGCCGAACCGGATTGACTGTGGTGCGCACCACACTCGCCACATGTCGGGTCTGTTACATCGTAGGCTTGTCACCCGGCGGCGAACCCGTCTCCGTCGCGCGCTCCGGTCACTGACCCATGGGACCGGGCGCGTGGCGGTCCCATGGTCCCCGAACCCTGCCGGACGTCGGTGCCGGAGCACGGTCCGTGCGTGACTCGGTGGGACGCGGGGCGGCCGTGCCGGACGCGGTCCCACGGCCCCCGATCCACCGGAGAGGCGCCCCCGTGCGGCCATACGATCCCGATTCCCTGCACATCTACGACACCACCCTGCGCGACGGTACGCAGCAGGAGGGGTTGTCGCTCTCGGTCGGTGACAAGCTCTCGGTGGCCCGCCACCTCGACGACCTCGGCGTCGGCTTCATCGAGGGCGGCTGGCCGGGATCCAATCCGAAGGACGCGGAGTTCTTCGCCCGGGCCCGCACCGAGCTGACGCTGTCGACCGCGGTGCTGACCGCCTTCGGGGCGACCCGGCGCGCCGGCCGCGCGGCCGCGGACGATCCCCAGGTGGCAGCCCTGCGGGAGGCCGGCACGCCGGTGGTCTGCCTCGTCGCGAAGTCGGATCTGCGGCACGTGGAGCGCGCGCTGCGCACCAGCCCCGCCGAGAACCTGGCGATGATCCGGGACACCGTCGCCCACCTGCGGGCCGAGGGCAAGCGGGTCTTCCTCGACGCCGAGCATTTCTTCGACGGCTACCGCGTGCATCCCGAGTACGCGCTCGAGGTCGTCTCCGCCGCCGCCGAGGCCGGCGCCGAGGTCGTCGTGCTCTGCGACACGAACGGCGGAATGCTTCCCACCCGCATCGGCGCCGTCGTCACCGAGGTGCTCGCCAGGACCGGTGCCCGACTGGGCATCCACTGCCACGACGACGCCGACTGCGCGGTGGCGAACACCCTGGTCGCCGTCGAGGCCGGGGTGACCCACGTGCAGGGCACGGCGAACGGCTACGGCGAGCGGTGCGGTAACGCGAACCTGCTCAGCGTCATCGCCGGCCTGGAGACCAAGCTCGGCCGCGCGGCGCTGCCACCGGGGCGGCTGCAGGAACTCGTCCGGGTCTCCCACGCCATCGACGAGGTCACCAACTCGGTTCCCGACCCCCACCGGCCTTATGTCGGCGCAAGCGCGTTCGCGCACAAGGCCGGGCTGCACGCCAGCGCAGTCAAGATCGACCCGGACATGTACCAGCACATCGACCCGGCAGCGGTCGGCAGTGACATGCGGATGCTGGTCTCCGAACTGGCCGGCCGCGCGACCATCGAGCTCAAGGGCCGCGAGCTCGGGCTCGATCTGTCCAACGAGCGTGAGGCCCTCGGCCGGGTCGTGGACCTGGTCAAGGAGCGCGAGGCCACCGGATTCGCCTATGAGGCGGCCGAGGCGTCGTTCGAGTTGCTGCTGCGCGACGAGGTGACGGGCCGCAAGCGCTTCTACACCCTGGAGTCCTGGCGGGTGATCGTCGAACAGCGCTCCGACGGCCAGGTGGTGAGCGAGGCGACCGTCAAGCTCACCTCGCACGGGGTGCGGCACGTCGCGACGGCCGAGGGTAACGGGCCCGTCAACGCGCTCGACACCGCCCTGCGCGACGCCTTGGAGAAGGCCTACCCCGGCCTGGCCGACCTGGAGCTCGTCGACTACAAGGTCCGCATCCTCGACGGCAAGCAGGGCACCGGCGCGGTCACCCGGGTCCTGGTCGGTACCAGCGACGGGCGGTCACGCTGGGACACCATCGGCGTCGACGAGAACATCATCGCCGCCTCCTGGTCGGCTCTCGAGGACGCGGTGAACTTCGGGCTGCGGCGGCAGGGCGAGCGCGCTGATCCGAACGCGACCTGAACAGCCGCGGACCGGCTGACGGCCGCGGACCGGCTGGCGACGTCCAGGGCCGGGGCGGCGGAAACACAGAGTGACCGGCACCCCCTGACAGGCCCGTAGCGGCCCGTTCAGGGGGTGCCGCGGCACATGTGCGCGATCGGACCGACCGGCCGCGTCTGACGGTCCGTCAGTCCTCCGGGATCTCCTCCCACCACTGGCACCACCAGTCACCGCCGACGAGGATCCGCAGCTTCGGGTGCCAGCAGTAGGTGACGTCCTTGTCGGTGTCGAGGTAGTACAGGCAGTTGTCGCACCGCTCGTCCCCGTTGGGCTTGCCGCGCAGGATCGCGTCCTCGGCAAGGTGGCCCAGCTTGACGCTCAGCTCCTCGTCGATCGGCTTGGGCTCCGGCGCCCCGACGTCGTAGACGGGGGTGGTATCGGTCTCGCTCACCATTCTCCTTCCAATCCGGGCGTGACACGCCCGATGCAGGCTCACCGCTGCCGGCGCCGGAGCACCGGGCGGGCGGGACGCTGGGCCGCAACGGGTGCCGCCCGGTGCCTGGACCTGTCACTCGATCTGGCCCGATTCTCTGGCACACCCGGCGTTCTGGCGAACCCGATCACGCCGGCCGCTGTCGCGTGGTGGGCCCGTCGGACGGCCGCCAGGTTCCGTCGCCGGGCTGGATACGGTCAGGGCGTGCGTATCGCGAGGTTCACCGATGGTTCGGAGCCCGGATTCGGGGTCGTCGAGGGGTCGGTAGAGGAGGGCAATGCCGTGATCTCGGTCATCGCCCCGCATCCTTTCGGCCCCTTCTCCTTCACCGGCGCCCGGCGGCCGCTCGGCGACGTCCGGCTGCTCGCTCCGGTCCTGCCCAGCAAGGTGCTCTGCGTCGGCAAGAACTATGCCGACCATGTCCGGGAGATGGGTGGTGACACCCCGCCGGAGCGCCCGATCCTGTTCCTCAAACCGTCGACGAGTGTCGCCGGTCCGGGCGACCCGATCACGCTTCCGCCGGACAGCGACCGGGTCGACTTCGAGGGGGAGCTGGCGGTCGTCATCGGGCGGCTGTGCCGTGACGTCCCAGTGGAGCGGGCCTTCGACGTGGTACTTGGCTACACCTGCGCCAACGACGTGACGGCTCGGGATCAGCAGCAGACCGACGGTCAGTGGACGCGGGCCAAGGGACACGACTCGTTCTGCCCGATCGGTCCCTGGATCGAGACCGAGCTCGATCCCACCGACCTTCCGATCCGCACCACCCTCGACGGTGAGCTGCGGCAGAACTCCCGCACGAAGCTGCTGCTGCGCGACGTGCCCGCCCTCATCGCCTACATGTCCGCCGCCATGACCCTGCTGCCCGGCGACGTGCTCCTGACGGGCACACCGGCGGGGGTCGGGCCGATGCGACCGGGCCAGACCGTGGCGGTGACCGTGGAGGGCATCGGCACGTTGACCAACCCCGTGACGGCCCGCTGAGCTCCCTCGCCCGGGGGCGGCGGCGTAGCTGCCGGTCTTCCGCCGGCTGGACAACCGACACCGCCCTCCGGGCCGCGGGGGCTCACGCGAATTCTCCACCTGCTTCGCAGGTGTGGTCTGCTTCGCATGCCCGGTCTGCTTCGTCTGCGCGTGTCCTCCACCCGGCGACGCGCCGACGGGCGGGCGCACTGTGGACGAGCCGGGCGGCGGGATCAGGCGGTCACGCGGTTGCATGGGCGGGTGGTGTGTTGGCGGTGCGGGAGCGCTGCGGCATCGGGGATGACGAGTGTGCATCGGGCCCCGGTGCGCAGACACCCCCGCGCCATGAGGTACAGTGGGCAACGCCCGATCAGGGCCCCATGGGGTATGGGGTAATTGGCAGCCCAACGGATTCTGGCTCCGTTAGTCTAGGTTCGAGTCCTGGTACCCCAGCTGCACCAAAGGCCGGAGTTGCACCGCTTCGCCGGACTGCTTCGGCATCGTGTACAGTACGACGTGCACCGCAGCGCACGATAGGAAAAGTCTTGGCCCCGTCGTCTAGCGGCCCAGGACGCCGCCCTCTCAAGGCGGTAGCGCCGGTTCGAATCCGGTCGGGGCTACAACGGGTTTATCTTCCTTCTTCGTAGAGGATCAGAGATATGCCCACCCTGCAGAACTCACGATGGCCCCCGGATTTCCATCCGGGGGCCATCGTCATGTCAGGGGCCGGGTGCCGCCTACCGCACGACGGTGAGGCGCGGCATGGCGGCCGGGTGGCGGGCCATCGCGCACTCCCGGCAGCCGCAGGAGGCGGGACCCCCCCAGCCGTGAATCTCGGCCTCGGGAGCGCCCACGCCCCCCTGTGTCGACGCGACGAGCCGGAGCTGTGGACGGGCCGAGTGGGTCAGGACGGCGGGCCCGGCGGGCTCGTCGGTGGCGCCGGCCGTCGACGGGCCGCAGCGTCCCGCGGTCGGCGGAACGATCGCGGACGCGGTCGAGGCTGTCAGGGCCACTGGGGGCACGGTGTCCTCCTCCATGGGCGGCCGTCCTGGGGCCACCTCGCGGACCACAGCCTGGCGGCGCAACCAAGGTTCGCGCCATGCTCCGTTGAGCCCGGTGCCGAGTGGTGCGGATGGCCTAGTCAAACCTGGGCACTGTCGCCATGCGACACCACCCTTGACAACCATGGTGCTCCCGGGTTGGAACGGTAGAAACTTGCGCGGATGTCCACCGTCAGTCCATCGACGCCCGAACGGGCCCGGCGCCGGCACGGCAGCGCCCACGCGGGACGCGCTGCGCGCCGCGCCGGACGGCTGCGCTCGGCCGGGGCATCGGCGCCGGAGGGGGAGGGCGGGGGATCGCAGCCGGGGATGGCCCGGCGACTCACCGCGCTGCTCCCGCAGGGCCGCGGGCTGCCGATCGAGGACTGGACGGCCCGGCACACCCTCATGTGCCTGGTGCTGGCGATGCACCTGCCAGTCATCGTCGGCTACGCGATCTGGCAGAACCTGAGCCTCGCGCACGGGTTCCTGGCGGCCAGCCCGCCTGCCCTGCTGTTCGCTGCCGCGGTCGTGCCCGGCCGGCGCCGGGTCCGTGCCCTTGCCGCGAGCCTCGGCCTCCTGTGCTGTTCGGTCGTGCTCGTGCACATCTCCGACGGCCTCACCCCGATGTACTTCCACTTCTTCGTGGTCGTGGCGCTGATCGCGCTGTATGAGGAGTGGACGGTCTACCTGCTGGCCATCGCGTTCGTGTTCGTCGCGAACCTGGCGATGGGAAACATCGTCAGCGCCGGCGCGGCGGTGCTGGACAATGCCTGGCTGCTGGCCGGTCTGCACGCGGGTTTCATCTTCGCCCTCGCCTGCGCGCAGATGGTCTTCTGGCACTACAACGAGCAGTCCCGGCGGCGGGTGGAGCATTACCGTCAGCAGCTCTACGAGGGCCAGCAGAGCCTGATGGCCCGGCTGGAGGAGACCGACCGCATCCGCAGCGACCTCGTCGCGACCGTCTCGCACGAGTTCCGCACGCCGCTGACCGGAATCCGAGGGAACTTGCTCACCATCAAGCGGCGCCGCAGCCGGCTCTCCGACGCCCAGCTCGACGATCTGCTCGATGCTGCGGTGAACTACTCCGACCGGCTCTCCCGGCTGCTGGAGAACATGCTGACGGCCGCCACGGCCACCGGCACGGACGAGACGACCATCGCCGATCTACCCGAGGTCGTCCGGCATGTGATCGCCAACCTGTCGTACACCAGCTCGCCCAGCAGCATCACGGTGGATCTTCCGCCCGAACTGCCCGTGCGGATGGCGCGGCAGGCCCTCATCCAGGTGGTGGCGAACCTGGTCGACAACGCCCTGGTGCACTCCTGGCCGGGCGCGCCCGTTCGGCTGATCGCGGGCCGGGTCGGCGACGAGGTTGTTCTCCGCGTCCGCAACCCCGGGCCCGACCTCGACCCCGGCACGATCCGCCAGCTCTTCGAACCGTTCACGCAGCGAGACGGCACCGCCACCCGGCCCACCGATGGCGCCGGCATGGGCCTCTACGTCGTCCGGCGGCTCGTCGAGGTACACGGCGGCCGGCTGCGGATGTCGTCGGAGAACGGCGAGATCATCGTCGAGGTCGATCTGTGGGCGGCCACCGCCCACGCGGCCCTCGCGCCGGAGCCGGAGGCGGCGCTGCCGGTGCCCATGCCGCTGCCCCGCAGCATCCGGACGGACGACGAGGAGCCTCGTGTGCCGCGGCTGGGCGGCGGTCCGCTGGCCCGGGACGACATCCGGTCGCTGCCTCTGGACAAGCTCGGCTGAGCGGCGGCCGGGCGCCCGCTTGGTGGCGGCTGGACGGCGCGGTCGCCGCATCGCGCCGGACATCATGCATCATCGCGTCCGAGTGATCGCCCCCGCCGACCGGCTGACGGCCGGTCTCGTCGGCGTCGGTCTCCCACCGGCTTCGCCCTGGCGGGCGGCATGACTGTCCCGGCCGGCAGGAGAACGGGCGGCGGCCGCGTGTCTGCCGGGATCTGGTGGGGATGAGAGGCGAGAGCCGGAATCCGTCCGGCGTATCTGACTACGCCGCGCGGGGCGGCACCGCGGCAGCGACTCCCCGCCGCACGCGGGGCGGGAGTCGCTGCCGCGACGGGAATCGGGCGGGGCCCGGCCGAGACGGGGCGGGGCCCCGCCCGACCGCGTCAGGCCTTCGTGCCGCGTCAGGCCTTCGTGGCCGTCGTGGGAGCTGTCGACGGGGTAGGTGCGGGCGCGGGCGTCGTCGGGGCCGGTGCCGGCTTGGTGCAGGTCACCGTCAGCGTCACAGTGGTGGAGTGCCGCGGGCGCTGCCCCGTGGGCGAGTACCCGGAGATCTTGCTCGTCTCACCGTTGGCGCACGCCCCGTTGACCGCAGTGGAGGTGAAGCCGGCCCAGTAGAGCTGCCACTTGCCGTCCGACTCCGACATCCCGTTGACGTTCGGGACCTGGGCGCAGTCCTCGACCTGCAGGCTGATGGCCGTGGTCCGGGCGACCTTGCCGGTCTTCGGGGACTGGTGGGCGACGTTGTCGGCCTTGCCGGTGTTGTAGCAGCCGAAGGTCTTGTTGACGTTCGTGAAACCGGCGGACTTCAGCGTGTTCACCGCCGTGTCGGCCGCGCTGCCCTCGGTGTTGGGGACCGTCACCGTGCCGTCGTCGGTCGGCGAGGGCGAGGGGCTGCTGCCCGCGGTCGGGCTGCTGGCCGGGGTCGTGGCCGCGGCGGAGGCGCCGGCTGACGGGTGCGCGCCGGGCGCGGGGGAGCCCTTCGCCCCGGGCCGGCCGGCGACCGCCCCGGGGGCACTTCCATCGACGCCGATCGCGATGCCGGGTGCCCCGGCACCGGGAGAGCCGGCGGCCGGGTTGCCCGCGCTCGGATCGGCCGAGGACTCGGCGGCGCGGTCGGCGGACAGCGCCGTGTTGGTGCTGCCGCCGGAGGCGAGCGCCCAGCCCCCGGCCCCGGCGACGAGGGCGACGACGAGACCGGCACCGGCCGCGATCCGGGTGCGCCGGCGGCGGTCGGCCGCCGCCCGCGACCCGCCCCCGGCGTTGCCACCGGCCGCGCCGGGCTGCTTGCTGGCCGGGATTGCCGACATGACCGTGTTCGTGTCGGCGGCCGGGCCACCGGAGCGGGCGGGGACACGCACCGCGGGGCTCATCCCGGTCGGCGCGTCGCTGTCCCAACCGCCGCGACCGCCGCTCTGGGCGCTGGTCACCGGGGCGATACGAGTGTGCTCGGGATCGCCGCCGTCCCAGCCGTTGACCTTCGTCGCGGCGGCGGTCAGGCTGCCCGCGATCTGGGTATGTTCGAGGTCGTTCCAGCCACCGGTGCCCGCCGCGGCCCCGACGGCCGCCGCGGCGGCTGCGGGCCGGACCACCCGCTGGGTGCCGGCCGGCGCTGCCGGCCGTTCGCCGACCCGCCGGTGATAGGCGCCGGTCGGGGCCGCTTCGTCGGGGAGCTCGCCGGGTCCCGAGCTCTTCGCGCCGCCGCGCCGGTCGCGCTCCTCGGCGGCGCCGGCGGCGCCGCGCAGGCCTACCTCGAGCGCGTCGCTGAGGTCGTCGGCCGCGTCGGCAGCGCTCGCCGGCCGTCGCCGCGGGGACTTGGCGAGCATGCCGACGAGCACGTCCCACACCGGCGCCGGCACGCCGGCGATGGGCTGCGGGTCGTCCTCCCGGTGCGCCCTCAGCAGTTCCGCGGGATTCGTCGAGTCGAATGGCGGCGATCCGGCGAGGAGCTCGTAGAGCACCACCCCCGCCGAGTAGACGTCGGCGGCGGGGGTCGGGGGGGCGCCGGTGCCGAGCTCGGGCGCCATGTAGAGGGGGGTGCCGATCGGCCCGGTCGCGCTGACGCGGGACGGCGTGCTGATCATGCGGGCAATGCCGAAGTCGGTGAGGCGGACGATCGGGCGGTCGGGCTGGGACGTGTCGATGAGAATGTTCTCGGGCTTGACGTCCCGGTGGACGATCCCGGCGGCGTGCACGCTGTCGAGCGCCCAGAGGGTACCGATCGCCAGCCGGACCGCCTCCTGGGCGGGCCGTGGGCCGAACTCACGCAGGTGCGCCCGCAGGTCATGGCCTTCGACGAGATCCATCACGATGGCCAGCGCGTCCGGCTCGTTGACGAGGTCGCGGACGGCGACCAGATCGGGGCTGTCGAGATCCACGAGGAGATCCCACTCCCGCAGGAACCGCTCGACGATCTCCGGATCGCTCGCGAGCTCGGGACGCAGCACCTTGATCGCCACCGCGGCGTCGTCCTGGACCCGGACACCTCGCCAGACCTGGCCGGTCGTACCCTGCCCGAGCAGCTCGTGCAGCACGTACCGCGAACCCAGTTTGCGCACCGCGCCCTGTCCCTCCTTGGCGCCGCACGAGGCGGCCGAACCTACGGCGGCGCCGCCGCGGGCGACGACCGCCCGGCCATGCGGAACCCGAAGAGTCCTCCGGACGGGCGCCCCCAGTGCGCGGGCGACCTATATCGCTTGCTCGCTGGATGGCAATGACCCCACTGGGTCATCCGGCCTACGTCTCCGATCATCCGAGACGGACGACTCGAACAGGCTACGACGGCGGAAGGACACTCCCTGCGGCGGGGGAGACCCGCGCCACCGGGACGCCGGAACGGACCCGGCGGGCGTAGTCCGTGCTCCGTTCAGTTGTGGGGCCCGATCGGGGCATCCGCAATCTCGAGAAAGCCGGGACAAGCGGGGAAAACGTGTCTGCGTGGTCACGCCGGCCGCACGCAGGGCCCGACCGGACCGGCAAGCCGGCCGATCTCCGGTGGCCTGGGGTTGACGGCAAGTGGATCCTTCAGTCGACGGCCGATGTCGACAGCCGCGCCGCCGCGGCGAGTACGGCCAACCCGTGCCGGCGCCCGGGTGATCGGGTCAGGCGCTCCAGCGGGCCGGACAGCGACACCGCCGCGATCACCGTTCCGGATTCCCCGCGCACGGGGGCGGACACCGAGGCCAGACCGGTCTCCCGCTCGCCGATGCTCTCGGCCCAGCCGCGCTCGCGCACCAGGGCGAGCGTGCCGCTGTCGAACGGTGCGGCGGCGAGTAGCTCGGGGTCGGGATGATCCGCGAACGCGAGGAGGACCTGGGCCCCGGACCCCGCCGTCATCGGCAGCGCGGCGCCGACCGGAACCGTGTCGCGCAGGCCGCTCGCCCGCTCGGAGGCGGCCACACACAGCCGCAGGGCGCCGCGTCGGACGTAGAGCTGGGTGCTCTCCCCGGTGACATCGCGCAGTTCGGTCAGGATCCTGTCGGCCCGGTCGAGCACATCCCAGGGCAGCGGGGTGGCCACCCCGGCCGCCAGCCGCGGGCCGGGGACGAACCGGCCGGCGCCGTCCCGCCCGACGAGGCGGTGAATCTCGAGCGCACTGGCCAGACGGTGCGCGGTCGCCCGGGTGAGCCCGGTCCGAGCCACCAGGTCGGCGAGGGAGGCTGGCCCCTGCTCCACGGCGGCCAGGACGAGGGCAGCTTTGTCCAGGACCCCGACTCCGCTAAGCTGTTTCATAAGCTGATACTGCCATCCCACATAATGGGATCATAGTGAGATGGTGGCGGGATGGCAAGATCGGGCAAATGGCGCGGCACCGAGTCGTGGCACGACCCCGAACTCAGGACTGTCGGATGACCGCGCGGGCTGCTCGCCCGGCGCAGGAGGGGAGTGGGGCCATGGGGCGCACACTCGCGGAGAAGGTCTGGGACGCCCACGTGGTGCGGCGCGCCGACGGTGAACCGGATCTGCTCTATATCGATCTGCACCTCGTGCACGAGGTCACCTCGCCGCAGGCGTTCGAGGCGCTGCGGCTGGCCGGCCGGCCGGTGCGTCGCCCCGACCTGACCCTCGCCACCGAGGACCACAACGTGCCGACCACGAACACGCTGGCGCCGATTGCGGATCCGATCTCCGCAGCCCAGGTCGAGGCGCTGCGCAAGAACTGCGCGGAGTTCGGGGTGCGGCTGTACCCGATGAACGACCCCGGTCAGGGCATCGTCCACGTCGTCGGCCCGCAGCTCGGGCTGTCCCAGCCGGGCATGACGATCGTGTGCGGCGACAGCCACACCTCCACCCACGGCGCGTTCGGGGCGCTGGCCTTCGGCATCGGCACCAGCCAGGTCGAGCATGTGCTCGCGACCCAGACGCTGCCGCAGCGCCGGCCGAAGACGATGGCGGTCACGGTCGACGGCGACCTGCCGGCCGGCGTCACCGCGAAGGACCTCATCCTGGCGATCATCGCCCGGATCGGCACCGGCGGCGGCGCCGGGCACGTCATCGAGTACCGCGGTGCGGCGGTCCGGGGCCTGTCGATGGAGGGCCGGATGACCGTCTGCAACATGTCCATCGAGGCCGGGGCGCGGGCGGGGATGATCGCTCCCGACGACACGACGTTCGAGTACCTCGCCGGTCGGGCGCACGCCGCCACCGGACCGGACTGGGACGAGGCCGTGGCCTACTGGCGCACGCTGGCCTCGGACGACGACGCCGTGTTCGACCGAGAGGTCGTCATCGACGCCGCGAGCCTCACCCCGTACGTGACCTGGGGGACCAACCCGGGCCAGGCAGCGCCGCTGGATTCGCTGATCCCCACGCCCGGCGACTACGCGGACCCGGCCGCGCGGGCCTCCGCCGAGCGCGCGCTGACCTACATGGGACTCACGGCGGGCACACCGTTGTCCGAGGTGACCGTCGACACGGTGTTCATCGGCTCCTGCACCAACGGTCGACTCAGTGACCTGCGGGCCGCGGCCGACGTGCTGCGGGGCCGGCGGGTGGCCGACGGCGTCCGGGCCCTGGTCGTCCCGGGGTCGATGCAGGTCAAGGCGGAGGCCGAGGCGGAGGGGCTGGACGAGGTCTTCCGGGCCGCCGGAGCGGAGTGGCGCAGCGCCGGCTGCTCGATGTGCCTCGGGATGAACCCGGACACGCTGCGCCCGGGGGAGCGCAGCGCCTCCACGTCGAACCGGAACTTCGAGGGACGCCAGGGCCCCGGCGGGCGGACCCACCTCGTCTCTCCGGCAGTCGCCGCCGCCACCGCGGTCACCGGTCAGCTCACCGCCCCGGCGCAGTTGTAGGCCGGGCCCATGCGGTCGCCGCTCGGCGTCGAACCGGCGGGTGCCCGCGACCGCGACCGCCATCCTGATCACGACATCGTCCAGAGGGGAGCGTTTCCGGCGATGGAGGCGTTCACGATTCACACCGGTCGGGCCGTGCCGCTGCGGCGCAGCGACGTCGACACCGACCAGATCATTCCGAGCGAGTGGCTCAAGCGCATCGAGCGCACCGGGTTCGGCGCCGGCCTGTTCTCCGAGTGGCGGGCCGACGAGGGCTTCGTGCTCAACAACCCGGCCTACGCCGAGGCGTCGATCCTGGTCGCGGGCCCCGACTTCGGCACCGGCTCGTCGCGTGAGCATGCCGTCTGGGCGCTGCAGGACTATGGCTTCCGGGCGGTGATCTCGCCCCGGTTCGCCGACATCTTCCGGGGCAACGCGCTCGGTAACGGGCTGTTGCCGGTGCAGCTGCCGGCGGGGACGGTCGAGGCCCTGCAGACGGCCGTGGAGCAGGACCCGACCGTCGAGATCACCGTCGATCTGGCCGCTCGCGAGGTTCGGGGAGCCGGCCTGGTGGCCCCGTTCGAGCTCGACGACTTCACCCGCTGGCGGCTGATGGAGGGGCTCGACGACGTGGGCCTGACCCTGCGGCACGAGGAGCTGATCACCGGCTTCGAGGCGACCCGGCCGGGCTGGCTGCCCTCAGCGGTGTAGCGCCCGCGCGCGGGCGTCCCAACGTCGGCGGTGGCTCCGGCCGCGGATCCCGCTCCGACCGGGTGGAGGCCTGCGGCACAGACGATTCGGCCTCTCCACTCGACCGTCGGCCCCGATGTGACGAAATTAACATCGGGGCCGATGTGTGGGCAGGTCTGCTCTAGTGGTCGGTCGACTACCGACCGGCGCCGACCCGTTCGCCATCGCCTGCGGCGTTTGGTTGATTACGTAGCAGAGCTGATCCCGCGCTCGCGGAGGCGGCCGGCCACCAAAGCGTGACATTGCGCCCAAAAAAACAGACGCCTCTCGCTACTCAACGTGATGAATCTACCGGATGCTGCGCGCTGGCCGTACAGCACGCATCCCGTCGCCCACCGGCTCGAACCCGTTGACGTGCGGGTTTGTGTGACGCGACACGGTCGCGGGAATTGCCCTCGACAGTGGAGATGCCTACGGTGCAGCGCAGTGTGATGCCCGATCTGCTCCCCACCCCGCGCCTGCGGGGGGCGTCCGGAGGTTGTTGTGAACAAGTCCCAGTTGGTTGACCGCATCGCCCAGCAGATCGAAGGCGGACGGTCGAATGCCACCAAAGCCGTCGACGCCGTGTTCGACGCCATTCAGGAGGCCGTCGCCAGCGGCGAGAAGGTGACCATCACCGGATTCGGCGTGTTCGAGCGGGTCGAGCGGGCCGCGCGCACCGGGCGCAACCCGGCGACGGGCGAGCCCGTGCACGTCGCGGCCTCGGTGGTGCCGAAGTTCCGGCCCGGCTCCGAGTTCAAGTCGAGCGTCTCGGCGAGCGGCGACTGATCCACGGTGCGGGCGCCGGGTTACCGGTGCCCGCGCCGCATGGCCTCGGCCATGAGGTCGTGTTGGTAGTCCGACAGCCGGACGTCGTCCGGTCCGGCCGTCCGCCGTTCCCACCGGCCGTCGGACTGCAACACCCACCCGGACACCTCGTCGGAGAAGGCGTGATCGAGGATGCGGCGCACGGTGTCGCGGCGCTCCGGATGCGGCACCCGGACGAGTGCCTCGATCCGCCGGTCCAGGTTGCGATGCATCATGTCGGCACTTCCGATCCAGAACTCGTCCGAGGACGCGAACTCCAGGACCCGGCTGTGCTCGAGGAAGCGGCCGAGGATCGACCGGACGTGCACCGTCTCCGACAGACCCGGTACGCCGGGCCGTAGGGCGCAGATTCCCCGCACCAGGCAGTGCACGGGAACTCCCACCATGGACGCGCGGTAGAGCGCGTCGATCACCTGCTCGTCGACCAGGCTGTTGACCTTGAGACGGATGCCGCACGGACGGCCCTCCTGGGCCNCCCGCGCCTCCGCGGAGATGCGCTGCAGGATCCCGTCACGCATGTGCTGCGGAGCGACCAGCAGCGAGCGGTACTCGGTCTGCCGGCTGTACCCGGTGAGCACGTTGAACAGATCGGTGAGGTCGGCGCCCACCTCCGGATCGGCGGTGAGCAGCCCGAGGTCCTCGTAGAGCCGCGCGGTCTTGGGGTTGTAGTTGCCGGTGCCCACATGGCAGTACCGGCGCAGCCCGCCGCGCTCCTGCCGGACGACGAGGCAGGTCTTGCAGTGGGTCTTCAATCCGATCAGGCCGTAGACGACGTGGCAACCGGCCCGCTCCAGCTCGCGCGCCCAGCGGATGTTGGCGCTCTCGTCGAACCGCGCCTTGATCTCGACCAGCACGACGACCTGCTTGCCCGCCTCGGCCGCCGAGACGAGAGCGTCCACGATCGGGGAGTCGCCGGACGTGCGATAGAGCGTCTGCTTGATGGCGAGGACGTGCGGATCGGCGGCAGCCTGTTCGATGAACCGTTGCACCGAGGTCGTGAACGAGTCGTACGGATGGTGGACGAGGACGTCACCCTCGCGCAGCACGCTGAAGAAGTCGGGCGTCTCCCCCTCTTCGGTGATCAGTCGAGGATGGGTGATCGGAACCCGCGGCGCGTCCTTCAGTTCCGGCCGGTCGAGGTCGTACAGGGCCCACAGGGCCGACAGGTCCAGCATCCCCGCGACCCGGTGCACCTCCCGCTCGGTGACCTCGAGCTCGCGCATGAGGAGCGCCAACAGGTCGGAATCGATGTCGTCGTCGACCTCCAGCCGGACGGCGGGACCGAAGCGTCGGCGGGCCAGCTCCCGTTCCAGGGCCTGCAGCAGATCCTCCGCCTCGTCCTCCTCGACCTCGAGGTCGGCGTTGCGGGTGACCCGGAACAGGTGGGAGTTGATCACCTCCATGCCCGGGAAAAGCTGGTCGAGGTGCGCGGCGATCACCTCTTCGAGTGGCACGAAGCAGGCGCTCTCCGCCTGCGTCGGGCCGTCCGCGGGGAAGTCCCCGGCCGGATCCACTGCGACGGGGACCAGCCGCGGCACGTTCTGCGGCACCTTCACCCGGGCGAAGTGGTCGATCTCCCCGCCCGGCTCGCGGACCTGCACGGCGAGGTTGAGCGAAAGGCCGCTGATGTAGGGGAACGGATGCGCCGGGTCGACCGCGAGCGGGGTGAGCACCGGGAAGATCTGCTCGTGGAAGTAGTCATGCAGGTGTTCCCGCTGGGCCTCGCTGAGCTGGGACCAGAACCGGATACTGATCCCTGCGTGCGCCAGCGACGGCACGACCTCGTCGGTGAAGCAGCGCGAGTGCCGCTCCGTCAGCTGCGCGGTGGCCCGGCTGACGAGGTCGAGCTGCTCCCGTGCACTCAGGCCGTCGGCCGAGCGGACCGCGAGTCCGGTGGCCTCACGCCGCATCAGACCGGCGACCCGGACCATGTAGAACTCGTCGAGGTTGCTGGCGAAGATCGCCAGGAACTTGGCACGCTCCAACAACGGCGTGGAGACGTCCTCCGCGAGCGCCAGCACCCGGGCGTTGAAATCGAGCCAGGAGGTCTCGCGGTTGATGAACCGATCGGCCGGCAGATCTGACGGCGCGGGCGGACGGGGCGCCTCCAGAGGTTCGAGCAGGCCGCTGCGGGCCTTGCGCTGAGGCTGTTCGGGACGGGTCGCCACCAGCTCGCTCATGCCTGTAGATGGTGCCAGCCGCCGGTGAACTCGGCAGCGCGGGACGATGTCCGGATACGGCGGTGCCGATGACGCATCGGCGGCATCATGGCGGGCCACCGGTTCGATCCGTGCCCGTTGTAGTGGGTTGGTCGCCCCCAGATGATCGCTTGCCGGGTCCGGGACCCGCAGTTAACGGCATGGAAACAGGCAAAGGCGACGATCGGCAGTGTGATGGAAACATCCGTCGTCGACCGGTCGTTCTTCCTAGGATCGGTCCTTATGGCTGTTCCCCGGTCAAGTGGGCACTGTGTGTCTGATATCACACTATTTGGCGGGCCGGTGCTGGGGCGGGGAGACCTCCGGTGAGGATGTCGGATCCGCTCGAACCCGGCGGGGCAGCGACGCTGCCGCAACCCTCGACGGTGTCCGGGGGTGATCTGCCCGGGGGGGACCAGTCGGGGGTGGCTGCCGTCAACCTGACCGACCTGCCGGCCGGCACACGGGTGACGTATCGGGTTGCGCAGCGCTTCCGGTACACCTACGACGGCGACGCCACCGACCTGGTGCACCGACTCGTCGTGGTCCCGCCCAATCGGCATGGCGACCAGACCGTCCGTGACGCCCGGCTGGTGGTCTCCTCCGACGCGGCCCGCACCACCTGGCGACGTGGCGCCGACGGGACGCGAAGTGCGGTGGTGCGCCTCGACCGGGTGCCGCCCCGGCTTGACTTCGATGTGACCGTGACGATCGACCGGATCGTCGGGGGTGCCCGGCCATGGCTGCGAGCCACGGCGTTGGCCGGCCGTCGGCTCCTCGACGCCACCCCGCTGACTGTGCCGGACGCGGCGCTCACCGCGGCTGCCCGCGCCCTGGCCACCGACGATCCAGTGGCGACGGCACGCCGGTTCTGCGGCTGGGTGCACAGCCGAATTCGGTATGTCCCCGGCAGCACGGATGTGACGACCACCGCGGCCCAGGCCCTCGCCGGCGGTTCGGGGGTCTGCCAGGACCAGGCGCACGTGATGCTCGCCCTGTGTCGCGCGGCGGGGCTGCCCGCCCGCTACGTGTCCGGGCATCTCGTCGGGGACGGCCCGTCACACGCCTGGGTGGAGGTCGTCATGAGCGGTGGGGTGGCCGATGGCGTTCCCCGGACCGGCACGGGAGCAGGGGTAGGGGCGGCGGCCGGCGCGGCCGGCTGGGAACCCGGCGCCCTCGCCGTCGCCTACGATCCCTGCCACGACCGGCTCGCGGATCTCCGCTACGTGACGGTCGCGGTCGGCCGCGACTACTCCGACGTCGCGCCGACGTCCGGCTGGTACACCGGAGNGGGGNGGGGGNCCCTGACCGCCAGTCAGCGGGTCACCGTCGTCGACGTTCAGTCCACGCCGTGATCTCCCCGTCGGGGTGCGACCCTTCCATGGGGTGAGCGTCCTCGCGGGTTGCCGCCCCCGAGTGGGGTCGGGCCGTGACGGTCGACATGGTGGACGCCCGAGAAGACCGCGCGGCACGCGAGGCATCTATCTACTCTTTGTGATAGGGCGATCACGCGCTACGTTGACGATGGGCGCCCACGCGCTTGTCAATGACATGCGGTGATTTGATCGGCCGTTTCCGTCGCTCCATCAGGATCCTTTGTCCCAGGCGGCCGGCGCACGGGGAGGAGGGCGGGACGGGGGATGCTCGTCGACGCCGCCGCAATCGCTTCCGGCCTGACCGCGACGCTGAGCTGCGCGTGGGCCGGACGCCGGCTCGGCCGGCCCCGTGGCCGCTGGCTGGTCTGGCTGTCGTTCGCGCTGACCGCCTGGACCGTGGGGCAGACGGCCTGGACGCTGCACCGCTGGGATCGGTTCGCCACCGACCGCCCGACGGTCGCGGACGTCGGGTACCTCGCCGACGCCGGGCAGCTCGCCATGCCCGTCCTGGCCCTCGCCGCTCTCGCCGCGGTACCGGCGAGCCGGGTGCGGCGTTCCCGGGCCCGATGCACGCTGCTCGGCTCCTCGAACTCGATCTCGATCTCGATCTCGGCCTCGGCCTCGGCCTCGACCTCGGCCGGAGGACTGGGCGAGGTGGGCTGGCCCGCCGGCGGAGGCTCGCGGCTGGGCCGCCTCGACGACGGCCTGCGGACTGCGGGCGTGCCCAGCGGTGCGGGTGGCGGTGCTGGCGGGGGGTCCCGGTTGACCGGCGGGCTCGTCGGCGTGCCGGCCACGGCTCTGGACGAGATCATCCTTGGCGGTTCGCTGTTCCTGCTCACCTGGTCGGGCATCCTGGCCGGCCTCGGCGAGGCCGATGTCGCCGATGTTGGCGGGGGTGAAAGCGGCGTCGGGGTGGTGCGACACCTGATAACGGTCGCGCACCCGATCGTCGTCCTCGTCCTGGCGCTCGCGGTCCTGCACGTCGCGGGCTTCCGCCAGCCGGTCGACCTGCCGGCCGTCGCCGCGGCCGGGACCGGCCTGGTGTGCCTGGCAGTGGTCGGAGACTGGTGCACGCAGGTCGGCGGCGATGCCGGCCGGCTGGGTAGATCGTGGGCGGGTCTTGGTGCGGTGGTCGGCGCCTTGCTCGTCGTCCTGGCGGCGTGGCGAGCGGGTTGGGTGGCCGACGGGAATCGGGCGGCCCGGGATGGGCCACGCGGCGACCTCGTCGGCTGGCTGCGGCTCGCGGTGCCCTATGTTCCCGCCGCCGGCGTCGCCGCGCTGATGCTCGACCGATCGCGGGCAGGCGTCGTGCTCGATCCGGTCGAGATCGTGGTCGGCTCGACTCTGATCGCCGCGGTCCTCGTCCGGCAGATGGTCACCCTGCGAGCGAGCCAGCGGCTGGTGGCGCTGGTCGGGAACGCCGAGCGCGAGGTGCGGTACTGGACGTCACACGATCCGCTCACCGAGCTCGCCAACCGCACGCTGTTCCACCAGCGGCTGACCGATGCCCTCGCCGCCAGCCGCCGCGACGGTCGGGACGTCGCCGTCCTGTACTGCGACCTCGACGACTTCCGCATCATCAACGACAGCCTCGGCCATGCCGCCGGGGACCATCTGCTGCGTACCGTCGGCCAGCGTCTGCGACACTGCGTGCGCGCCACGGACACCGTCGCGCGGCTGGGTTCCGACGAGTTCGCCGTGCTGCTCGACGGGGGGCGGGAGCTGCCCGAGACGGTCGCCGAACGGGTGCTCGCGGCCCTGCGCCAACCCGTGTCGGTGGGCGGCCATCACTGGCCCGTGCGGGGCAGCGTGGGGCTGGTTGTGGCCGGCCGTACCCAGGAGACGACGGAGGCCCTGCTGCGCCGGGCCGACACGGCCGTGCACGCGGCGAAGCGGACGGGCAAGAACCGCCTGGTCGTCTATCGGCCCGGGTCGTGCGCCACTCCCGGCACCCATCTCGTCGCCGGCACCCATCTCGCCGACGCACTGGCCACCGCGCTGCGTCGGGGCGGCCGATCGGCCGGATTCGACGTCCACTACCAGCCCATCGTGCGCCTGCGCGACCGCAGACCCGTCGCCTTGGAGGCGCTCGCCCGGTGGACGGCACCGGGCCGCGGGCCGGTGCCGCCCGGCACCTTCGTCGCCGCCGCGGAGAACGGCGGCATCGTCGGCGCGCTGGACGACATGATCCTCACCCAGGCCTGCGCGGAGATAGCGGTGGCCTACCCGGACTCCACGTTGCGCCTGCACGTGAACGTCTCGGCCAGCAGGGTCGCCGACACGACCCTGCTCGACAGCGTCGCCCGCGCGCTCGCCGCCAGTCGCTTCGATCCCCGGCGCCTGGTCGTCGAGATCACCGAGACGAGCCGGATCGACGACCTGCATGGTGCGCGCGAGGTGCTCGACGAGGTGCGTGCGCTGGGCGTCGCCGTCGCTCTGGACGACGTCGGCGCGGGCAACAGCACGCTCGCCGCGATGCACCTGCTTCCTGTGGACGTCGTGAAGCTGGATCGGACTCTGCTGGAACCGCCGCAGGACGGGGGCCGGGCTGCGGCGATGCGCCGTTCCATGATTGTTCTTGCGCATGCGCTCGGCGCCGTCGTCGTCGCCGAGGGCATCGAGCATGAGGGGCAGATCGCCGAGCTGGAGGAACTTGGGTGCGAGCTGGGTCAGGGATACCTCTTCGCGCGGCCGGGTCCGCTGCCGCTTCCGCAGATCCGGCCGTGGCCCCCCTCCGGCGGCCGGCTGCCGGCCGCCGAGCCGGCTCGAGGGGCGGACCCCGCCGCCTGACGACGCCGCCTGGGCGGCGGTCCCTGCCGGCGTGCGGCGGCCCTGGTCAGGGCACCGGCGCCCGGCCAGCCAGGAGCGCCGCCGCTGTTGCGTCACCCACCCCCAGATGACGTGCCTGCGCGAGATCGTCGACGGTGTCGACGTCGCGCCGTAGCCCGGGTACCGAGGACCCGAGGGTGTCGGTCAGGTCGACGGCGCCCGAGCGACGATGCGCATCGTGGCTGAGCGGTCCGAACGACGGACCCAGCGGCGACCCGGTCGCGGCGGTGAGCAACACGGTGCCCGTGCCCGCGGCGTCGGCGAGGACCGCGCGGCGATGGTCGCCGGCGGCCGCCAGGGCCTGGTGCAGCTCCGCGGTCCGCAGCGCCGGCAGATCCCCGGACAGGGCCGCCAGCGGACGCCCGGGCCAGCGGCCCGCGGCAAGCTCTGCGCCGTGCGCCAGGGCCGGGTTGAGGCCCTGGCCGGGGGTGTCCGGAACAATGACGAGGCGGGCCCGCTCCTGCGTCGACAGTGCGAGGGCCGGCGCCCGACCCGCTTCGTGCCCGGCGCTGATGTCACCCTGGTCCCGCAACCGCGACAGCGCCCGACGGACCGTCTGATCATTGGTCACGATCACCACGGCGCCGACGAGGTCGGTTGCCGAGGCGAGCACGGCCGTCACCGTGTCAAGGGCCATTGCGAGCGCCAGCAGGCTACGGTCCGGCCGGTCCAGCCGGCTCTTCGCCCGCGCCAGGTTCTTGAGCGGCAGAAGGACCGTCCAGGACGCCCCGCCTCGTGGGAGCCACACGAAGGTGACCATAGGCCATGACGCCGTGTGGCGTCGCGAGCCGGATGCCCCGATCCGGTCGATGGCCAGCGGTGGCAGGGGCGCATTGCGCGAGAGTCGGCCAACGCCGCACCTTGGTCGTGGGGTGAGCGTCGTCCGCGCGCGTATCCCCAGTGTCTGCCTCCGGTCGCTGCCCGCGTTGATCGTGCGGGTGGCGGGCGCGACTGTTCGCGCAGCGTGCCCTCTCGGCGATGGAGTCGTGGGAATCTCCCTGGTGGGTGGCAACGTCGCTGGTGAGCGCCGCATCCTGCGTGATGCCCGCCAGAGCGGCGTCTACGGTCGAGTGTGAGGACGCGGTGGGCACGCCATCGCGCAGCGTCGGGGTGCTCGCCGCACCGGACGTCGACGCCGGTCCCGTGACCCATCCGGAGGGAACCATTACCGCCGATTCCAACAGCCGGTCCGAGGATGCCGCGAGCGGTGTCGCAGCCCCGCCCCTGACCCCGGCCCGACCCGGCGGGGCCCGCGTCGGCGCGACCGAGGGCGGTCGTCGCGCTGCTCCCGGGAGGACGAGGTGAGGCGGGTGGCGGTGCTGACCGCCGGATCGTGGGGGACCGTCTTCGCGAAGGTCCTCGCGGACGCGGGCGCCCGGGTCGACCTCGTCGCCCGGGACCCGGAAGTCATCCGCTCGATCAACAACCGGCATGTCAACCCCCGTTACCTGCCCTCGGTCCAGCTCCCCGACCGGATCCGGGCGACGTCCGATCCGGGCGGCGCGTTGGCGGGCGCTGAGCTCGTGGTGCTGGCCGTTCCCTCCCAGGCGCTGCGTTCGGTGCTCGCCCGCTGGGTGCCGCGGATCGCACCCGACGCTATCTACGTCAGTCTGATGAAAGGGGTCGAGGCGGGTAGCCGGCTGCGCATGAGCCAGGTCATCGCCGAGGTCGCCGGAGTGACGCCCGACCGGATAGCGGTCGTCAGCGG
This sequence comes from Frankia torreyi, assembly GCF_000948395.1. Lineage (GTDB taxonomy): Bacteria > Actinomycetota > Actinomycetes > Frankiales > Frankiaceae > Frankia > Frankia torreyi. The sequence continues at coordinate 40,568 of NZ_JYFN01000028.1, read as the reverse complement.
CCCGAACCTGGCCCATGAGATCGCCGCCGAACATCCGGCGGCGACCGTGGTCGCCAGCACCTCGACCCGGACGGCGCAAGTCGTCCAGGCTGCCTGCTGGACCCCCTACTTCCGGCCCTACACCAACCATGATGTGACGGGATGCGAGCTTGGCGGCGCGGTGAAGAACGTCATCGCCCTTGCCGCGGGAATGCTCGAGGGCATGGGCTTCGGTACCAACAGCCTCGCCTCCCTGATCACCCGGGGTCTGGCCGAGACTGCGCGGCTCGGTATCGCGCTGGGCGCGGAACCGATGACCTTCGCCGGACTGGCGGGGCTCGGCGATCTCGTGGCGACCTGTGGCTCGCCGCTGTCGCGCAACCGGACCTTCGGCGAGAAGCTGGGGCGCGGACTCAGCCTGGAGCAGGTGGAGGCGGAGCAGCGGCAGGTCGCGGAGGGGGTGCGGTCCTGCCGACCGTTGCTGGCCATGGCCGATCAGCTCGGCGTCTCGATGCCCATCACGCAACAGGTCGAGCGGGTCCTCTACGAGGGTCTGCCGCCGCTGGAGGCGGTCAAGGATCTGATGAGCCGGGAGCCGGGGCCGGAGTACCGACCACTTCGGTGACGTCGGCGCCAGACCGGAGGGGCCGGCCGCGGATGACACTCCTGCCGGCTCTGGCGTGGCTCCTGGCTCGTGGGTCTGGCGTGGCTCGTGGGTCTGGCGTGGCTCGTGGGTCTGGCGTGGCTCGTGGGTCTGGCGTGGCTCGTGGGTCTGGCGTGGCTCGTGGGTCTGGCGTGGCTCGTGGGTCTGGCGTGGCTCGTGGGTCGGCGTGGACTTGGTCAGGCGGGGGGCTCGGGTGACGGGCCGGCAGCGCGGGGGGCGGGTACCGGATCGGCGTCGACGCGGGCCCCGATCGAGCGGAGCTTGCCGACCGGGTCCTCGTACCCGCGCTCGAGGAATCTGGTCCCGCGGATGATGCTCGTTCCGTCCGCGACCAACGCGGCGAGCACGTAGGCGAAGCCCGCCCGCAGGTCGGGAATCGTAAGATCACCGCCGGTGAGGGGGGTCGGGCCGCTCACGACCGCCGAGTGCTCGAAGTCGCGGGCGGCGAACCTGCACGACTTGCCGCCGAGACACAGCGTCGACAGCGCGATGTCGGCACCCATCTCCGCGAGCTGACGAGTGTAACCGAACCGGTCCTCGTAGATCGTCTCATGGATCACCGAGGCTCCCCTGGCCTGGGTCAACAGCACCACCAGCGGCTGCTGCCAGTCAGTCATGAACCCGGGGTGCACGTCGGTCTGCACATGCGCGGCGGTGAGCGGTCGGGCTCGGAAGAACGTCATGCCACGCGGGGTCACCTCGAACTCGCCGCCGAGCCGGCGCAGGTGGTTCAGGAACGTCATCAGATGCTCCTGCCGGGCGCCGATCACCTCCACCCGTCCCCCGGTGGCCACCGCGGCGGCGGCGAACGACGCCACCTCGATCCGGTCGTGGATGGGCGCGTGCGTGGCGCCGCGCAGCGTCGCGACGCCCTGGACGACGATCGTCCGGTCGGCCTCCACGTCGACCAGGGCGCCCATCTGCTGCAGGAACAGGATGAGGTCGACGACCTCCGGTTCCACCGCGGCATTGGAAATCACCGTGGTGCCCTGCGCGCGCACCGCCGCGAGCAGCAGGTTCTCGGTCGCGCCGACGCTCGGGAACGGCAGGGCGACGTGGGTGCCGTGTAGGCCGAGGGTCTTGACCTGCACGGAACGCACCTGCTCGACGATCTCCGCACCCATCGCCCGCAGCCCGGCGAGATGGAAGTCGACAGGTCGCTTCCCGATGCGGCACCCGCCGGGGAGCGGGATCACCGCCTCGCCGACGCGGTGCAGCAGCGGACCCATCATGAGGATCGGGATGCGGTTCACCCCGGAATAGGCCTCCGACAGCGAGGCGTCGACGATCCGTTCGGTGGTGAGCCGCACCGTGTGCTCGTCGAGCCATTCCACCTGGGTGCCGAGCTCCGTGAGCATGCCCAGAACGACCTCGACCTCGGCGATCCGCGGGACCCGGGTCAGCGTGCACGGTTGAGGGGTGAGCAGGGTGGCCACGAGCAGTTTGGTGACCGAGTTCTTGGCGCCGGACGCCTCGACCGAGCCCTGCAGTGGAGCGCCGCCGCTGATGCGGTACCACCGGTGGTCCACGCCTGCCTGGGTGGCGCCTGCCTGCGTGGCCACTGCAGCACTGTTCGCCCCCACGGGCTACCTCCCACGGCGATGATGCGGATGCGTCAGGTCACATGCGGCGGGGCGATTGAACCAGACATCGCACGGGCCGGCTCGGCCCGGACCACCGCCGGCTACCTGCGGTGACGATAACCGTGATCTACCGGGCCGATCCCCGCCCCGAGGGGGAAACCGGCCGCGAGCGCGCCACTGACGTACTCCTTCGCGGCCCGAACTGCCTGCGTCGGTGAGTCTCCTCCCGCCAGCCTCGAGGCGATCGCGGAGGCCAGTGTGCAGCCGGTGCCGTGGGTGTGTCGCCGGTCCATCCGACGGCTGCGCAAGAGGATCTCCGTAGAGCCGTCGGTCAGCAGATCGACCGCGTCACCGGATAGATGACCACCCTTGATCAGCACCCAACGCGGCCCCAGCGCGAGCATCGCCGCGGCGGCCCGGGGCAGGTCGGCCTCGTCCCGCACGGCCACACCGGTCAACAGGCGGACCTCGTCCAGGTTCGGAGTCGCGATCGTCGCGCGCGGCATGAGCTCCCGGCGGACGACGTCGACCGCGTCCGGTGCGAGCAGCGGGTCGCCGTGCTTCGACACGCCCACCGGATCGACCACGACCGGTGCGGCGACGCGCTTCAGCTCCGTGGCGACCAGGGCGACGAGGGCGGCCGAGGACAGCATGCCGGTCTTGACCGCGTCGACCCCGATGTCGTCCACCACCGCCCTGATCTGGGCGCGGACCGCCTCGGGCGGTAGATCCCAGACACCATGGACGCCCAGCGAGTTCTGCGCCGTCACGGCGACGATGGCGCTCATCCCATGGACGCCGAACGCGAGCATCGTCTTGAGATCGGCCTGAATCCCCGCTCCGCCGCCCGAATCGGAGCCCGCGATGGTCAGCACCCGTGGTGGCGCCGTGGCCGGGGACGCGGCGCCGGGAGCGGGTCTGATCACGGGACGCTCCGAACCCTCATGTGTCTCCTCGGGCTTCACTATCAGTAGCGAGAATCGTGGTTGCCATCACAATCGGGTACGAGATCGGGCCGTCGCACCCCAGGATTGGGGCCGGATGAGCGTGCGGAGGGCGTCGACCGGCGCCCGTCGGTCGAGTCGAAGAAATTCCTCGGCCTCAGAGGCTCTCATCCGGCCCGTTTGCCTGTTACCTTCTGTCGGCCCGTAGTTCTGCTCGACGGGCTGTTGACGTCCGACGAGGGAGCGTCTGTGGTCCACGCGTACATCCTTATCCAGACCGAGGTCGGCAAGTCCGCGTCGGTTGCCAAGGAGATCGAGCAGATCCCTGGGGTCACCCAGGCAGAGGACGTGACCGGTCCTTACGACGTCATCGTGCGCGCTGAAGCGCCCACGGTGGACGATCTGGGCAAGATGGTCATGTCGAGGGTGCAGTCGGTCGATGGCATCACCCGCACGCTGACCTGCCCGGTCGTCCACTTCTGAAGGCCGCCCGCCCGCGCCTCGGTTGGGGCGGCGGGCATGCTGGCGCTTCGTCCGCCGATCGTCCGTCCGGGGATCCGGGCAGGAACACGGGCAGGCCCTGCACGGGCAGACCCTGACCGTCAGTCGGCAACGGCCGCTGTCGGTGGGGTCGACGGACGCCCGGCGGGCGGTCCCTGCGATGGCCACAATCGGGACATGACAGCAGTGGGTCGTGACAGCAGTGGGTCGTGACAAGCAGGGTCGACGTCTGCCAGCCGCCCGGCGGGCGGGTCGGTCGGCGGCAGCCTGGCGGGTGGACTCCGGGCGAGTCGATCTGAGCCGGGTCGACTCGCGGAGCGCCAGTTGGCGGCCATGGACCCGGCCTTCGGCCCTGGCGCCGCGCCGGATGGCCGCCGGACTCACCGCCTGCGGCACCGTGGGATGCCTGCTGGTGGCGGGTTGCAGCGGGCCGGGACCGGTCCGACTGACCAATGTCCCGGTGCCGGCGCCGGCCGACCGTGCGTCCTGCGCGGCCCTCATCGGGGTGTTGCCGTCCTCACTCGGTCACGGCCTCGACCGGCGTCGACTTGATCCGCCGCGGGACACCGCGGCGGCCTACGGCGGGGGACCGATCGTCCTCACCTGCGGGGTCTCGGGGGTGCCGGCGAGCTACCGGCCGGACTCGATGTTGTCGGAGGTCGATGGTGTCGGGTGGTTCGCGGAGAAGCTCGGTGAGACCGTGCGGTACTCGACTCCGACCCGATCGCCCCACGTCGTTCTCACCCTGCCGGGTTCCGGGTCGACCGAGGTGCAACCTTTCGACATCCTCGTCTCCGTCGGCCCGGCCGTGCGGGCGCACAGCGTTTCGACGACGCCGTGAGGCCGGACGACTGCTCGGACGGGGTCCACCCAGAGGTCGGCCGGATGGTCACCGCAACCCGGCGCCGTCACGTAGGGCGAGCCGCACGAGCCGGTCGACCAGATCCGGATAGGTAATCCCGCTCGCCGCCCACATCCTGGGGAACATCGACGTCGGAGTGAAGCCCGGCATCGTGTTGACCTCGTTGACGACCACCTGATCGTCCGGGGTGACGAACACGTCGACCCGCGCGAGTCCGGCGCAGTCGAGCGCCTCGAACGCCGCCACCGCCACCTGCCGCACTCGGGCCAGCGCCGACGAGGACAGCCGCGCGGGGATGTCGAAGCGGGTCTGGTCCGAGACGTACTTCGCCTCGAAGTCGTAGAAGCCCGTCGACGAGGTGACGGTGATCTCGGCCGGGACGCTGGCCTGCGCGCCGGGCTCGTCCAGCCGGCCGAGCACCCCGCATTCGATCTCACGTCCCGCAATCGCCGCCTCGACGAGGACCTTGGGGTCGTTCGCCCGGGCCGTCTTGACCGCCGTGTCCAGATCGGCCCAGGCGTCCACTCGGCTGATGCCGATGCTGGAGCCACCACGGGCCGGCTTGACGAAGACCGGCAGGCCCAGACGGTCCTGGTCGGCTTCGGACAGGGTCTGGCCGGCTCGCACCACGGCGTACGGGCCGACGGGCAGGCCCGCGGCCCGCAGCATGGACTTCATGTGCTGCTTGTCCATGGCGGCCGCGCTCGCGAAGACACCTGAGCCGACGTACGGCACCCCGGCCATCTCGAGGAGGCCCTGCACGGTCCCGTCCTCGCCGAAAGGACCATGCAGGAGCGGGAAGACCACATCGACGTCCCCGAGCGGGCCCTGGATGGACTCCGCACCATCGCGCGGGAACCAACGTGACGCGGTCGGGTCCGGAGCAAGCACGACACTCGTCCCCCGAGACGCCGTGACCCGGGGAAGTTCTCCGTCCGCCGGTGCGAGGGCATGCACGTCGGGCAGGAGGACCCAGCGCCCCGACGGGTCGATGCCGACCAGGACGACGTCGTAGACGTCGGGGTCGAGCGCGCGCAGCACGCCGCCGGCAGACACGCAGGAGATCGCGTGCTCCGTGCTGCGGCCGCCGAACAGGAGGGCGAGTCGAATCCGACGCCTGGTACCTGCCATGCCGGGACACTAACGGATCGGCGCCGGGGTCCGGGGCCGCACCCGGTGACGGCGTCCGGGGCCGTCACCGTTCGGCCGACTGGCTGGCGCCGGACGGCCCGATGGCCAGCCCCGACCGGTCGATCGCGGGCGTCGGGGCGAAGGCGTCGTGGCGGTGATGCATAATCGAATACATGTTCGATTTGACTTCAGGGGTCGGCGAGACCCCTCAGGACGGCGTGGCCCGGTCCACCGAAGGTGAGTGCGCAGGCCGGTCCGCATCGGCGGACGCGGACCGGGCGAGTCCGTCACCCGGTCCGGCGACCGTGTTCGGGCGGTCCGTGGATGACCTGAGCGACGACGAGTGCCTCCATATGGACGGCCGGATCGCCCGGGAACTGGCGAGGCTCGAGGCGTGGCGGCTGCGCGTGCGGGCCAGGTTCGCCAGGCTCCGTCCTCCGCTTGCGGGCGACCGGGAGGGCGCGGAACGGGGATTCAGCGAGTTCGCCGGGGATGAGATCGCCGCCGTGGCGCGTTCCGCGCCCGCCGCCGCCGGACGCCAGCTTGAGCTGGCAGTGGCGGTGGTCGACCGGCTGCCCGAGACGCTTGCGGCGTTGGAGTCCGGCGAGATCGATCTTGACCGGGTGAGGGCGATGGCCGACGTCACGAAAAGCCTCGACGTCAGCCAGGCCCGTACGGTCGAGAACAGGGTGCTGGCGCGCGGAGCACGGGCGAGCTGCCCCAGCTTCCGGGCCGCGGTGACCAGGTCGGTTCTCGCCGTCGATCCGGACGGGGCTGACCAGCGTCGGCGCCGGCGGGAGCGCGACCGTCACGTTCGGACCCGCGCCAAGGAGGACGGGATGGGGGAGCTGTCGGTGTTGTTGCCCGCGGATCGGATGGTTGCCGTCTATCGGCGCATCGATGCGCTGGCCCGAGACGCCGGGGGGCCGGACGACGAGCGCAGTATCGGTGAGCGTCGGGCCGACGTGTTGGTCGATCTGGTGATGGGCGAGCGACACGGCCCAGTCGCCACCGAGGTCTCGGTCGTGGTGTCCCTGGCAACGTTGATGGGGCTCTCGACCGCGCCCGGCGAGCTCGAAGGGTACGGTCCGATCCCGGCCGAGCTGGCCCGCGAGCTCGCCCACGGCTCACGTTCGAGCTGGCGGCGCATCGTCACCGATCCCATTGACGGTTCGGTGCTCGACGTGGGAGACAGACGCCATCCTTCGCCAGCGATGGCCCGGTTCGTCCGCGCACGGGACAGGACCTGCGTCTTCCCGGGATGCCTCAAGCCGGCACGAGACTGCGATCTTGATCATACGACGTCGCGCGCGGAGGGTGGGAAGACTCGGGTCGACAACACGGATCCGCTGTGCCGTCATCACCACCGGTTGAAGCATGCCGGGATCTGGATCCTGAGCCAACCCGTGCCGGGTCACCACGTCTGGACGAGCCAGACCGGGCATCAGTTCGTCAGCGAGCCCGAACCCTACCTCGACGAAGTGGTGTAGAGCGCGTCAGGCGCGCGCGACCTTGCCCGCCTTGATGCAGGAGGTGCAGACGTTCAGTCGCCGACGGGTGCCACCCACGACGGCACGGACTGTCTGGATGTTCGGGTTCCAGCGACGGCGAGTGCGTCGGTGGGAGTGGGAGACCGACATACCGAAGCCCGGTCCCTTGCCGCAGACGTCGCACACCGAAGACACGAAAAACACTCCGTCGAAGTAGTAATGGTCCCGGTGCATGCCCGGGACGTCGGGCGGTCAGGACCGCGATCGTACTCATCCCGTGAGCCTGATGGCCTGGTCGGGAGAACTCGCGCAGCAGAGACCAGGTTGAGGTTACCTCAGGCGCTGTGGTCTCGGCCGTGGGGCACAAGGCGAGGGAGCTCGGCGTCGTCGGCGGTTCGGGCAGTATCTGGGTGTGGTCGACCTCGACACGCCCCTGAAGTCACTCCTCGGTCCGCGGGCCGCCACCCTGTTGGCGGAGGGCCTCGAGCTGTATGTGGTCGGTGACCTCCTCGCACACCTGCCCCGCCGGTATCACGAGCGGGGCGAACTGACGGATCTCGCCGACCTGGTCGTCGGTGACACAGTCACGGTCCAGGCGCGGGTGGAGAAGATCGAGCGCCGACCGATGCGGGGCAGCCGCCGATCCATGCTGCGAGTCACCGTGACAGACGGCACCCATGCGCTGGCTCTGACCTTCTTCAACCAGAGCTGGCGCGAACGCGACCTCCGCCCCGGGACGACAGCGCTGTTCGCCGGGAAGATCGACGAGTACCGCGGCCGCCGGCAGCTGACCAACCCCGAGGTCCAGCTGCTGGAGTCGGAGGTCGAGGGCGACGTCACCGGCCCGCTGTTCGCAAACGCGCTGGTGCCGATCTATCCCGCCGCCGCCAAAGTACCGAGCTGGACCTTGGCCAGATGCATCCGCCTGGCCTTGGACTCCCTCGGTCCTCTCGAGGACCCGTTGCCGGAGGAGCTGCGTCGGCGGCATCGACTGTCCACGCTCGCTGAGGCTTACCGGCTGGTGCATCAACCTTCCAACCGCGGCGACGTCGCTACGGGGCGCAAGCGTCTGACCTGGGACGAGGCTCTGGTCCTCCAGGTAGCGCTGGCGCGCCGTCGCCGCGAGGTGGAAGCGTTGGCGACGACCGCCCGCAGCGCCAGGCCGGACGGACTGCTGGCCGCGTTCGATGCCGCGCTGCCCTTCCCCCTCACNGCGGGCCAGCGTGAGGTGGGTGCCACCATCGCGGGGGATATCGGGCGCCCGGTGCCGATGCACCGCCTCCTGCAGGGCGAGGTCGGGTCGGGCAAGACGGTCGTGGCGCTCCGGTCGATGCTTATCGTGGTCGATGCGGGCGGCCAGGCTGTCCTTCTCGCACCGACCGAGACGCTCGCAGCCCAGCATTGCCGGAGCCTGCGGGAGATGCTCGGCGATCTGGCGCGATCCGGCGAGCTCGGTGCCGACGAACAAGCGACTCGGGTGACCCTGGTCACTGGTTCGATGGGCGCCCGCGCTCGGCGGGAGGCGTTGGCGGACATCGCGGAGGGCTCAGCCGGTCTCATCGTGGGGACCCATGCTCTGCTGCACGAAGAGGTCATCTTCGCGGATCTCGGGCTGATCATCGTCGACGAGCAGCATCGGTTCGGCGTCGAACAGCGTGACGCGCTGCGGGCACGGGGCCGGCGCCCACCGCATCTGCTTGTCATGACAGCGACCCCGATCCCACGGACCGTGGCCATGACGGTCTTCGGGGATCTCGAGGTATCCGAGCTCACCGAGTTGCCGAGCGGCCGTTCTCCGATCGCCACGTTCGTCGTTCCTGCGGCCATCCGCTCGTGGGCCGATCGGATGTGGGGTCGGATCCGTGATGAGGTTGCGGCCGGCCGCCAGGCCTACGTTGTCTGCCCCCGAATCGGGGGGGACAGCGTGGACGACGATCCCGGTGCGCTCTCGGACGAGGCGGCGGGGCGGGTGGGACGTCCGGCGGCGACGGTGACGGACGTGCTGCCACAGTTGGTGGACGGTGAACTTGCGGGCCTGCGGGTGGAATCGCTGCATGGCCGCCTCCCGGCAGCACAGCGGGAGGCCACGATGACCCGCTTCGCCGAGGGGCAGATCGATGTGCTGGTGGCGACCACGGTCATCGAGGTCGGGGTGAACGTGCCCAACGCGACGGTGATGGTGGTTCTCGACGCGGATCGGTTCGGTGTGTCGCAGCTGCACCAGCTGCGCGGACGGGTGGGGCGCGGCACCGCACCCGGGTGGTGCCTGTTGCATACGGCGGCGGACCAGGGCACGCCAGCCTGGGAAAGGCTGGGAGCGGTCGCCGCGACCAACGACGGCGCGGAGCTCGCCCGACTCGATCTTGCTCAACGCCGGGAGGGGGATGTACTCGGCGCGGCCCAGTCAGGGGGACGCCGATCCCTGAAGCTGCTGGCGCTGCTGAGGGACGAGGAGCTGATCCGGGAGGCGCGCATCGAGGCAACCCGATTGGTTGATGCCGATCCCGAACTGGATCAGCATCCCGCCCTGCGGCGGCTGCTTGACGCAGCGCTCGATGATGCCAGCGCGGCCTTTCTCGAGAAGGGATGACCAGCGCCTCGATGACGCGAATTATCGGTGGGACCGCAGGTGGTCGACAACTCGTCGTTCCCGCGGGTCGATCCACCCGACCGACGTCGGATCGTGCCCGCGAGGGTCTGTTCAACACGTTGTCGACGTGTGTCGACCTGCCGGGTGCCCGGGTTGCGGATCTCTACGCGGGTTCGGGTGCGGTGGGCCTGGAGGCGCTGTCCCGCGGCGCGTCACATGCTCTTCTTGTCGATCATGATCCGGTAGCGGTCCGAGCCCTGCGGCGGAACGTGACTGCCCTGGGGCTTTCGGGCGCCGAGATCGTGCAGGCCCCGGTGTCACGTGTGGTGCAGAACACTTCGGGGGATCCCTACGACGTGATGTTTCTCGATCCGCCATATGCGATGAGCGACGTCGAGCTCGGCGAAGTGCTGGCAAAGCTCTGTTGTGGCGCATGGCTGGCTGCGGACGGTGTCTGTGTAGTCGAGAGGTCTCACCGGTCGGGTCCGGTTGCGTGGCCGGATGGCTTGTTCGCGCTGCGTGACCGGAGGTACGGAGAGGGTGTTCTCTGGTACGGTATTCGATCATGAGGAGGGCAGTCTGTCCCGGTTCATTTGATCCGATCACTAACGGCCATCTCGACATCGTCATCAGGGCGAGCAAGCTCTTCGACGAGGTCGTGGTCGCCGTTTCGATCAACAAGAACAAGGCCACCCTGTTCACCATCGATGAGCGCATGGAGCTCATTCGTGAGGCGGTGCGCAATCATCCGATGGCGCCGTCCAACGTAGTGGTGGATGCGTCACACGGCCTGGTGGTCGACTTCTGTCGTGCGCGTGGTATCCAGTCGATCGTCAAAGGTCTGCGCGCGGTCAGCGACTTTGACTACGAACTTCAGATGGCGCAGATGAACAATTCGCTCGCAGGTGTGGAAACGCTCTTCATGAGCACGAACCCGCAGTATGCGTTTCTGTCTTCAAGCCTGGTGAAGGAGGTCGCTCGCTACGGTGGAGACGTCTCGCACCTCGTGCCCGATGTGGTGCTCAAGCAGCTCCGCGAGCGCGCGGTCGAGTAGTCGCTACCGCAGCCGCTGGGGTGCGCCCGAGGCCGCTCGCCCTGCAGCCCGCTTCACACCGGGGCTGGATGAGTGGCCATGGGGGGCCGGATGTCCCCCGGCGGGTGCCGACAGCGTGCGGGCCGTGTCGTGACCCGATCGGATACGCTGGATCCGTAGTCGTCGACTGGCTGGGGTGCGTCCGGCGGTCCTCCGGGATGCCCTGAGGGGCCATCGGAGGCCGGCTTCTCGGTCGTCAGCCGGCGCTGCAACAGCCCCACCCCCATGTAAGGTCCGCCACCGCGGGCTTTCCCGAGCCGAACCTAGACGTGAATTCGACTGCCGCCATGACTGGATCCCCCCCCCGCCGTAGGACGCCCAAGGGCCCTCTGGTGCTTGACACCCGCGAGCTCGGCCGGCGGCCGGGGTCGATGCGCCGTGTCCGGGCCCAGGCGGTGCTCCCCGCCGATCTCGGGACCGAGATGATGTGGGTCCCCGCGGGGGCCACCGCCACGTTGGATCTCCGGCTGGAGTCGGTGATCGAGGGGGTGCTGGTCAGCGGCACGGTCGTGGCCCCGCTACAGGGCGAGTGCGGCCGCTGTCTCGACGAGGTGTCCGACGTCGGCACCGTCGAGATCCGGGAGCTTTTCTACTACGCTGACCGAGCTGCGGACGTGGCGGATGACGACGACGCCCGGGTCCTCGTAGACGATCATGCTGACCTGGAGCCCGTGGTCCGGGACACGCTGGTACTGGATCTACCGTTGTCGCCCACCTGCAGGCCGGACTGCGCGGGACTGTGCGTGGACTGCGGGGCACGGCTCGACGAGGTCGGGCCGAATCACTCCCACGACCGCCTCGACGCGCGGTGGGCTGCGTTGTCCGCTATGGCGGAAGGCGTCGCTCCGACGGGAACTGATCAGGGTCGGTCCGACCCTGACGAGAGCAAGGAGAAGGAATAGTGGCCGTCCCGAAGCGGCGCACCTCGCGCAGCAACACCCGGTCTCGCCGTTCGCAGTGGAAGGCCAAGGTGCCGACCCTCGCGAAGTGCTCCCGGGGGCACGTGATCCGGCCGCACACCGTGTGCACGACGTGCGGCCGGTACAACGATCGTCAGGTGCTTGACGTCTGACCGGTGTGACCCGCATCGCCGTTGATCTGCTTGGGGAGGGGCTCCCTGTGGGGCCCCTCCTTGAGGCGTTGCCCAGCGCGTTGGACGCGGACCCGCGTCTCGTACTGATCCTGGTTTCGCCCGCGGAAGGTGTACGTGAGGAGCTTGCACGGCTCGGCATCTCGGCTGGCGAAAGAGTGCTGCTGAGATCCGCTACCCGCACGGTGGCGGGGGGACCCGCCGCCCTTCGCGATGTCCGCTCGCGCAGGGACGCCGGCGTCAGGGTGGCCGCCCGGCTGGCGCGTGAGGGCGACGCCGATGCGATGGTCTCGGTAGCGCCCATCGAATCGGTCGTCGCCGCTGCCCAGTTCACCTACGGACTGCTTCCCGGTGCCACACGAGCGGTACTAGCTGCGATCATCGGGCGGCAGGAGGCGGGCGTCGTGTTGTGTGACGCCGGGTCGACCGTCGGGGTGACGGCCGACGAGCTTGCCCAGTCCGCGCTGCTGGGCAGCGCATACGCGACCCTGCGGTTCGCGGTGGACACACCCCGGATCGGGCTGCTGGGACCCCGGGAGGCGTTGTCGGATCCGCCGCGGCGCCTCGCCGACGAGCTGCTTCGGTCGCTCGATCTGAACTATGTCGGTCCGTGCACGGTGGAAAGTGTTCTCGCCCGATCTGAGCCGGCCGGTCAGGATCGGGCGGCCGTTGGTTGGTCTTCAGCAGCAGGCTCAGACCGGCGGCTGGAGGTCGCGGTGACCGACGGTTACACCGGTGATGTCGTGCTGTCGACCATTCGAGGTGTATCGAGCTGGGAACGTCGAGATTGGGAACGTCGAGATATTGCCGGCGGCACGGACGCCGGCCTGGATCCGGCATGGGGAACATTGGAAGATCCTGATGTGCGAGGGGGAACGATCGTGCTGGGGGTCGACGGTGTCGCGGTCCATGCGGAGCACACCCAAGGAGGATCCGTGGATGCCGGGGCCGGCGGGCTGCTCGCGGCGCTGAGGGTGGCGTCCTTGGCGGTGCGCGGGGATCTCGTCCCGCGGACACGGGCTGCGATGGCGATCCTGGTGGCGCGGCGGCGGGCGCTGGCTGGGTTGGCCGGATGACGCGCCATCTTCCGCCTCCCCCGCCACGGGACGGCCTGATCGAGGTCCTCGAGGCTGCCATCGATCCGGAGCTGCTGGACCGGGCGCTCACGCACCGTTCCTACGCCTACGAGAAGGGTGGTCTTCCCACCAACGAGCGGTTGGAGTTTCTGGGTGACGCCGTGCTCGGTCTCGTCGTGACCGCCGCACTCTTCCTCCGTCATCCTGATCTTCCCGAGGGGCAGCTGGCCAAGCAGCGGGCCTCGGTGGTGAACATGCGGGCACTCGCCGACGTTGCTCGTGGCCTCGGTCCGAACGGACTGGGACCCTACCTGCTGCTCGGCCGAGGGGAGGAGACGACCGGGGGCCGCGACAAGGCGAGCATTCTGGCCGATACCCTCGAGGCCATCATCGGGGCGGTCTATCTCTCGGCTGGCCTCGACGCGGCCTCCATCTTCGTGCATCGCCTGTTCGATCCGTTGTTGGACGAGGCTGCGGGTCGCGGCGCCGGGCTGGACTGGAAGACATCGTTGCAGGAACAGACGGCTCTGCTCGCTCTCGGACCGCCTGAATATGTGGTCGAGGAGGCCGGCCCCGATCACGCCAAGAGATTCACAGCGCACGCGCGCATCGCCGGCGAGCCGCTGGGCGAGGGCGAGGGCGGCAGCAAGAAGGAAGCGGAGCAGCGGGCTGCGGCAGCGGCCTTCGCCGTGCTGGAGAGTCGAGCGGCCGCAGCGGAGCAGCAGGATGCAGACGGCAGTCCGACCGGTCCCGCCGTGCTCGGTGATCCTTCCGTGGCAGGTCAACTGGACCGGGGGCACGTCTCGGGTCACTGAGGGCCACGACCACCGACTGCCATGCCCTGACGTTCCGTTTCGCACGGATGGCTCGTGCCGGTTCCGCCCCTGACACCGCCCCCGACGGTCGGAGATCATGCCAGAGCTACCAGAGGTGGAGGTCGTACGCCGCGGGCTGCAGCGCGGCGTCGTCGGCCGGGTCATCGCCTCGGTTGCGGTGTGTCACCCGCGTGCGGTTCGCCGTCATGCGGCCGGCGCGGGTGAATTCTCCGCCCTGCTCGTCGGGCGGCGGGTGACCGCCGCGAGACGTCGTGGCAAGTACCTCTGGCTCGCACTGAGGACGGAACCCGCGGCGGCGATCCCGGCCGAGGCGCCGGTGTCGGCGCTGGCGGTCGAGTCGGAGACGGAAAGCGCGCCGACGGGCCTGCCCTCGTCGGCGTCGTGCCCGTCATCCGCCCCCGACGACGCTCTGATCGCGCATCTCGGCATGAGCGGTCAACTCCTTGTGGTGCCGCCGGCGACTCCGGATCAGAAGCACCTGCGAATCCGCTTCACCTTCCTTGATGGAGGTCGGGAACTGCGGTTCGTCGACCAGCGAACCTTCGGCGGCCTGGCGGTCGCCGTCGGTGGTGGGGAGCTGCCCGAGCCGGTCGCTCACATCGCCCGGGACCCGCTTGATCCCGACTTCGACGAGGACCTCGTCGTCCGACGGCTGCGTGGACGCCGCACCGGCGTCAAGCGGGCGCTGCTCGACCAGACGCTGGTCAGCGGTGTGGGCAACATCTACGCGGACGAGGCGCTGTGGGCGGCCAGGCTGCACTACGCCCGTCCGACGGAGACATTGACCCGTCCCGAGATCCGTCGGCTGCTGGACTGCGTCCGTACGGTCATGATTGCGGCCCTCGACGCGGGCGGGACGTCCTTCGACAGGCTGTATGTCTCGACCGAGGGGGTCAGCGGACTGTTCGAGCGGTCACTGGAGGTCTACGGTCGCGCAGGTCTGCTCTGCAGCCGGTGTGGGGACACGATCCGCCGGGACGCCTTCATGAACAGGTCCAGTTTCACCTGTCCCACCTGCCAGCGCCCACCCCGCCGACCCAGGTGGTAGGCTTCGATCAAACGTTCGAAGGCAGTGACCTCCTCGCGAGGTGATCTCGGACGTCGCAGCGTGAGGGCGGTGAGGGCCCGCTCGCGTGCTGGACCACACTGTCGCCTCATCCGGGGCCGAGCCGGGGATGCTCCCGGCTCGGTGAGGCACCACCGACGGCGTCGGGTCGTGCTTGAGCCGCCCGAGGCGAGAGGGACGGAGATGCCATGAATCCGGATGCGCTGCTTGGTCGGGTGCGAAAACTCCTGGCCATGGCGGAGGCCGAGGGGCTCACTGAGGCCGCCAGGGAGACCTACAACGTCAAGGCAGCCGAGCTCATCGCGCAGTATGGGATCGATCGCGCGCTCATCGAGGAGGCCGCGCCGCGTCGGGCCGCCGCCGCAGATCTTGTGGTTACCGTCGACTCGCCCTACGCCCGAGACAAGGTCTCGCTGTTGGCGAGCATCGCAGCCCCGCTGGGATGCCGGCTCGTGCATCGCACGGTTCGCCGTGATCACGGGACGGAGCATTCCGCGCACCTTTTCGGCATGGATGCGGACATCCGCCGCGTGCAGTTGTTGTTCACCTCGCTGCTTGTGCAGCAGGCACACGGATTGGCCGTCACGCGCCCGCCGCGGTATGAGGACCCGAGAGCGTTTCGCCGGTCGTGGATGGCCGGGTTCGCCTTGGCCGTCGCGCAGCGGTTGGCCCGTACGGAACGGACGGCCCGCGAGCGGGCCCAGGCTCAGCAGCGGGCGGAGGAGGGCGACGGCTTGGAGAGTCGCCCCTCGGTCGCGGTGGTCCTGGCGGACCGGAGTCAGCGGGTGGACGCGCATCTCGCCGCCGTCTACCCGCGCCTGCGGACGCCGCGGGCGCGTCAGCTTTCCGGTAGCGGCGGTCGGGCGGGTTACCTGGCCGGCGAGCGAGCCGACCTCGGGCTCGGCAACCGGGTGTCCGGTCGGGTCTCGCCAGCGATCGGCTCGCGTGGATAGATGACGGATCTTCCTGGCTAGAGCTTGCCGCCTGGAAGATTGGGAACTGCGGTCTGTGTGGGGCCGGAGGTCCGTGGCGGAGCGTAGCCGGGTCCGATGATCTTGTCTGCGCCGTCGACCGGTTCTGGCGTCACATGGCGATCACCATCGGTGCTTGCGTGCGGGACGGGTAGCGCTCCGCCGTCCTGGGAGAAGTTCTGCCCGCAACCGCTTATCAGCAGAGCGGACCCGAGGGCTCCGCAGACGAGTGCCACGGCGGTGGACCTGCGGCGGGAACGCGGCCCCAGCGGCCGCGCCCGTTGAGGGTCCACCGGCCGTCGCGCCTCGCTCGAACAGCCTGCCATGTCTGAGAAAGATGAGGTGTCCACGATGGGCTGTACCCTACCGTGCTGATGAGCGAGGTATCCATGAAGCAGGCGGCGCCTGGCCCGACCGTGGTCCGCTTCACGGCTCGTGTCGTCGGCCGTGTCCAGGGCGTCGGTTTTCGTGACTACGTGCGCACCCGTGGCCGCCGGCTCGGCCTGGTGGGAACGGCCACCAATATGCCCGATGGCGCCGTCGTGGTGATTGCGGAGGGCGCGGCGTCCGCATGTCAGAACCTGGCCCGCCTGCTCGTGACGGGTCACACTCCCGGTTGGACGGATCGGGTCGAGGTGGTGTGGCAGAGGGCACAGGGCGATCTGGTCGACTTTCGCCGGAAGTGACTGCCTGTGGACACTGCGCTGGCCCAACTGTCGTCAGGATGACCGTCAAGTTTTTGCGTGTTCACCGGATCAGTCGGGGGGCATGTGGCATGCTCTTGACTTTCGGTCACTCGGCGTGGGACTCTAGAGCCATTGTTTGGGGCGCACTCTGATCTGTTCGGATCTTGTGTTGTCCGACACCCACTAGGTCACTCATCGTGGAGGACCATCACTATGGCGAAGGCCCTTTTCGGCCACGTCGGTTCCGGCAGCGACCTGCGTCTCTCCTACGAGGTGCGCCGGCTCCGTGCTCGAGTTGCGGAACTTGAGGCTGAACTGACTCGAGTACGCGAGGTCAACGAGGCACTGGTCGGAGGTGTCGACGTACCGGAGGATGTCCGGGCACTCGACGCCGAGCCGGCGTACACCTGAACCGCAAGGTCGGCTATCGGGGCGTTTCCTGTGAGGAACGCCCCTTCGTACTGACTCCGCCCAGCTTAAGCGATTTTCGGGCCTTAAGTGTGTGCGTAATTGGCTACATACTGTAATTGAGGCGTCGCTTGGTCGGGGGCGGCCGTCGCGACATCAGGGTCGTCGTTCGGGAGTGTACTCCTAGCGTGACCCGGAGTGCTGCGATGTTCCGTCCCCGTTCGGGGCTGGGATTGCAGTGTCGGTCTTGCCGGAATCCTGGCGAGACAGGTTACTTCTCCGACTCCGCAGGCCCTATTTCGGAGCGCGACTGCGGAGTGTAGCTGCATGCGTGCTTTGTGTCGCTCGATAGGATGGGTCTATCCCACCGTCGGCTGCTCCCGGCTATCCGTCACCAGTCCGGCGAGCCCTCCTCACCGCTCCGGAGACCGGTGCACCTCAAGAGCCTGACCCTGCGGGGCTTCAAGTCCTTTGCGAGCTCGACCTCCTTGCATCTCGAGCCCGGAATTACCTGTGTGGTAGGCCCGAATGGGTCCGGTAAGAGCAATGTGGTCGATGCCATCGCCTGGGTGCTTGGGGAGCAGGGCGCCAAGGCGTTGCGGGGCGGCACCATGTCGGACGTCATCTTTGCGGGCACACCCGCACGCCCGGCGCTTGGTCGGGCCGAGGTGCTGCTCACGATCGACAACTCCGACGGCGCGTTGCCGATTGAGTACACCGAGGTGACCGTCGGCCGTCTCATGTTTCGCAGCGGGGAGAGCGAATACACGATCAACGGCACGGGATGCCGGCTCCTCGACATCCAGGAGCTCATGAGCGACTCGGGGATCGGCCGCGAGTTGCACGTGATCGTGGGCCAGGGCCAGCTCGACGCCGTGCTGCACGCGCGCCCCGAAGATCGCCGTGCGTTCATCGAGGAGGCCGCCGGCGTTCTCAAGCACCGCAAGCGCAAGGAGAAGGCGCTGCGCAAGCTTGAGGCGATGTCGGCGAACCTCACCCGACTCAGCGACCTGTCCGCGGAGCTACGTCGGCAGCTAGGTCCGCTCGGCCGGCAGGCGGAGATCGCGCGAAAGGCCGGAGTCATCCAGGCCTCGCTCAGGGACGCCCGACTTCGGCTGCTTGCGGACGATCTGCACTCTGCGCGGACCGCGATCGCCTCAGACGTCGTGGACGAGGAGGCGCTGCGGCGACGTCTCACCGACTCGGAGACGGCGCAACGCGCCACGGCGCAGCGTGAAGCGCAGCTCCAGGCGGAGCTTGCCGCCGTCGTCCCTCGTGCGGCCGCGGCGCAGGAGACCTGGTACGCGATGGCCTCCCTGCGGGAGCGGTTGCTGGGAACCCGCTCGCTGGCGACTGAGCGAGCCCGGCTGCTGCGGATCGGATCCGATGAGCTACGGGGTCGCCGTGATCCAGAGGAGCTCGAGCAGGAGGCGATCGCGGTCCGGGAGCAGGAGATCGCGCTCACCGAGCGGTTGGAACGCGATCGCGAGCTGCTCGAGGAGGTGGTCATCAGGCGGGCGGACCTCGAGGCAGCGCTGGCACACGAGGAACGAGAGCTGATCGCCGCGGCCCGCGCCGCGTCCTCCCGGCGCGAGGAGATCGCTCGGCTCGCCGGCCAGNTCGAGGCCGCGCGGTCGAGGGCGAGCGGCGCGGAAGAGGAGATCGCGCGGACGACGGAGGCGCTGACGGCCGCACGGGAGCGCGATGCGGAGGCCGCCCAATCCCGGACCGCGCTGGAGACGGAACTCACCCAGATGGAGGGCGCTCGAGAGGAACTCGCCGAACGGCACCGCACCGCGGTGGCGGTGCATGCCAGTGCGACCGACCGCCTGGAGACGCTGCGGGCACAGGAGCGTGCGGCCGAGCGGGACCGGGCGTCCTGGACGGCGCGCCGTGATGCTCTCCAGCTTTCGCTCGTGCCAGCCGACGGCGTGGCGGCTCTGCTCGAGGCCGTCGCGCGGGCGCGGGTTCCTCAGGGCGAGCCGCCGGGCAACGCGGGCGGCCCGCGAGACGGCGCCGAGCGGGCTCACGATGGCGTGTCATCGGGTGATGGGTCGCCCGCGAGGTCGTCCGGCGGGAAAAGGGGCGGACCCGGTAGCCGTCGGCACCGATCAGGTGCGATGAAGGACTCCGCCTCGGCCGACAGGGGCCGGCCCGAACTCCCGCCCCTGGACCCCTCTTTTGCGCCCCTGGGCCGGCTGTCCGACGTTGTGACCGTGCGGCCGGGAGCCGAGGTAGCGGTGGCTGCGGCGCTGGGGCCGGCGGCCGACGCGCTGTTGGTCGCCACGCCGACCGAGGTACTGACCGCGTTCGCCTGGCTGCGGCAGGCCGATGCCGGCCGAGCTGCGGTGGTGATCGCCGGGACCATGGGAGATGGGAGCGGGACCGCAGGCGATGCCGAGGGCGTCGGCGGATGGCAGCGCACCGGCCGGGGCCGCGGCGAGGCGGACGAGCCGGTCGGCGACGTGGCCGGCCCGCTCCCCGAGGGCTGCGTCCCCGCCCTGGCCCTGGTGGAGATTGTCGACGACCGTTTCCGTTTCGCGCTGGTGTCGCTGCTCGAACGCACCATCGTCGTCGACGATCTGGCCGCCGCCGAGCTCGCCGTCCGGTCTCGGCCTGATCTGCGGACTGTCACGAGGTCCGGCGATGTCCTCGGTCCCGCAGCGTCGATCGGGGGCAGCGCACATCCGCCGTCGGCGATCGAGCTGCGCGCGGCGGCCGACGAGGCGCAGGCCGGAGTGGTGGAGGCGGCCCGACGGGCCGAGTCGGCCCACGAGTCCTTCGAGCCGGCCAGAGCCGAGGTGGCGCGGACCCGTTCGGCCATCGACGCGGCGCTGGCCGCCCTGCACGGGGCCGACGCCCGGTATCGAGCGTTGTCCGAGCAGGTCGCACAGCTTGAGCGGGCGAAGGGCGGTGCGGGCTCGGAGGTGGCCCGGCTCGAGGCCGTTCGCGGCCGCGCGGAGACGGCCAGGGACCGGGCCTACGGCGCGCTGACCGAGCTGGAGACCGCCCTCGCCGCAACCTCGGCGCAGCCGGAGATCGACGAGCCGACGCCGGCCGAGCGGGATCGGCTGGTCACCGCTACCTCGGCCGTGCGTGCCGCCGAGGTAGAGGCCCGGCTGGCCGTGCGGACCAGCGAGGAACGGGTGCGCGGCCTGCAGGGTCGAGCGGACGGGCTGATCCGGGCCGCGGCGAGCGAACGAGCGGCCCGGGCCGCCGCCGCCCGCCGGAGGGAGGTGCGCGAGCGGCAGGCTGTGGTCGCGGCGGCACTCGGGGACGCCACCCAGGTGACCCTGGATCGGTTGGACCGTTCGTTGGCCCGTGCTGCGGCCGAGCGTGCGGAGGCCGAAGCCCTGCGCCGCGCGACCGAGTCGGACCTGACCGCCGTGCGTGAGCAGACGCGGGCACTTGCCACCGAGGTTGCGGCGCTTCGGGATGCGGCGCACCGCGACGAACTGGCCCGCGCGGAGAAGCGGCTGCGGGCGGAGACGCTCGAGACCAAGGCGATGGAGGAGTTCGGGATCGGCGCCGAGGACCTCGTGGCCGAGTTCGGGCCACAGGTGCCGGTCCCGCCCGACGACCCGGACGGTACGCCGGCGCCGTTCGACCGGGCCGAGCAGAACGCCAGGGCCGCCACCGCGGAGAAGCAGCTGGCCCGCCTCGGCCGGATCAACCCGCTTGCGCTGGAGGAGTTCGCTGCCCTGCAGGAGCGGGCGGCGTTCCTGTCGGCGCAGCTCGACGACATCAAGAGCACACGGCGGGACCTGCTGCTCGTGGTCGAGGAGGTCGACGTCCGGGTGCGTGAGGTGTTCGCCGCAGCCTTCGCCGACACCGCCCGGGAGTTCGAGGTGGTCTTCGCCACCCTCTTCCCCGGTGGCGAGGGCCGCCTGGTGCTCACCGACCCCGACGACATGCTGACCACCGGGATCGAGGTCGAGGCACGCCCGCCGGGCAAGAAGGTCAAGCGGCTGTCACTGCTGTCGGGTGGGGAGCGATCGCTGACCGCACTCGCGCTACTGCTGGCGATCTTCCGGGCCCGTCCGTCACCGTTCTACGTTCTCGATGAGGTCGAGGCGGCCCTGGACGATCGCAACCTCGGCCGGTTGCTGAACGCCATCGAGGGGCTGCGGCAGAAGTCCCAACTGATCATCATTACCCACCAGAAGCGGACTATGGAGATCGCCGACGCCCTGTACGGCGTGGCGATGCGTGGTGACGGAGTCACGACCGTGATCAGCCAGCGGTTGCGGGAACGGGCGGCTGTCTGACCCGGCCCGGGTGGGTGCCGGGGGTGGGTGAGCACCCCGGGCACCCCCGGCCATCTGTCAGGATCGGGGGGTGGAGCTCCTCATCCTGATCGTCGTCATCGCCGTCGTCGCACTGGCCACCATGGGACTCGTGGTGGGCAGCGCCGTGCGGCGGCGCCCCCGCAGGGCCGTCGGAAGGGGCGGCCGGTCCGACACCGACCTGTCTCCCGGCGTCGGTGACGATGCCGAGGCGCCTCGCGATTCGGCGACCCGGACGATCGACGACGTCGGCCTGCCCGCCGCGTCCAGGACCGCGCCGCCCCTGGGGGACACGACCGGCGTGCCGGTGGTCGGGGACGCCGCAACCGCGGGACCGGCGGACACGAACCTCGCGCCCTCGGTTCCGCCGCAGCAGCGGCCCCCGGCGGAGACGCCGGCCCCGGCGGCCGGCCGGTTGGTGCGACTGCGCCTACGCCTGTCCCGCTCGCAGAATGCACTCGGCCGCGGCCTGCTCTCCCTGCTGTCGGGCGACAATCTCGACGAGGAGACGTGGGAGGACGTGGAGGCGACCCTGCTCGTCGCCGACGTCGGCGTGGCGGCTACTGGTGAGCTGGTAGCAGCGCTGCGTGAACGCACCAAGGTGCTCGGCGCCAGTACCCCGACCCAGGCGCGGGCGATGCTGCGCGACGAACTACTCGCCCAGGTCGGCACGGCGACCGATCGTTCGCTGCGGACGTCGGTGCCGGATCGTCCGGCCGTCGTCCTCGTCGTCGGGGTCAATGGCACCGGAAAGACCACGACCTGCGGCAAGATCGCGCGGCTGCTGGTGGCCGAGGGCCGAACGGTGGTGCTTGGCGCGGCCGACACGTTCCGGGCGGCGGCTGCGGATCAGCTGCAGACCTGGGGCGAGCGGGTCGGTGCCGTGACCGTCCGTGGGGCCGAGGGCGGTGACCCGGCCTCGGTCGCCTTCGACGCGGTGAAGCAGGGCATCGATTCGGCCGCCGACACCGTGCTGATCGACACCGCCGGCCGCCTGCATACGAAGACCGGCCTGATGGACGAGTTGGCGAAGATCAAGCGGGTGATCGGCAAGCACGGTCCCGTCGACGAGGTCCTGCTGGTGCTGGACGCCACCACCGGGCAGAACGCGCTGGTCCAGGCCCGGGTGTTCACCGAGGCGGTGGAGTTGTCCGGCGTCGTGCTGACGAAGCTCGACGGCACGGCGAAGGGCGGGATCGTCATCGCTGTGCAGCGCGAGCTCGGCGTGCCGGTCAAGCTGATCGGCCTGGGCGAGGGACCAGACGACCTTGCTCCCTTCGAGCCCGAGGCCTTCGTCGACGCCCTGCTCGGCGAGCCGGTCTGACGGACCGAGCACCCCTCGGCTCCTGCGGTGCACGGAGACCACGGAGTGTCACACGTCAAGGTCTTCCCGTCGCTCCGAATGTGATCTAGGCTTCATCGCTGAGTGGAGCCGGGAGGCTCCTCGGTAAGCCGCGACGATCGTCCTCGGCGAGTTTCCGGCTGGGGGGTGAGCGTCCGGCGAGGCGTCTCGCCGTCCTCAGCGCAGAGGGCGGATCCGGCCGGTACGAGACCAGGTCGGCGTCCGTGCGGGTATGCCTCGCCGGGCCGCGCATGGTTGCGGGGTGATCGGCAGCGCCGGCCTGTCCGCCTGTGCGCCCAGCCGGACCAGAGCCCGCGTAGGGCGAGTGGCCATCCATCACCGGGTGATCGGGTGATCGGGCACCGGACGATCGGGCACCGGACGATCGGGCGTGGGGTGTTCGGACGTGGGGTGTTCGGACGCGGGGTGTGTTGTCCTCGTCGTCGGGTGCGTACGCTGGTGCCTGCGGTCCGCCTGCGATCTCGGAGTGTGTGCGCGTGTTCGACACCCTTTCCAGCCGCCTCGACAAGGTCTTCACGTCGCTGCGTGGTCGGGGGCGCCTGACCGATGCGGACATCGACGCCACGGCACGGGAGATCCGGGTGGCGCTGCTGGAGGCGGACGTCGCGCTTCCCGTGGTCCGCAGTTTCGTCGCGGCGATCAAGAGCCGGGCGCGGGGGGCCGAGGTCGGCGCCTCGCTGAATCCGGCCCAGCAGGTCATCAAGATCGTCAATGAGGAGCTCGTCGCCATCCTCGGTGGCGGCACGACGACTCTGCGGTTCGCCAAGACGCCGCCTACCGTGATCCTCCTTGCCGGCCTGCAGGGCACGGGCAAGACCACCCTCGCAGGCAAGCTGGGGCGGTGGCTGAAGGCGCAGGGGCACACCCCACTGCTGGTCGCGGCCGACCTGCAGCGCCCCAATGCGGTCAACCAGCTCCAGGTGGTGGGGGCGCGCGCCGGCGTCGAGGTCTTCGCCCCCGAACCCGGCAACGGGGTCGGGGATCCGGTCCGAGTGGCTCGCGACGCGCTGGCCCACGCCCGCCGCCAGGTCTTCGACGTCGTCGTCGTCGACACGGCTGGCCGGCTCGGCGTCGACGAGGAGTTGATGCGTCAGGCCGCGGATATCCGTGACGCCGTCTCGCCGGACGAGATTCTCTTCGTCCTCGACGCCATGATCGGTCAGGACGCCGTAGCCACGGCCAACGCCTTTGCCGACGGGGTCGGGTTCAGCGGCGTCGTGCTGACCAAGCTCGACGGTGACGCCCGCGGCGGCGCGGCGCTGTCGGTCGCCCAGGTGACCGGGCGCCCGATCATGTTCGCCTCCACCGGCGAGGCCCTCGACGACTTCGACGTCTTTCATCCGGAGCGGATGGCGTCGCGGATCCTCGGGATGGGTGACGTTCTCACCCTGATCGAGCAGGCTGAGAAGGCGTTCGAGGCCGAGCAGGCCGAGGCGATGGCCGCGAAGATGGCGGCCTCGGAGTTCACGCTCGAGGACTTCCTCGACCAGATGCTCACGGTCCGCAAGATGGGTCCGATCGGCAACCTGCTCGGCATGCTGCCCGGCATGGGGCAGATGAAGGAGCAGCTCGCCCAGGTCGATGACCGCGACGTCGACCGGGTGGTCGCCATCATCCGGTCGATGACGCCGGGGGAGCGGCGTGATCCCAGGATCCTTCAGGCCTCTCGTAAGGCGCGCGTGGCCCGCGGGTCCGGTGTCACGGTTACCGAGGTCAACCAGCTGCTCGACCGCTTCGCCGAGGCCCGCAAGGTGATGCGGCAGATGGCGGGTGGAATGGGGCTGCCCGGCGGGATGGCCCGGGCGAAGGCCGCCTCCGCCCGTAAGGCCGCCAAGAAGGGGAAGGGCGCGAACCGCAAGGGAAACCCGGCGGCGCGGGCGGCGCAGGCCAAGGCGCAGAAGTCCGCGGCGCAGGAGCGTCTCGGCAAGGGGCCTGGGTTCCCGGACGGTATGCCGGATCTGGCGGCTCTCATGCGCCAGCAGGAGGGCCTTGGCGGGATGCCGCCCGGAGGTCCGCGCGGCGGTCGCTGACAGGCGTGGTCCCGCCTGACGAGTCCGCGCTCTCCCGGGTGCGCGGCTGACGGCCGCGGTCTGGCAGACTGTAAGCTCTAGTGCAGGCCCTGCCTGCCAGCGTCGGTGTGGCTGCCCTCCGATCTCGTGCTGTACGAGAGTGATTCGAGTGGTTGTTCCGGCGCTGGTGCTTTCCCACCGTCGGACCTCCCGTACCTCCGGGGTCCGGCGGTCACCGACACGTCTGGAGCCGTTCGACCACCGTGGCAACCAAGATTAAATTGCAGCGTCTCGGCAAGATGCGCGAGCCGCATTACCGCATCGTCGTGGCCGACGCCCGCACCAAGCGGGACGGCCGGGTCATCGAGGCCATCGGGCAGTACCACCCGAAGTCCGACCCGAGCATCATCAAGGTCGATGCCGAGCGGGCTCAGCACTGGCTG
Organism: Frankia torreyi; assembly: GCF_000948395.1. Lineage (GTDB taxonomy): Bacteria > Actinomycetota > Actinomycetes > Frankiales > Frankiaceae > Frankia > Frankia torreyi. Next base: position 15,497 of record NZ_JYFN01000028.1, on the reverse strand, counting down.
TCGGTCGGGGCTCAGCCCACCGAGCCGGTCCTCGCGATCCTCAAGGTCACCGGTGACTGGCAGAAGTTCAAGAACCTGCCGGCCCCGCCGCCCATGAAGGTCGCCGAGCCGAAGGCCGACAAGCGGGAGATCTTCCAGGCGGCGGCGCGGGCCGCTGCGGGCGCCGAGGACCGTCCGGCGACCACTCCGAAGAAGGCCAAGAAGGCCGCGTCGGCGGATGGTGCGGACGCACCGGCCGCGGACGCGCCGACCGCCGCGGGGCAGTAGGTGCTGGAAGCGGCCCTCGAGCATCTCGTGCGGGGCATCGTTGACCATCCTGACGACGTCCGCGTGGATCTCAACAACGGTCGGCGCGGCCGGACCCTGGAAGTGCGGGTGCATCCCGACGACCTCGGGAAGGTCATCGGTCGGCGGGGCCGCACAGCCCGTGCTCTGCGCACGGTCATGGGCGGCGTTGGCGGCCGTGGACTGCGGATCGATGTCGTCGATGTGGACCGCTGACACTCGTCGGCCTGGCGATGCCACCGGTCCACCCGCCGCCCACCTCCGTGACTGAGCCGATCGTCGTCGGCCGGATCGGCCGACCGCATGGTGTTCGAGGCGACGTCACGATCGAGGTACGGACGGATGTGCCGCAGCGTCGGTTTGCGCTGGGTGCGGTGCTCGGGCGTGAGGGCGGCGGTGCCCCCCTCACGGTCGCCGTGGCCCGCTGGCATTCGGGCCGTCTCCTGCTCCGCTTTGAGGGAGTCGAGGATCGGGGTGCCGCGGAGGCCCTTCGCGACGTCCTGCTGACCATCGACCCCGCCGAGGCCGGACCACCGGTGGACGACGACGAGGACGCCGAGGGCGAAGCCGGCGACACGTGGTGGGACCGTGACCTCGTCGGCCTGGAAGCGGTCACGACGGCCGGTGCCCCGCTGGGGCGGGTGACGGACGTCATCCATGCGCCGGCGGGCGACCTGCTCGCCGTCGGGCGTCCGGGCGGGGGCGAGCATCTCGTTCCGTTCGTGCGGGAGATCGTCCCGACTGTGGATCCGGCTGCGGGTCGGATCGTCGTCGATCCACCGCCTGGTCTGCTTGATCTCGACTGATTCCGCTCCGGCCCGGTCGGCGATGATCCACCATTGCGGGCGACTCCTGGTTCGGGGCCGATCCCGATGCTCCGGGAGCTGCCGATGCGCGCCGACGTCGTGACCATCTTTCCCGCGTACCTGGAGCCGTTGCGCCTGTCCTTGGTGGGCCGGGCCCAGGAGCGTGGGACCCTCGACGTCCGCACCCATGACCTGCGGGCGTGGACCAGCGACGTGCACAGGACGGTCGACGACGCTCCCTACGGCGGTGGTCCCGGAATGGTGATGCGTCCCGAACCATGGGACGCGGCGCTGTTGGAGATCGCGGCATCGGACCCGGCACGCCGCCCGCGGGTCGTCGTGCCGACCCCGGCGGGCCGGCCGTTCTCGCAGCGTCACGCGGAGGAGCTCGCACGGGAGCCGTGGCTGGTGTTCTGCTGCGGTCGTTACGAGGGCATCGACTCCAGGGTGATCGATACCTGGGCGGATGACGAGATCTCGATCGGTGACTACGTGCTGGCCGGCGGCGAGGTCGCCACGTTGGTCATCCTCGAGGCGGTCGCCCGTCTCCTGCCGGGAGTGCTCGGTAACAGCGCGTCGGCGGCTGACGATTCGTTTTCCGACGGTCTGCTCGAGGCACCGGTGTACACGCGTCCGCAGGTCTGGCGGGGCGCCGAGGTACCGGCGGTCCTGCGATCCGGGGATCACGCGGCCGTGGCCCGGTGGCGGCGGGCGCAGGCGCTTCGCCGCACCCTGCTGCGGAGGCCGGATCTGGTGGAGCACGCCGAGTTGTCCGACGCTGACCGTGCCGTCCTCGAAGCCGTGGCGGCCGAAGTACAGCAGCACGCCGCGACCGCATCCGGGGCGGCCCCGGAGGGCGAGTCCGCGGCTGGGCGCGGTTCGGCCATGGATTCGCCGGACCAGCTGTGATCTTCAGGGTCGGTGGGGCGTGTGCCACGTGGAGCCTGGGTTCGGTCCCGACGGCCACGCCTGGCGGTCATCGCGGGCCGTCGTCGTGTTGTGTCCTCTGCGCCGACGGGCGTGCGGCTGCCTGACGGGGCGTGTGGCGGCCCTGGGATGCACGGTCGGAGTCGCCCGCTCGTGTGGCACAGTACAATGCAGTGTCCGCCGGTTCGTGACCGGCTCGGGTGGCCTCAGGTCGAATGATCCCTGCGGGACGTCTCCGCGGTGGAGCCTGCCGATGCACGGGTCCGGGTCGGGCTCGGCCATGGGTTGTTCGCCGCGGTCGTGGGCCGAGGGCGCGGACGATCCACTCTCAACCTCTTCAGGAAGCGACTGCCATGCACACCCTGGACAGCCTCGACGCCGAGTCGCTGAGGACCGACGTGCCCGAGTTCTGGCCGGGCGACACCCTCAAGGTCCACGTGCGGGTCGTCGAAGGAAACCGTCAGCGCATCCAGGTTTTCCAGGGTGCCGTCATCCGTCGGCAGGGTGGCGGAGTGCGGGAGACCTTCACCGTCCGGAAGGTGAGCTTCGGCGTCGGCGTCGAGCGCACCTTCCCGCTGCACAGCCCGATCGTGTCCAAGATCGAGATCGTGACCCGCGGTGACGTTCGCCGGGCGAAGCTGTACTACTTGCGGGAGCTCCGCGGCAAGGCCGCGAAGATCAAGGAGAAGCGGGAGCCGATCTCGCGCTGACGTCCTCGTCGCCCAGTGCCCCGCCCGGACCAATCGTCGGCGACTTGCCGGTACTCCGTGCGCGTGTTGGCCCCGTTCGTGGACGAAGATGGGCGGCACGGTCCGCAACGACGTCGCACGGGGCGGCTGGTGGCACGTCGACCGGTCCGATGAGGTCAGACGGTCGATCCAGCGAGGTGGCGGAGTGAACGCATCCAGTCCGGGTGGGCATCGTCCGCCGCCGGGAGACGCAGGAGGCAGCCGGCCTGTCGGCGATCCGCGATGGGTCGGTCCCACATCCGAGGGGCCGCCGCGGGTTTCACCTCCGCGGAGTGATAACGATTCCGCCGACGAACGGTCCGACTGGACTGCTGACTCCGCGGAGGCCCGTGGCGATGTCGGCGGCCCGGCCGCACTCGACGGCGCGGGCGGGGCGCCGGCTGCGGGACCGGACGAGCGAGGCAGTGGTCGCCGAGTCGGTCGACCCGGATCGGGAGTCCGGGGTCGGGGCTCGTTCCTGCGCGAGCTGCCCGTGCTCGTTCTGGTCGCTTTTCTGCTGGCGCTGCTGATCAAGGCGCTGCTGGTCCAGGCTTTCTGGATCCCGTCAGAGTCGATGGAACGCACCCTGCTGGTCGACGACCGTGTGCTGGTCAACAAGGTCGTCTACCATTTTCGTGACGTGCATCGGGGCGAGATCGTCGTGTTCAACGGCAAGGGGACGGGTTTCGACCATCAGGAGTCGATCGTTCCCAAGCCCACCAATGTCTTCAGCAAGTTCGTCCGGGGTGCGCAGAACCTGCTCGGCCTCGGGGCCCCGAGTGAAACCGATTTCATCAAGCGGGTCATCGGGGTCGGCGGCGACACGGTCGCGTGTTGCGACGCGGAGGGCCGGGTGACGGTCAACGGCCATCCGCTGGACGAGCCGTATGTGTATCAGAACGACTACCAGCGTTTCGGTCCGCTGAAGGTGCCCGCGGGCTATCTGTGGGTGATGGGCGATCACCGGGGGGCGTCGTCCGATGCCCGTCAGAACGGACCGATCCCGAAGGACAAGGTGGTGGGGCGTGCCTTCGTCCGGGTCTGGCCGCTGAGTCGGTTCGGTTTCCTGGGCGTGCCGGACACCTTCAGTGGGATACCCGCCGCGTCGGTCGCTCCTCGCGCGACGCCGACGCGCACGATACCTGCGGCGTCGGACACATCGGGCGTGGGGGCGGCCCAACCCGGGGCGGGCCTGCCGGCGACGGACGACACCTCTCTGGTGGCGATCGTCGCACTGGCCCCGCCGGCCTGGCGGGCGCGGCGCCGTCATGGACCGCCCGTCATCGCGGGGAGTTCGGTCCCGCCGCGACGCGGATCCCCATGAGGCCGCGCGGGGTCGTGATCCGGCGCGACGCCGGTCTGTTCGGTTATGAGCGGGCGTTGGTGCGTTGTGGGCTGGGTCCGGTCGCCGGAGTCGACGAGGCGGGTCGTGGCGCCTGCGCCGGTCCTCTGGTCGTGGCCGCGGTGGTGCTGGGCCCTGATGGCAGGCGCCGGCTATCGCCTCGGCTGGCGGACTCCAAGCTGCTGACCGAGCAGGTCCGGGAGGGCCTCTTCGACGAGGTCATGCGATCGGCCGCGGCCTGGTCCACGGTGGTGATCCCCGCGGCGGAGATCGACCGGACCGGAGTACACGTGGCCAACATCACCGGCATGCGACGTGCCGTCGCGCGGCTGGGGCGTCGGCCGGGCTACGTACTCACGGACGGGTTTGCGGTCGCCGGCTTCGGTACGGAATCGTTGGCGGTCGTGAAGGGGGATCGGGTAGCCGCGTGCATCGCGGCGGCCTCGATCGTGGCGAAGGTGACGAGGGACCGGATCATGCGTGCGTTGCACACGCGCTATGCCGAGTACGATTTCGCGCAGCACAAGGGATACGTCACCGCGGCCCACGCGGCGGCGCTGGCGCGGTACGGACCGTGTGACGAGCACCGGAAGTCGTACGTCAACGTGGCTGCGCACGCGATGCCGACGAGGGAAGCCCGATCATTGCGGCTGGAGGACAGAGTGCTTGCGACCAGCCTGCACGGCGTCACGGAGACCGCATGAGCGCGGAAGATCTCGAGAAGTACGAGACCGAGATGGAGCTCCAGCTCTACCGCGAGTACCGCGACGTGGTGGGGCTGTTCTCGTACGTCATCGAGACCGAACGCCGGTTCTACCTCGCCAACGAATATCAGATCGAGGTCAGGAACAGCACGGACGGTGAGGTCTTCTTCGAGTTGACCCTGCGGGATGCCTGGGTGTGGGACATGTTCCGGCCCGCGCGCTTTGTGAAGAATGTCCGGGTCGTGACGTTCAAGGACATCAATGTGGAGGAGCTGACCAAGGCCGAGCTCTGACGCTCCGCCCTTGGTCGCAGGCCCTCGCCGGCGCTACCAGCGCTCTGCCTCGACTCCGCTCTAGCCTTGGCGGTCATGGAAGCGGCGCTCCGGCCGAGGCGCTTCGTTCACCGGCCGCCCACCTCCGCCAGGGCCCGCTGACCCGTACCCGACGGTACCGTCTGCCTGCGGCCCACCTGTGGATAAAGTCCGTCATCCACATCTTGATCAAGGCTCCTGGTTGTTTTCGCCCGCAACGCCGACGCTGAAACAGGCCGGCGGGCGCACGTCCCCCGGCGGACGGGAGCGTGGCGATGCGCGCGAAGGACGCACTGGGTCGGTTCGGAGAGGAGGTCGCGTCCCGGCATCTGGCTGCGGGGGGCGCGGCGATCCTCGACCGCAACTGGCGCTGCCGGGAGGGCGAACTCGATCTCGTGCTCCGGGACGGGGCTGATCTGGTGTTCTGCGAGGTCAAGACCCGATCCGGGACGCGCTTTGGGTCTGCCGCGGAAGCGGTGGTCGGTCGGAAGGCGGCCCGGATCCGCCGGTTGGCCGCCCGCTGGCTCGCGGAGCACCCGCACGAACCCTCTCCTGTGCGTTTCGACGTGGTGCTGGTGTCGCGTCCGCCGATCGGCCCGGTCCGCGTCGAGCATCTTCGGGGTGCGTTCTGATGGCGCTCGCCCGGGCCCGAGCAGTCGCGGTCCTCGGGGTCGAGGGACATCTGGTCGAGGTCGAGGCGGATCTTGCCGACGGCCTGCCGCGTCTGACTCTCATCGGCCTGCCCGACGCTGCCCTGCACGAGTCGCGCGACCGGATCCGTGCCGCGGTGGTCAACTCCGGCCAGAAATGGCCGGCCCGTCGGATCACCCTTGGCCTGTTTCCCGCCACCCTGCCGAAGGCGGGCAGCGGCTTCGATCTGGCGATGGCGGTTGCCGTGCTCAGCGCCGCCGCGGTGGTTCCGCCCGAGTCCCTGCTGCGTCGGGTGTTCATCGGCGAGCTGGCTCTGGACGGTCGTGTGCGCGCGGTGAGAGGAGTGTTGCCAGCAGTGCTCAAGGCGGCCGCTGTGGGCGTCGAGTGCGTGGTGGTCCCGGCGGCCAACGCGGCCGAGGCGGCGCTGGTGCCCGGCGCCCGTGTCGAACCGGCCATAGATCTGGCCGGCGTGCTGGCAGTCCTGCGCGGGGATGCCGCCGCGCCGGAAGTGGCGGCGCCGCCGCTCGCTGCACCCGCCCCGGCCGAGGCGTCGAGCCTGGACCTGGCGGACGTGGCCGGCCAGACCCGGGGTCGGCTCGCCGTCGAGGTCGCCGCGGCGGGCGGCCACCACCTGTTCATGCAGGGGCCGCCCGGCAGCGGGAAGACGATGCTGGCCGACCGGCTGCCCGGCCTGCTGCCCATGCTCGACATCGACGCCTCGCTGGAGGTGACGGCAGTGCACTCGGTGGCCGGCCTGCTACCGTCGAACGCTCCCCTCGTCACCCGCCCGCCCTACCGCAGCCCGCATCACAGCGCGACCCCGGCGGCGTTGGTCGGGTCGGGCTCGGCGGTCATTCGTCCGGGGTTGGCCAGCCAGGCCCATCGCGGGATTCTTTTCCTGGACGAAGCCCCCGAGTTCAATCGGCAGAGTCTCGACGCCCTGCGCCAGCCGCTGGAGAGCGGCACGATCGAGGTGGCCAGAGCCCGGGCGACAGCCCGGTTTCCGGCGCGGTTCCAGCTCGTCCTCGCCGCCAACCCGTGCCCCTGCGCGAGGGCGCGTGGGCCGCGGGCGACGGGCTGTGAGTGTCCGAGCCTGGTGCGTCGGCGCTACCTCGCCCGCCTCTCCGGCCCACTGCTGGACCGGATCGACATCCAGGTGGCCCTGAGCGCTCCCAGCCGGGCCGAGCTCAAGGCAGATCTGGGACGCTCGGCCACCTCGACGCAGGTTGCCGCCCGGGTGGCGGCAGCCAGGGAACTTGCCCGCAGCCGGCTGGCGGGCACCCCATGGCGGGTCAACGCGGAGGTGCCCGGTCCGGCGCTGCGCAGGCTCTGGCCGCTGCCCACGAAGGTCACCGCGGTGGCCGAGCGGGCCTTCGACGCGGGCCTGCTCACTGCCCGTGGCCTTGACCGTGTCCACCGTCTGGCCTGGACCTTCGCCGACCTCGCCGGGCGGGCATCGCCCGGACCGGAACAGTTCGGCGCCGCGCTGGACCTGAGGTTGCCCGGATGGGCGGCATGAGCGTGCCCGTTGCGCCTTCTGAGCCGCCCGAGCCCGGGACCGGCCTGCCCGCACCGGGGGTGGCCCCCCTGCGGTCGGCGGCGAGTGGGGCCGATCTCGGATCTGTGTTGCCCGAGCCGGGCGGCGGGGAGCCGACCGAGGGCGTCATCCCGGTGACAGCGATGCCCGCCGGCGTGGTGGAGACGGACCCGGAGCGACTCGCCCGGATCGCGCTGACCCGGGTGTTCGGACCCGAACATCAGCGCGTGGCCGTCGAGGTGGGGCGGCGTGGTGCCGCTCGGGTGTGGGCCGAGGTGCGGTCGGCGCACCCCGGGGTGGATCCCCTGCGCGACCTGGACGCTGCGTCGCGGGTCGGTGCCCGGCTGGTGTGCCCGCAGGATCCCGAATGGCCGATCGAGCTCGACGCGCTGGATCGCCTGCGTGACGAGGGCGACGGTTCCGCGATCGGCGCACCCCTGTGCCTGTGGGTGCGGGGGCCCGGTGACCTGCGAGAGCTCGCGTCGCGGGCGGTCGCCCTGGTGGGTTGCCGCGCCGCGACGAGCTACGGTCTGCATCTCGCCGGCGAGATCGCCTTCACGATGGCGGAGCAGGGCTGGGCGATCGTGTCGGGGGCGGCGTTCGGGATCGACGCGGCGGCGCACCGCGGCGCGCTGGCCGCGGCCGGACCGACCGTCGCTGTCCTCGCCGGCGGCGTCGACGTGCCGTATCCGGCCGCTCATGTGGAGCTGCTGGCCGAGATCGGTCGCACGGGCGCCGTCGTCAGCGAGGTCTCGCCCGGTACCCCACCCTTCCGTCGGCGCTTCCTGACCCGGAATCGGGTGATCGCCGCGTTGTGCCGCGGGACCGTGCTGGTTGAGGCGGGCCTTCGCAGCGGCGCGCTCAACACGGTCGCCCACGCCCGTCGCCTCGGCCGCCAGGTGATGGCCGTACCCGGGCCTGTCACCAGCGCGATGAGCGCCGGGTGCCACCGGTTGCTCCGCGACTTCCGGGAACAGACCGTGCTGGTCACCGGGGCCGAGGACATCAGTGAGGAGATCGCGGCCGTGGGCCGGTTCGCTGCGCGCCCACCGANGGCCGTCGGGCCTCGCGACGAACTGTCCGCGATGGTGCGTGATCTGCTCGATGCCATGCCTTCCCGCGCGGCGGTCGGCGTGTCGGTGTTGTCCCAGCGGACCGGGCTGCGCCCGGAGGAGGTGCTGGCCATGCTGGGGCCGCTGACCGTGGAGGGGCTGGTCGAGAGCGTCCCCAACGGTTACCGGCTGACCCCGCTCGGCCGGGCGCCGTCCAACGCCCGGTCCCGGTCTCGCCGAAGCTGAGCGGAGACCCCGTCCGGACGTGGTCCGATCCGGCGGGGTCTCCCTTCGGGGATCGCCCGGGTAGCCGAGGCAGTCGAGCCGAGGCAGTCGAGCCGAATCCGTCGCCTGCCCGCGACGCCACGCAGCACAACGTCCGCCGTCGACGGGGTCTTGACGCGGCGACCAGGTCCGGAGACGGTCCTCGCATGGCATCGCACCGCGATCGTGGTCCTGAGCGTGGCCGGGTGGATCCGGCCCCCGGGGGAGCCCGGACGGCGAGCGCGTGCCCTGCTCCGAGGCCGGCGGTGGTCGAAGGCGCCGAAGTGGGCTGGGCCGCGGCGATCGCCGGCTTCCGGCGCCACCTCGTCGCGGAGCTTGACCGGTCGCCGGAGACGGTTCGTGCCTACGTCGCCGATCTGGCGAGTCTGCGGGCGCACGCGGAGCGGGAGGGGCGCCCGGAGCTCGCCGACCTGGATCTGACGGTTCTGCGCAGTTGGTTGGCCGCCATGCGCGCCGCCGGTGCGGCTCCGGCGACACGTGCGCGGCGTGCCTCGCTTGCCCGAGTGTTCTCGGCCTATGCGGTCCGCCGCGGATTCCTGGCGACCGACGTGGCCGCCCGGCTGGTCGGTGCGCGCGCGATCCGGCAGGTGCCGCAGGTTCTGACTGCTGCCGCTGCGCGCCAGCTCCTTGATGCGGTGTCCGGGCCGGGCCAGGCGCCGGGCGATCAGTCCGCCGAACAGGTACGGCACTTCACCGGTGCACGACCGGGTCGCGATGACGACGCAGCCGTGCGAAGGGCTCTCGGCCTGCGTGACGCGCTGATGTTCGAACTGCTCTATGGCAGCGGGGTCCGGGTGTCCGAGCTGTGCGGACTGGACCTCGGGGACATCGACGACGAGCGGCGGCTGCTGCGGGTACGCGGCAAGGGCGGCCGGGAGCGCAGCGTTCCGTTCGGTGTGCCCGCGGCCAGGGCGCTGCGGGCGTGGCGGACCTCGGGCCGCCCGCTCCTGGCCGTACCCCGCAGCGGGTCGGCTCTGATGCTGGGGCAGCTCGGGGGCCGGCTCGATCCACGCACGGTGCGGCGAGTCCTGGCGCGTTGTGTGGAGTTGGGCATCGTTCCCACGGGGCTGACGCCGCACGGACTGCGCCACTCGGCGGCGACGCACATGCTCGAGGGAGGCGCGGATCTCCGCTCTGTCCAGGAGTTTCTCGGCCACGCCAACCTGGCCACCACACAGATCTACACGCATGTGACCCCGGAGCGACTCCGTGCGGCCTTCGACCAGGCGCACCCGCGGGCGTGACTCGCTCCGGACTGTCGACTGTCGTCGGTCATCCGGGGCGAAGGGGTAGGAGCCGAGGCGGAACACGCCGGAACGAACTCAGGGGATCGAGGTACTCCACGCCGCGCAACAGCCCCCAGTGCAGGCATGTCGTCGTGGGGCAGCCGGGGTGGCCGTCGGTGAGCCAGCCGAGCAGGTCGCCCGCGCGGACGACGGCGCCCGCGTGGACGGCGGGCCGCAGGGGTTCGTAGGTCGTCCGGACCATCCCATGATCGATGGTGACCACTCCCCGTCCCGCCACGGGACCTGCGAAGCTCACAGTTCCGGCGGCTGCCGCGAGCACGGATCCGGCCGGCGAACCCCGCAGATCGACGCCACGGTGGCCGGGGCCGAAGGGCGTCGCCGGGCGTTGGAAAGCTCGGCTCACCGCCACCGGACCCGGCAGCGGCCATCGCAGCGGCGGAACGCCTTCTGTGGTGGCGGGCTCCGCCGCGGCGGCGAGTCGGTCGGAAGCGCCGGGCGGTGGTGCGCGGCGTGGCGCCCGCGCGCCACCGCCCGGCGGGTCGGCGACCGGCGGGGACAGGGCCGGTCGCCGAGGATCCCCGGGCCGGGTCGAACCCGGCTCGGGGGGTCGGTGGATGGAGGACGGATCTCCCGGGCCCGGCCCGGAGGCGGCGTCGCGGGTGGGCAGGGACGCGCTGGGTGCCGGTGTCGTTGTGCCCGGCACGGCGGGGACCGCTCGGGCGGAGGACGCGCCAGGCGACGTGGTCGGACGTGGGGGTGCGACGGTGACCCCCGCGCCTGGGACGGGCGCTCGGGTCGTGGCGGCGACGGGTTCTGGTGCCGCCGCCAGAGCCTGGCCGATCGTGTCGTTCGGGACCGCCCCGTCTCGCGGACCGGTCCCGAGGCCGTCATCCAGCTCCGTGCCTGGCAGCGGGTCGGCCGGGTCGGCGGTGCGCGCGGTGATGGTGGCGGGCGGCCCGCTCCCACGCGGGTTGATCGGAACTCTGGTGGGCCAGCCGACGGCGATCAGCAGCGCGATCGCCGGGATGACGAGCCAGAGCGGATCGAAGCGGGGCAGTCTGGGCATGGCGGTCCCAACCTCCGGGGTCGAGGGAGGCGCGGCGGCCGGGTGGCGTCCGGGGCGACGGTCCGGCCGCCGCTTGGCCGGTCCGCGAGAGCGGCGGATCGGCCGGTTCCACGGTGCGGTGTTTTGCTCTCGTTGGGTAGTCCAAAGTTTCCGACTGTGGATAACTTGCTTCGGCGTTGATCTCGGGTGAGTTGTCGACCTGCGGATCGGCCTGCTGCGCGGTCGTCGCGGTCCGTCCGCCTGCCGCGGCGGAGATCGGCGAAGGATGATCCCGCCGGCGGGCATGCTGCAGTAGCACACGATCTTGATGGGGCGGGGTGGGCGGGTTTTCCGCTGGGCCGCAGCGTGGGTCCGGGTATCATCGTCCGCAGGGCCCGCATCGCGGGCTCAGTTCGCACGCCCGCTTCCGAGGGTCTCCACGAGGCCGTCGGAAGGGTCTCCTCGGTCCGCCGCATCGCGACGGCCACGACCACTCCGGGCGTCAGGGGCAGCCGTCGTCAGACGGCGCCGTCACAACCGAGGCGTCCGGCCGCGGCCGGACGGAGAGGAGCGACGCGCCATGGCCGTCGTCACCATGAAGCAGCTGCTCGAGAGCGGCGTGCATTTCGGGCACCAGACCAAGCGCTGGAACCCGAAGATGAAGCGGTACATCTTCACTGAGCGTAACGGCATCTACATCATCGACCTGCAGCAGACTCTTTCGTACATCGACCGCGCCTACGACTTCGTCAAGGAGACGGTGGCGCACGGTGGCACGGTGCTGTTCATCGGGACGAAGAAGCAGGCCCAGGAGGCCATCGAAGAGCAGGCCGCCCGGGTGGGCATGCCCTACGTCAAGGAGCGCTGGCTCGGCGGCATGCTGACCAACTTCTCGACCGTCTACAAGCGTCTCCAGCGGCTCAAGGAGCTCGAGGAGATCGAGGTGACCGGCGGTACCGAGGTCCGCACGAAGAAGGAGCAGCTCGTGCTGACCCGGGAGAAGGCGAAGCTGGAGCGCACCCTCGGCGGCATCCGGGACATGAGCCGGGTGCCGAGCGCGGTGTGGGTGGTGGATACGAAGAAGGAGCACATCGCGGTCGGCGAGGCGCGCAAGCTGGGCATCCCGGTCGTGGCGATCCTCGACACGAACTGCGACCCCGACGAGGTCGACTACCCGATTCCCGGCAACGACGATGCGATCCGCAGCGCGGCGCTGCTGACCCGCGTGGTCGCCGACGCCGTCGCGGATGGCCTCATGGCCCGGGCCGGTGCCTCGAAGGCCGCCGACGCCAAGCCCGAGCAGTCCGCCGGTGAAGAGCCGCTGGCCGAGTGGGAGCAGGCGCTGCTGCGCGGCGAGGGCACCGCGCCCGCGCCCGCGGCGAGCGAGGAGCAGCCCGCCGAGGAGCCGGCACCGGCCGCCGCCGCCGCCGAGACCCAGCCCGACGCAGCGGTCGGCACGGCGGTCTGACGACCTCGCGTCGCCCCGCGCACCGGGCCTCCGTGGCGCCCGGTGCGCGCCGCCCGGCGGCCGGCATCGGTTGCGGCCACCCCGCAGCGGGCGCTCGTGGCGGTCAGGGCAGGCGGCGCAGGACCGCTGACGCGGGGAGCCTGCCGACCTGAGGGCCCGTGGTGCCCCGGTCGGCGGGTCCGAGGGCGGCGGGGTACCGACGGCGACGCCCGGCTCGCCGGTAGCCCTCGTGCCGCGCCACGCCTCTAGGACAACGACAGCATTCCGACGGACACCGACGAGAAGAGCACCATGGCAGACATCACAGCCGCCGACATTCGCAAGCTTCGGGAGCTCACCGGAGCTGGGATGAGCGACGTCAAGAAGGCGCTGGTCGACAACGACGGCGACGTCGAGAAGGCGAAGTCCTGGCTGCGGGAGAAGGGCAAGGCACAGGTCGCCAAGCGCGCGACGCGCAGCGCCGCCAACGGCCTGGTCGAGTCCTACCTGCACCGGACGGACCCGCAGTTGCCCCCGACCCTCGGGGTGCTCGTCGAGCTGCGCTGCGAGACGGACTTCGTGGCGAAGACCGACGATTTCAAGCAGCTCGCCCGTGACCTCGCCCAGCACATCGCGGCCGCGGACCCGCTGTACGTCACCGCGGACCAGATCCCCAACGAGGTGCTCGAGGCCGAGCGCAAGATCTACGAGGCTGCCGCCCGCGAGGAGGGCAAGCCCGAGCAGGCGATTGCGAAGATCGTCGACGGTCGGGTCAACGGCTACGTCAAGAGCAGCGTGCTGCTGGACCAGCCGTGGGTGAAGGATGGCAAGGTGACCATTCGAGCCCTGCTCGACCAGGCGGGCGCCTCGCTTGGCGAGAAGATCGAGGTCGGCCGGTTCTCCCGGTTCAACATCCGGCAGGCCTGAGCGCAGGTTCACGGGACGGCGGGCGGACAGTGGCCGCCCGCCTGTTTCGTGTTCGCCGGGGGTCGCCGCGACGATGCCCCGGTGTCACGTATCGGGGCGGCACCACGACGGTTCGACATGTTCGGCGTGGCGCGTCCCCCCGGGCTCCGTGGGGGCGACTTCGTGCGGGACACTGCTTGCCACGGCTGTGCGATCATCGACGGGGCCGGGGCCCTGGCGCCCACGGGCAGCACGTGTCATTCCGCGGGTCGGAAGGCGGCCGTGTCCGGAGAGCGGCCGGCAGGGAGGCTGCTGTTGGAGCCGGACGGATGCCGGCGAGTCAGAGTGGACGGAAGGAAACGCGGTGATCGACGACACACTTCTCGATGCCGAGGAGAAGATGGAGAAGGCCGTCTCGGTCGCCAAGGAGGACTTCGCGAACATCCGCACCGGCCGCATCACGCCCGCGGTCTTCTCCAAGATCCTCGTGGACTACTACGGCGCGCCGACGCCGGTGCAGCAGCTCGCGTCCTTTCACATCCCCGAGCCGCGCATGGTGATCATCACCCCGTACGACAAGTCGTCGCTGCCCTCGATCGAGAAGGCGGTGCGCGACTCCGACCTCGGGGTCAACCCGAGCAACGACGGCACGATCATCCGCATCGTCTTCCCGGAGCTGTCCGAGCAGCGGCGGCGTGACTTGGTCAAGGTCGCCCGCTCCAAGGCGGAGGAGGCCCGGGTCAGCATCCGCAACGTCCGGCGTCACGCCAAGGACGGGATCGACCGCATCGTCCGGGACGGAGACGCCGGCGAGGACGAGGGCCGGCGCGCCGAAAAGGACCTCGACGAGGCGACCCACCGTTACGTCGGGCAGGTGGACGAGCTCCTCCGCCTCAAAGAAGCGGACCTGCTGTCGGTCTGATCATCGTCGCCCCCGGAGCCGATGCGGCCCGCCCACCCTGCAATGCGAGCCAGATGATCGCGGTGGCGTGGGAAGGGCGACGGCGGGGCATGCGTGCCGCTCCTGTCCGCCTCTGTCGAGATAGTCGAGATACAGGCATCCATGACGGCAGTCGACGGCCGCGCCGTGGTTGACGGCGGGCCATCCGGAAGCGCCGAAGCGACCGGGGCCGCTGCCGGCGGTCCCGGGCCCGCTGTGGCCCCACCGCGCCGTTCCCGCGCCGGCCGCAACCTGCCGGCCGCGATCGCGGTCGGCGTCCTGCTCGGCGCGATCATTCTCATCCCGCTGTTCACCGTGCGGGCGGCGTTCGTCGGCGTCATCAGCGTTGCCGTCGCCCTGGGCACCTGGGAGGTGATCCGAGCGGTCTGGCTCACCGGAGTGCGGGTGCCACCCGTGCCGCTGGTCGCCGGGGCGCTCGCGATGCCGGCGGTGGCCTATGTCGAGGGGACGACCGGCCTGCTGTTGACGCTCGCCGCCACCGTCGGCGCCGGCGTTGCGGTGCGAGCCGCCGGGCCAGCCGAGGGGCTGGTCCGGGATGTGGGCGGCATCGCCTTCGTCGCCGGATACGTCGGTTTCCCGGCGGGGTTCGCGGCGTTGCTGACCGAACCATCCGACGGTAGCTGGCGGGTCCTCGCCTTCCTGGCCACAGTCGTGGCCAGCGACGTCGGCGGCTACACCGCGGGGGTCCTCTCCGGGGGGCGCCACAAGATGGCCCCGAGCGTGTCCCCTGGTAAGTCGTGGGAGGGGTTCGCGGGCTCCGCGGTGGGCTGCGTGCTGGTGGCGGGGATCCTGCTGGCCTGGCCGCTGGGAGCACATGCGTGGCAGGGGATCCTGATCGGCCTCGCGACCGCCTGCACGGCGACGATCGGAGACCTGGGCGAGTCGCTGCTCAAGCGGGACATCGGCATCAAGGACATGAGTAATCTGCTGCCTGGTCACGGCGGCGTGATGGACCGCCTGGACTCGTTGCTGTGCACCGCCCCCGTCGCCTGGCTGCTGCTCACCGCCTTCCTCGACTGAGCGGCCGCCGGCACGAGTGAGCCGCTGCCGCGAGACCTGAGCCCCCTTTCTCGACCGGGCCGGTGGCACCGGCCCGTACCGGCGGTGGTACCGGCCCGGTCGGGGGCGCCGGGCGGTGCGCGCCGCCCGCGCGGGCGATCGCCGCATTCGTCTAGGAGACCACTGAAAATCTTGCGGGTCCGGGTTCTGGTGTGGTGGTCGACGCCAGTGTTGTGATCATGCAGGGTGAGTGGGTGGGCGAGC
>NZ_JYFN01000027.1 GCF_000948395.1 Frankia torreyi | reverse complement strand
CCGCGTGGATCAACCGGCCCGACGACCAGGACACCGATCAGCAGGCCAACTAATTTTCTGAAGCGCCTGACTCAAACAGCTTGACGGATTCCGCCACGCCCCCCATCTTCTTGAGGGCGTCCCGACTCACTGCCGGCAGGAAGCTGGAGAACATCTGCCCGTCCTTTCTGCGGGCACCTCTCATCCGGAACGTGTACCCGAGGAACGTGAACGACGTGTTGTCATATTCCTCACGCCTGTTTCCGTTCTTGCAGTCCACTATCCTGGTCTTGTCGGGATGCAGGCGCAGCCCGACCTCCCTCATCCGCTCCGCGAGTTTTGCCCTTACATACCGGGCCTGCTTCTCGCTCGCACAGTGCACGACCGCGTCGTCGGCAAAACGCTCGAACGGCAGGGTTGGAAACTGCCTCTCCATCCAGGCGTCGAAGGCATAATGCAAGAACAAGTTAGCCAGCACGGGTGAAACCGCGGACCCTTGATGGGTACCCCGATCCCGCTCGACCATCCTGCCATCGGGCCATTGCATCGGAGCTTTCAGCCACCGCTGGACGTAGAGCACCACCCATTTCTGCTCAGGGGTAGTGTTCGCCTCGACCGCCTTGACTACAAGGTCGTGATCGACGGAGTCGAAGAACTGGGAGATATCAAACTCAAGTACCCAGCTCATTCGCCAGCACCTTTCGCGGCACTTTCCGAGCGCCATCAACGGCGACCGCCCCGGCCGGTACCCGTACGAGTCGTCATGAAAGATCGACTCGGTGCGGGGTTGCAGCGCAAGGGCGACCACGGTCTGGGCGACCCGGTCAGCCACGGTGGGCACACCTAAGATCCTCGTCCCTGGGCCGTGTGGCTTCGGTATCTCCACAGCCCGCACCGGGGGCGGGAAGTAGCTCCCCGAGGACATCCGCACCCAGACCTTGTACAGATTGTTCTTCAGGTCCTTCTCGAAGTCCTCGATGGACTGCCCGTCGACCCCGGCGGCACCCTTGTTCCGCCGGACCTGCTGATACGCCTCCCACACAAGCGTCTTGGAAATCACATACGGTCTCTGTTTCGGACCTGAATTGTCCACTCGACTCCTCCCGGGTTTACACCCGGTTGCTCGGCGAACTCCTCTGGATGAGCCGGCCCCTTCGCTCCACCCCCATTACAGGGGCTTCAACACTAGTACGAGCCGGTCCGCCGGCGTTGCCGCATCGGTACTCCCGCCTCCCGGTTTCAGCCGCTCGGCGCACTCCCTCTCGCCCGGCCACAGGGGCCGGGGCAGTATCGGCGAACGCCTTCCCCCGTTCCGCACGGACGCCGCAGCCCAGGCTCGCGCCACCTGCATGCCGGACACCACCAGGCCAATAGACGGGCACCCGCCTGGCTCATCCCGGAGCAGCATTGATACCCCGGTTCCGGTGTCACCTCATAAAGTAACGGCACTTCAGCGGTGGTTCACTTTCGTTCGCCTTCCTGGACCCTGTCTGACGACTCTTACGCCGCCTTTTCTCCGACGCTCAGCACGACAGGCTTCAACTAACGCACCTCGGAGTGACTTGACGCCTCCCCCCGCAGGGCGACGCCGGGGAGCCGGACGGAACCCTTACCACGGGGCTCCGCCTCCCCCATCGTCCGTGCAGCACGCACGTGTCAAGAACTGACCTGCCTACCTTCAGACAGCTCCCTTCCTCGCGCTCGGGGCGCAACAATGCCACTTCCACTAGTTGGATCTTGGGGGTCGTTGGTGTGTTGGTTGTGGTGGTTCTGTGCGGGTAGCGGCATGATCGAACGCTGTGGCGGACACTCGGGTGGTGGCGGACCGCCGGCTGACGGACTGGATCTCGCTGGGAGTCCTGACGTCGTTCGTCCCGCGTGACGCGGTCGACGAGGCCATCGCGGCGACCGGGAGAGGCGCCCGGCGTAGCGACGTGACGATCCCGCCGCATGTCGTGGCCTACTTCGTGATGGCGCTGGCACTGTTCGCCGAGGACGACTACGAGGCGGTCGCGCGCCGGCTCGCCGGGACGTTGGACGATCTCGATGTCACCGGGCCGGTGTGGGACCCGAGTTCGGGTGGGCTGACCAAGGGCCGCCAGCGGCTCGGCGCGGCGCCGATGGCCGCACTGTTCTCCCAGGTCGCGGCGCCGGTCGCGGACCTGGACACGGTCGGGGCGTTCCGCGGGCCGTGGCGGCTGATGAGCATCGACGGGCTGGAGTGGGACGTGGCGGCGTCCAAGGAGAACATTGCCGCGTTCGGCCTGCCGGCCGGCCGCGCCGACGCGCCGGGAGTGTTACCGAAGGTCCGGGCGGTCACCGTGTCGGAGTGCGCGTCGCACGCGGCGGTGCTCGCGGCCCTCGGCCCGGCCGGCGGGGCGAAGGTCGCCAGCGAGCAGGCCCTCGCCCGCCAGCTTTACCCACGTCTCGAGTCCGGCTGGTTGTTGCTGGCAGACCGGAACTTCTACTCCTGGGCGGACTGGTGCACGGCCGCGGACACCGGCGCGGCGCTGCTGTGGCGGGCGAAAGCGAACCTGCGGCCCCCGCCGCTGCGGGCACTGCCGGACGGTTCCTACCTGACGGTGCTGGTCAACCCGAAGGTCACCGGCGCGGCGCGTGAGGCGCTGCTCGCCGCCGCGCGGGCTGGCACGCCGCTGGACCCGGCGAAGGCCCGCTACGCCCGCCTCGTCGAGTACGACGTCCCGGACCGTGAGGGCGACGGGAAACACGAGATCATCGGACTGATCACCACGATCTGTGACCCGCGGGAGGCGACCGCCACCGCCCTGGCCGGGGCGTACCAGCAGCGGTGGGAACACGAGACCGGGAACAGGCAGCTCAAAACCTACCTACGCGGTCCGGGCCGGGTCCTGCGCTCGAAGCATCCCGACACCGTCTACCAGGAGATCTGGGGCTACCTGCTCACCCACCACGCGATCAGTGCCCTGACCTGCCAGGCCGCGACCGCCGCCGGGATCGACCCCGACCGGATCAAGTGCAAGCGCACCGTCAGGATCATCCGCGACCGGGTCACCGACCCGGCTTTTCCCCCCCTGACCAGCGCCGCCGGACCCTCGACCTGATCGCCGCCGACATCACCCGGCCGACCAGGCTCAACACCCGCCGCGAACGCACCTACCCCCGCGCCGTCCGCCGCGCCCGCCACAACCAGTACCCCGTCAAGAAACCCGGCCAGCACGGCGTCCGCCACAACACCCCAGCCACGATCAGACTCGCCAACCCCCTGAAATCCCAGGTCGCAGCTTGATCCAACTAGCGGAAGTGGCATTGGGCTATGACCTGACCGACAGGCGTGTTCAACAGCACCGCCGCGCGTCTCTGGGCCCGTTATTAGTCTCCGTAGCGGCCTGGTCGCCGCGGGGACCTACTCGGTGCTCACCAGGCTGCCGGGCGACGCGCGGCTGTCCGCGCCGGACGCCGCACACCTGCTCGACGCGAGGTGGCGCCGCTGACGCTGAGCGGCCCGCCCGCCAGGAGGTCCAGACCACCCTGAGTCAGCTCGGCATCGCCGGCAGCGCCGGGTACGACGGGCTGGTCGCGCTCGCCGCCAAGGAGCACGGCCTCGCCCTCGCGACGAAGGACGCACGCACGCGCGGGACCTACGACGCGGTAAGTGTCATGATCCTGGCCGGGGTGAAGTACCTCGGGTCAGCAGCACCGGACCGGACGGCCACCGGTGCTGACCCGGGACAGCACCCCACCGCTACGCGGAGCGACCAGCGTCCCCGCCGGCTTGTCGCCTGCGCGCGGACCTTCACCCTCGTCTCCTACACACGGGCCGGCGCCATGCTCGCCGAGGCCAGACTTCCCACGAAGAAACGGCCCGACGTCATCGACGCCCTGGTCGTCATCGCCGCCGCACTGCACGGCCCCGCGCAGATTCTCACCAGCGATCCCGACGACATCACCGCCTACGCCGCCACCCTCGACCGCGCCGACATCGTCGCCGAACCCATCTCATGAGAGATCAGTAGCTATCCCAGGGATCTGGGCTGGGTCGAGCCGTTGGGTGCCGTCGACGGCCACATCGATGCCGGTGATTGCGGTTCGTTGTTCCCCGATCGGCTGATCGATAGCATCAGTGACGAGGTGTGCCGGTGTCGATACGGGGGTGGACGGCTCTCCGCTGTCCCCTGCCTGGCCCGAGGGGGTGGCACGCGCAAATGGCACTGTTCGGTCGTCGGCGCGCCCGACGCCGTGCGTCTGGTGCTTCGGCCGCCCCCGAGGTGGTCGAGGCCGGGGACTCGCCGCTGGATCCGCAGCAGGCGGCCGCGGAGGGCCGCCGGCTGCTGCAGACCGTTCCGGTGGGCGCGGCCGACGAGCGAGCCAGGTTGTCCGTGATCGGCGGGCTCGCGGTCGACCTGGAAGTCCTCTCTGGCCGCACGGGTGCGCCCGGCCTGCTCAACGAGGCCATCGACCTGGGCCGGGCGCTGACCGGGCGCTGCGCCGGCTGGCCCGAGGAGGCCGCGATCCGGTCGAACCTCGCGGGTGCGCTGCTGCGGCGGTTCCAGACCGCGGATACACCCGCCGACCTCGACGAGGCGTTCGCTCAGGCCTGCGCGGCGGTGGCGGCGGGCCCACCAGGCCATCCCGACCGGGCCCGCAGCCTGTCGAACCTCAGCTACGCCCTGCGGATGCGGTCCGACCGGGACGATTCGGCGGGGGATCTCGACACGTCGATCCACGCGCTACGGGAGGCACTCGCCGCGACCGCCTTGACGGACCCGGACCGGCTGGGGCGGCTCGTCAACCTGGGCGCCACCCTGCACAGACGGTTCGACCGTTCGGGCGGCCACGACGATCTCGACGAGTCCATCGAGACCAGCCGGGCCGCCAGCAGGATCGCCGTCGGCGACCAGCGGCTCAACGCGCTCACCAACCTCTGGTCCGCGCTGGTCGACCGAGTGCAGGCGAACGGCCGCGCGGACGACCTCGACGAGAGCGTGGAGGTGGGGCGGGAGCGGGCGCGTCTGCTGACCACCCGTCCGCCCGGTGCGCCGCCAGCGTCGCAGCGAGCGATGTTCCTGTCTCTGCACGCGAGGATGCTGCGGACCCGCTTCACCCACGACGGGGATGTGTCCGACCTCGACGAGGCGATCTCGACGCAACGTCAGGCCGTCGAGCTCGCCACGGCCGCCCATGATGATCTCTCCGGATACCATCGCAGCCTGGCGGAGCTGCTGCGGTTACGGGCACACCCGCCGGCCGCGGCGGACGCGGAGCCCCCACGCCACCGGCGAGACCGGCTGGACGCCCGCGCCCAGCGCAGTGGCAGCCTCGACGACCTGGACGAGGCCGTTCGGGTCGCCCGCGAGATCGTCGATCAGGCCGGCGGCGACCCGGCGGACCCGGCGGACCCACAGCGCTGGTCGGACCACCAGCAGCTCGCCGAGCTGCTTCGCCGCCGCTACGAGCGGACGGGAGACCTCGACGATCTCAGCCGGGCGATCGACCTGTGGCGGGCGACGCTCGCCGCCACGCCGAACGACCACCCCGGCCGGGTCTCCTGGCAGGGGAACCTGGCGGTGGCGCTAGAAATCCGGGCCGAGCGCACGGGGGACGTCCGCGATCTGCACGCGGCGATACCTCTGCAGCAGGCCGTCGTCGAGTCCAGCCCGGCCGACCTGCGCGCGCGGGGCCTGATGCACCTCGCGGACCTGCTTGCGGCGCGTTACCAACATGACGGCGTGTCCGCCGACCTGGACCGGGCCATCGAATTCGGCCGCGCCGCGCTGGCGGCGTCCGGTGCGAACGACAGCGGCTTTGTCCGGACGAACCTGGCGGGGATACTCCTGCAGGACCATGAACGAGGCGGTGCTCCGGGGGCGGTGACGGAGGCCGTCGGGATGCTGCGCACGACGGTGGCGGAGACACCGGCGTTCAGTCCGCGGCTCGCCACCCGACGGGCGGCTCTCGCCAGGGCGCTGCTTATCCAGGCCGACCGGACCGACGACGCCACGGCGCTGGACGAGGCGATCGGTCTGCTGCGAGCCGCCGTCGACGAGCTGTCGGACGGCGATGAGTCCAGGCGGCCGCAGCTGTTGGCGAACCTCGCGGGCGGGCTGTGGCGACGCCACGAACGGACCGTCGCCACCGGATCCCAGGCGAACGGGGCCGTCGGCAACGACCAGCTCGCCGATTTCGGCGATCTCGACGAGGCGGCGCGGTTGTGGGAGCAGGCCCTCGGCCTGCTGCCCTGGGAGCATCCCGACCGGCAGACACTGCAGGGCAATCTCCACCGGGCGAGGGAAGCTCGCGCCCGGAACTCCCATCAGGATGAGCCCCGCACGGCGCCTGCACCGGACGGTGCGGAGCCGGCCAGCGCGGAGCCGGCCAGCGCGGAGCCGGCCAGCGCGGAGCGCCCCTCCGCTGGTGCGGTGCCATCCCGGCCGGCCGACGGGAGCGACGGGAGCGACGCCAGCGGCGAGAATCTGCGCCTGCTCACGCAGGGGCTGGTGCGTACCGACGTGCACGAGTCGTGGATCGATCTTGTCCAGCCTGGATCCGGGCTGGATCTGACCGCCGCGATCGAGCAGTTCGCGACGATGGCGGCGCACTACCGCGGCGAGCGGGACTACCGAGGCGCGATCATCGCGGAGCAGAACCACGACTTCCTGGTACGGGCGGCGCAGGTGGGCGGGCCCGCGGCTGCCCGGGAGACTCTTCGCCGCGCGGACCTGACGGTGCTGCGGGCCGCCACCCCCGCCTTCTACAGGATCAGAGATCCCGCCGTCGAACGTCTCCTGCTCACCGCGTTCCCCGCCATTCCCCGGTTGGCCTCCCCTCCCCACCGCGAGGACACCGGCGCGAGTCCCGGTTCGGCGGACGAGCCGGCCTGGTATGTCGCGAAGGTGGCGGCGTTCGACGCGCACGCGGCCTTGGGTGTCGTGGTCGCCACGGACGACGCGCTGTGGCGGACGGGGGCTGCGGCCGCCTTCGACCTGGCGCGGGCCTACAACCGCCGCGACGAGTCCGGTCGACCCGACGCGGGCCCGCCGGACGGCGAACTCGCCGAACTGCCCCCCGTCGAGGTGGCGTTCGCGCTGGCTGTGGCCGCGCTGACCGTGCTTCCGCCCGACGTGTCCGAGGACGACCTGCACACGCTGCTCGCGCTTACCGCGAGTCTCGCGCAGCGCCTCCACGATCAGATCGGCACCGAGCTCATCGAAGCACGGCACGCCGAGGAGCCGTCCGACGTGATGCGCTGGGACGTCGACCACCTCATGGGGGCCGCCGACTGGGTGGCCATCCTGGGGGAACGGCTGCTCACCCTCGGGTTGACCGACGCCGAACGCATCGAGGCCCTGCGCTGCCTGGCCATCGCCCTGGTCGAACGCCATGACTGCGACGGCCACGCGGCGGACCTCGACCGACTGATCGACGTGCTGACCGAGCTGACCGAGCTGATCCCCACGGGGGACCCGGAGCGTCTCCGCGTGGGCTTCCAGCTCGCCGTCCAGTACGAACAGCGGTACCTCGACGCTGGCCGGGCCACGGACCTCGATGCCGCGATCGAGGGCTACGCCCGCGTGCTCGGTGCGCTTCCCGCCGGCGAGCAACTCCACTCGATGGTCCGCGGGCGGCTGCGGGATGCCCGACTGCTGCGCTTCCGTGCCAGCCGGCGGATCGCCGACATCGACGCGGTCGTGGATCTGTCCGAGGCGGCCGCCGCGGAGCGGACCACCGGCTCCGATCGGATCCTGCGGTTGATCAACCTCGCCGAGGCCCTGCGGGAACGTCACGACCTCACCCGACGGGTCGCCGACATCGACCGGGCGGTCGCCCTGGGCCGGCAGGCACTGGACGCCAGCGTCGCGGGCGGGCTGCCGCACGCGGAGGTACGCAGCCAGCTCGCCCTGTCGCTGCGCGGACGGTTCATCCAGAACGGCGCGGCCGAGGACGTCGACGAGGCGGTCGAGCAGGGTCGGGCCGCCGCCGCGGCGGCGTCGGAACGCACCGATCATCACCGGTTCCTGGCGGCTCTCGCCAACCTGCTGATGCTGCGGGTCGGTGCCGTCTGGCCGCCCGAGGCCGCAGCGTTGGCACGCGAGCGGGCGCAGGTCGGGTCGGCGGAGCAGCGGCGGCAGGCAGCGGTCGCGCTCGGCCGCTGGTTTCGGACCGACGTCGACCGCCAGGCCGACGTCACGACCGCCATCGGCCTGTACCGGCAGGCTCTCGCAGCCGTCCCCACCGACGATCAGAACCACGCGGGCTACCTCAATGATCTTGCCAGTACCCTGCAGATGAGGCCTGCGCCCGCCGCGGCGTCGCCGACGGCGGACCCCGATGCCGCCGCCGACGCCCCATCGGACGACGACGCCGCGCTCGACGCGCTCATCGCAGCGGCGCGCCTGGTCGGGCCGGGCGATGTCAGTCGGTCGACCATCCTGCGCAACCTCGGGGCGGCGTGGCAGCAACGGGCGGAGCGCAGCGGGTCGCCCCAGGCCTTCGCGGCGGCCGTCGAGTGTCTGCGGGCGGCCGCGACGGACCCGACGGGACCGGCATCGCCGCGGCTGCGGACAGCCATAGAGTGGGGTCAAGCAGCGAGGGCCGCGGGCGACCCGGCTGGCGCCGTCGAGGCGTACGCGTCCGCGCTCGCCCGCCTGCACGAGGTGACCTGGCAGGGCCGCGACCGGCCGCACCAGGAGCGGGAACTGTCAGCCCGGGCCCGGCTCGCCCGCGACGCCGCCGCGGTGGCCCTCGACGCCGGCCAGCCCGAGCGCGCCGTCGAGCTGCTGGAACTGGGCCGCTCGGTGCTGTGGACCCAGCTGTTGGACCTGCGCGGCGACGACAGCGAGCTTGCCGCGCGCGCCCCTGCGCTGCATGCCGAGCTCGGGCAGATTCGCACGACGCTGGACAGCGAGGCCGCGGTGACGCCCGCGCAGCGCATCGCGTTGGCCCAGCGCTGGGATGACCTCGTCGCGCAGGTGCGCGGGCTCGACGGGTTCAGCGACTTTCTGCGTCCGGTGCCGCTGGACCGGCTGCTGCGAGGGGCCGTCGGGGGAACCGTCGTGATCATCAACCTCAGCGCCCTGCGCTGTGACGCGCTGCTCGCCCGCCCCGACGGGGTGCGCGTGGTGCCCCTGCCCGCGCTGTCCGACAAGGACGTGGGCGCGCGGGTCGACGGCTACCTGGGTGCCCTGCGAGCAGCCGAGCAGGCCCGGCAGGCGCAGCAGGCGGCCTGGTCGGCGGTGCCCTCGCCGGCCTCGTCCGGGCCGGGGTTGCAGGCCGCGCTGCAGGCCGCCCAGCGTGCCGAACGCGAGCTGCTCCGGGCGCAGGAGGCGGCCGAGGTCGTCGGCACCGCGACCCTGGAGTGGCTCTGGGACGCCATCGCACAGCCCGTCCTCACGGCGCTCGGCCACCTGCATGCTCCCGCTGCGGACGAACCGTGGCCGCGGGTGTGGTGGTGCCCGACCGGCCCGCTCGCCCTCGTCCCGCTGCACGCGGCCGGTTACCACCGGACTCCCGCCGACGGCCCGGCCCGTGCGGTGCTCGACCTGGTGGTGTCCTCCTACACCCCGACGCTGCGCGCGCTGCTGGCCGCCCGCGCCCCCGACGGGCCGGCCGTGGCCGCTCCCGCCGCCGACGAGAGCGGTCGGCTGCTCGCCGTCGCGCTGCCGGACACCCCCGGGCAGGCCCCTCTCGCGGGCGTCGACGCCGAACTGGCCGTCCTCGCGGACCACTTCGGCGATGACCATCTCACGGTCCTGCGAGCCGACGCCGCGACCCGGCAGGCCGTCCGGCGGGCTCTGGACTCCCACAGCTGGGTGCACTTCAGCTGCCACGGCACGCAGGACCTCGCCGACCCGAGCAGCGGCGGTCTGGTCCTGCACGACGGGGTCCTGGCCGTCGCCGACGTCGCGCGTCTGCGACGTCGAGGCGAGTTCGCGGCGCTGTCCGCCTGCAAGACCGCCACCGGCGGCGTCGAGCTCGCCGACGAGACGATCACCCTTGCCGCGGCGCTGCAGCACTCCGGCTACCGCCATGTCGTCGCGACGCTGTGGTCGGTATACGACGGACCGGCCACCACTGCGGTGTTCCGCGCCGTCTACGGCGAGGTCACCGCCGGAGGCACACCACGTGCCGAGCGCCTCGCGGAGGCACTGCACCGGGCGGTGGTGGCGCTGCGTGAGGATCATCGGGACGAGCCGAGTATCTGGACGCCGTTCGCGCACACCGGGCCATGACGGCCCCACCACACATCGCGACATGCTGCGCCTCGACGACATGTCGCGCCGGAAGGAGCTGCCGATGACCGTGATCCCGCCTCGCGACGAGCCGCCGGCCGCCGCGCGTGTCGTCGGCTACGTGGAGGTGACCGACCCCGGCTTCCGGACGCACGCGGAGGCCACCTTCCGGCAGGACCGTCCATCCCGCGGCGGCCTCCTGCTACGTGGCCACTGCCCGCGCTGCGGCCACTACATGACGTACTACGCGACCGACGTGGTGGTCCGCGGCCTGCTGCCGCTGCGCCGCCCGCGCCCGCCCACGCCCGCTGCCGGCGGTGACCTGACGGTCATCTGCACCTGCGCGGAGGAGCACGCGGGCCGTCCCGAGGACTACGAGGGCTGCGGCGCCTACTGGCTGCACCAGGCCGGTCCGGCATGACCGCGACCGGCGCGGACCGGCGGGCGACCCCGGCGGACGCCCACGCCGCGCAGCTGACCCGGCGCATGCTTCGCGAGGAGCTGCCGCGGGTGCGCGCGGCAGCGCTGTCGTGGCGCAACGCCCTGGCCGGCCTCGTCGCCGGTCTGGTCGGCTTCGGCCTCATCCGTGGCCGCTCGGAGATCGACGATCTCGCCGCCCCGTGGGCGGCGGTCGTCGGAATCCTGCTGCTCGCTGCGCTGATGGCGGGCGGGGCCGGCGCTGTGTGCCTGCTGTCCGCCGCGCACGGACGCCCCTCGATCGTTCCCGTTGACGCCCTGAACAGCGAGGTGGTGCGTACCCATGCCGAGGCACTGCGCGCCGTGCGCGCACTGCGGCTCGGCGTCGTGCTGGTGTTCGCCTGCGCCGGGCTGCTCGTCGCCGCGGTCGGCGTCACCTGGTACGGGCCGCCGGCGAGCGGATCGCTGCTCGACGTGCAGGCACCAGCCGGGCTGGTCTGCGGTGGTGTCGTACGCGTCCACGCCGGGTTGCTCACCCTGCGTACCGCCGTCGGCGACGTGGACGTCGACCTGCGGACGGTCACCGCGATCCAGTCCGTCGCCGCCTGCCCGGCGTCACACTGACCGGCTCCGCGCGCGGCACACCCACACGGGAACCAACCAACACAAAGGAACCAACCAGATCCAGCTCAGGACCGCGCGGGCCCCGCGGGGCAGCGCGAGGCGGTGTGGTCGGCAAGCCGTTCGAGCTCGTGGGCGTCCCGAGGCTGCCCGCAGCTGCGGCAGATGTCCACTCGCGGGGGCACGGGGCGCGGCGGCGCGGCGAGCGAGCCGAGCTGCGCCGGCCCCATGACGCTCAACAGGAAACGGTAGAAGCGGCTGGGCCGCTCCCCCACGCCACTCGCCGCGCCCACCCTGCCCGCCACGCCCGTCCCGCCCGCCGCGCCGACGGTGCTGTCCTGACGCTTCATCCGTCGCCCTCCCTCACCGGCCGCCGCGCGTGTCGCGTCGCCGGCCGACCCCTGGCGCCCGATTATTTTGTGCACACATGAATCGTACGCGATCGCTTCGTCGACGTGCCAGGTATCCTGGACCATGACGCACGCCACGAAGGGAGGGACCAGCCCGTGATCGAGGACGACGCGCGTATCGGCGAGGACCTCGGGGAGGACCCCCTCGCGCTGGACCGGCAGGTGTGCTTCGCCCTGTCCGTCGCGTCCCGGCTGGTGATCGGGGTGTACCGGCCGCTGCTGGAACCCCTCGGTCTCACCCATCCCCAGTACCTGGTGATGCTGGCCCTCTGGGAACGCTCGCCGCGCTCGGTGAAGGACCTCGGCGCCGCCCTGCTCCTGGACTCGGCCACGCTCTCCCCGCTGCTCAAGCGGCTGGAATCGGCCGGCTATGTGTCCCGCCGCCGGGCCGCCACCGACGAGCGCCTGCTGACGCTCGAACTCACCCCGGCCGGCAGCGCGTTGCGCCAGGAGGCACTGAAGATCCCCTCCGCCGTCGTCGATCGGCTGGGCGTCGAGGTCACCGATCTGCAGGAGCTGCACGGCGCACTCACCCGGATCATCGAGGCCGCCCGCCAGGTACCGGCCCGCTGACGCCCCCAGCATGAAGGGAGTCGAGGCGGCTCAGGAGTGGTGGGCCAGTTCCCGTTCGTCCTCGGGCCGGTCGTCGTCCGCGGAGCCGGAGCCGGAGCCGGCGGCGTGGGTGACGGCCTCGTCGGCGGGTTCGACCGAGACGTGCGGGATGATCCGTTCCAGCCACTTCGGGAGGTACCAGTTGGCCTTGCCGACAATGTGCATCACCGACGGTACGAGCATCGTCCTGAGGATGAACGCGTCGAGGAACACGGCGGCGGCAAGGCCGGTACCGAAGATCTTGATCGGCCGGCCCGGGCTGACCAGGAAGCCGAGGAAGACGGCAATCATGATGAGGGCGGCGGCGGTGATGATGCCGCCGGTCTCACCCTGCCCGATCGTCACCGACCGCTTGTTGTCACGGGTGTGCACCCATTCCTCATGCATGCGACTGACCAGGAACACCTGGTAGTCCATCGACAGGCCGAAAAGGATGGCGAACAGCATGACCGGAATCCAGGCGTCGATCGGTCCGCCGGGGCCGGCGCCCATGCTGTCGGAAAGCCAGCCGTACTGGAAGATCGCCACGACTAGACCGAACGAACCGCCCGCGGCCAGCAGGTTCATGACCGCGGCGGTCAACGGGATGACCAGGCTCCGGAACGCGATAAGCAGCAGGATGAACGACAGGCCGACCACGACCGCGATGAACAGCGGCATCTTCCGGGCCAGCACCGAGGCGAAGTCGACGTTGATCGCCGTATCACCGAAGGTGTAGATGTGGTTGGCGGTGCCGTCGTACAGCGGCGGCAGGGTGGTCGAGCGCAGGTGCCGGACCAGCGTGTAGGTCTTCTCCGACTGCGGTGACGTGGTCGTCTTGAACGTCACGAAGGCGATGTTCCTGGCCAGCGGAACCGTGCTCAGGCTGGCCGGGTCGACGCCCGGGACGGCGGCCAGCGTCTTCGTCACGCGCTGCAGGTAGGCCTGGTCCGCGGCGCCAGGCCCGCTCACCACGGCTTCCAGTGCGGAGTTGTAGCCGACGCCGAAGTCGGCGGCGATCAGGTCGTAGCCGGCGCGGGTGGTCGAGCTCGTCGGATCGCTGCCCTGGTCGCTGGCGCCCAGCTTCAGGGAGAAGAACGGCAGGGCGATGGCGACCATCACCGCACCGGAGACGACCGCGACGGCGATGCGGCGCCGGGCGACGAACTGCGACCAGCGGGCCCAGAACCCCACCGGACGGTCATCGATGAACTCGCCGGCCCGCACCGCCGCCCGCTGCCGGCGGGGCAGCACCTTCAGCCCGAACAGGCTGAGCAACGCGGGCAGCAGCGTGAGCGAGGCGATCATGGTGAAACCGACCGCGAGCGCGGTCGCCACCGCCATGCCGTTGAAGAAGCTCACCCCGAGCGCGATGAGGCCGAGGATGGCAATGCACACGGTCGTACCGGCGAACAGTACCGCCCGGCCGGAGGTGTTGATCGCGTTCACGATCGACTCCGCGACGGGCATGCCGCGTCGCAGATTGCGGCGATGTCGCGTGACGATGAACAGCGCGTAGTCGACGCCGACCCCGATCACCATCAGCTCGGCCAGGTACGGGGTGATGTTGGAGACGTTGATGGCGTGACTGAGGATGTAGATCACGCCGAGGCCGCTGACGAGCGCGACCACCGCGCTGGCCAGCGGCAGCACCGTGGCGGCGACGGTGCGGAACACCAGGGCCAGGATGATGAGCGCGGCCCCGAACCCGATGAACACCGACGAGCCCGAACCGTCGCTCTGCCCGATGCCGGTGAAGGCGTTACCGGTGAACTCCACCTGCAGCGAGTCGCTGCGCAGGGTCTTGAGCTGGTCGTAGACGTTCTTGAACAGCTCGGCGTCGTAGTGGTCGTTCTCCCAGGTGATGGCGACCAGCGCCGTGGTGGAGCCGTGCGCCCTGTTGAGCAGCCCCGGGTTTCCCGGCGCGGCGGCGGTGCTCTTCGAGCAGTCGATCGACTCCCACGGCGTCGCGATCAGCGCCACATGGTTACCGGAGGTGCACACCTTGACGAGGGCCGGCTTGAGCTGCGGGGGCGGGGCGGTGAACGCCCCGGCCCTGTTCTTGAGAACGACCGTGCCCGGGGCACCGTTCTGATTGTTCAGGCCGGCGTTCTCGAGCAGCTTCGCCACGGACGCGGTCTCGGTGTGCGGGAGGCTGAACGTGTCCTTGTACGAGGCCCCGCCCATCGCCCCGGCGATCCCCTGCGCCGCGACGACGAAGACGATCCAGCCGACGACGACGAGCCATCGGCGACGGACGGCGAGTTCAGCGATCCGCTTCATCAGTTCTCCTGCTCGATGTCTGGCGGCTGGCGACATCCTGGCACCGGCGACCGAATCCGGGTCGCCTGAGCCTCGCACATGCTCCCGAGCAGCCAGTACCCGGTTGGATCAGTGTGACCAGATACTGCGGCGTCATGGCGAGCTCAGCAACGAACTGACCAGTACCCGACGTGACCAGACCGCCGCCCGCCGACTCCCAACAGACGATCATCGCCGGGCACGTCCTGATCCGGAACATCCG
Source organism: Frankia torreyi (assembly GCF_000948395.1). Taxonomy (GTDB): domain Bacteria; phylum Actinomycetota; class Actinomycetes; order Frankiales; family Frankiaceae; genus Frankia; species Frankia torreyi. The sequence goes on along the minus strand of NZ_JYFN01000027.1, from coordinate 82,117 downwards.
CCGCAGCTACTACGAAGTGCACAACAACGCCCCCTCGACGGCAGAACGCCCCCCTCGACGGCAGAACGCCCCCCTCGACGGCAGAACGCCCCCTCGACGGCAGGCTGTCGTGATGTGGCCACAACACCCGTGGCCGTCGTGCGCCATGGCAGAGTCCAGCCATGCGCGAGCCTCGCGACGTCGTCGACGACCTCGAACGCCGGACGGAAGATCGGCCAGACCGGACGAAAACGGCGGATCAGCGCGATCCGCGGCAGTCGGCGGGCGAGGACCGGTTCGCGGGCTACGGAATCATGGGCCTACCGTTCCGTTCCGGGCACGTCCTCGGTCTACGCCGGTTTCCGGAGTCCTCGATCGGCCCCGGCTATCGGTCGGTCTGGCATCGCACCCCCGACGACCGCTGGACCTTCTACCAGGATCAGCCCGCCGAGCTGGCCTGTACTCGCTACTTCGGCTCGGCCGTCGCCGAGGTGCGCGAGGGCCCGATCCACATCGACTGGGCAGGTCCACGGACATTCCGGGTCACCGCCGGCGACGGCGATCTCGACTGGACGGTGACGGTCACCGCGACACCGGTGACCCGGCTGTTCAGCGCCCTGGATTCCGCCCTGCCGGATCGCGCCTGGCGTTCCCGCCCGCTGCTCGAGGTCATGTCCCGGCTCGCCGGCCCCGCACTCGGGGCGGGCCGGGTACGGCTGACCGGTCTCGCCCCGGACGGCCAGCGATTCGCGGCCAATCCACTGCGCCTGTGGGTCGTGACCGACAGCACCGCGACGGTCCACGGGGTACCCCTCGGCGAACCGGGACCGATTCCCACCCAGGCATTCCTGCGCGATTTCGCCATTCCGCAACGCGGACTGTTCGTTGTCGGCCGAGCAGTTTTCAACGACCCGGCCGCCAACGTCCCGGGTCATCGACGATACTGACGGTGGACTTCTTCCACAGGGACTGCGCCGTGACCCTGCGGCGCCTGTACTGCTTCTTCGTTCCGGAAGTCAGCTCACGCACCGTCCACATCCTCGGGGTCGTAGATCAGGGCAGACGCGGTGGGCGGTCCATGGCGTCCACCGAAGGCTGCCAACCGCCGATCCGCGCATCGCAGGCACGCACCCCCGGTAACTGGTGGGTCGTCCTGTGGTGCGATGGGTGCTATCGTACGGTCATGGGGGTATGGCGCGTTTTCCTAAGCCACACTTCGGAGCTCGCCAGGTATCCGACGTCCCGACCATATGTCACCGCGGCCAAAGCGGCGGTGAGTCGCGCGGGCGAGGCCGTAGTCGACATGAGTTACTTCACCGCGCGCGACCAGCCGCCCGCCCAGTACTGCCGGGAGTGCTTGGAGACGGCGGACATCTACGTTGCTGTCGTCGGATTCCGCTACGGCTCGCTGGTGCCCGACCTCGACCCCATCTCCTACACCGAACTCGAGTTCGACGTCGCCACTGATCTTGGTGTGCCCCGGCTCGTATTCTGCCTCGACGAGGAGTCGGGTGATCTCCGCCTGCCAGGCAGGGCGTTCACGGACCACGAGACGGGCGCGTTACAGGCCGCCTTTCGCCGCCGACTCGGCGAGTCGGCGGAAGGACTGACGCTGTGCCTGGTGGACAGCGCAGAACATCTTGAGACAACGCTCTACCAGGCGCTCGTCGAGCTACGCCAGTCCAGAGACAGACACGGTCGATCGGCGGCAGGCGGGAACGACGGCGCGGCGGACGCCCGGATTCCCGCCGCCGTCCTGCGGTCGTACTTCACCCGGCTCGACCAGCAGTACCGAAGACTCGACCTCGAGGCGCTCACTCCCGCGCAGCGCGATGAGCAGGTGCCCATAGCCCTGCGCAACGTCTTCGTGGCGCAGGACGTGCGGGAGAACCCACCGCCCGTCGAGCTGCCGAAGGAGATCTGGCGGCAGCTCGAGGCCGGTGGCGAAATCCAGCGAGACGAGCTACCGGAGGGCCTCGACGACGCGACCCTCGCCGCCGCGCGCAGTACCTACAGTTCAAACCCGCGCAGGCCGGTCCTCGACCTGCTTGCCGGTGGTGATCGTCTGTTGGTCCTGCTCGGTGACCCCGGCGCGGGCAAGTCGTCGCTGGCCCGCTACACGGTCCTGCGGATTGCCGACGAGCAGTCCACGGCGGCGCCCACCACGATTCCGGTGCTCATCGAGCTGCGGGCGCTTGCGCAGACCCGCGGCCGTTTCGACACGTTCGTCGAGTACCTCGATCATGTCGCGCGCACCGACGGGCTCGGCGTGCAGGCGGAGTATCTGGTCCCATACCTGCGTTCCGGCGGTGACGCGCTGGTGATCTTCGACGGTCTGGATGAGATCTTCGATCCGGCGGAGCGGGAGGGAATCGCCCGGCGGATCGCCGGCTTCGCTGTGGAGTATCCGCGGGCACGCGTCATCGTCACATCACGGATTATCGGCTACCGGCGGACGATTCTTTCCGATGCCGGGTTCGCGCATTACACTGTCCAAGACCTCGACCGTGCGCAGACCGACGAGTTCCTCCAGAAGTGGTACTCGGTCGCCCTGGGCGGGCACGACGAGAAGGCGGACGAGCGCCGCAGCCGGCTGGCCGCGGCCATCGCCGGCTCCCGGCCGATCGAGGAGCTGGCCTCCAACCCGCTCCTGCTGACGATCCTCGCTATCATCGGCAAGCACCAGGAGCTGCCCAGGGAACGCTGGGAGGTGTACGATCACGCCGCGTCCGTCCTGGTCGAGCACTGGGACGTGAACCGTTACCTGAAGGACCGCCGGGTCGACGCCGATTTTATCGGTAAGGAAGACAAACGAGAGCTCCTGCGGCGCATCGCGAACCGCATGCAGAGCGGCCGGCACGGCCTGATCGGCAACTTCACCCATCATGAGGATCTGGTCGGCGAGATCGAGCAGTATCTACGCGAACGCTACCAGCGTGACCCGGCCAGCTCCAAAATCATCGCCGAGGCGATGATCAACCAGTTTCGGGAACGCAACTTCATCCTCAGCCGCTATGGTGCGGAGGTGTACGGATTCGTGCACCGCGCGTTCCTGGAGTTCTTCTGCGCCGAGCACATCCGCCGCCAGTTTGAACGCACCCGCGAGCTGTCCGTCGAGCAGCTGCGCCGCGACGTGTTCGGACGGCGCTGGGAGGACGATTCGTGGCGCGAGGTCCTGTTGCTGATCGCGGGTATGCTGGACGAGCGTTTCGTCAGCGGCATCATCGAGTATCTGCTGGTTGACACCTACCTACCTTGGCCGCCGGAGTTCGACGACCGGCCCCCACGCAACATCCTGCTCGCCGTGCGGTGCCTGGCGGAGATGCGCAACCGGCGGGTCGGCGCGTCCGTGGCGCGGCTGCTACTGCGACAGATCATCGAACTCATCGAGCGCTCCGCCGGCGCCGACCAGACGACCGACGACTTCCTGGAAAACGAGCTCCTTCCCGCCGTCGGCCTGGTGGGAGCGGACTGGCCGGAACGGGAGCAGGCGCTCGCCTGGTACCTCGCGAGCGGGTCGACCCTCATCACTCGGACGCCGGCCTGCCGCTTCGCCAGCGGCCTCGTCGCCGATCTGTTTCCCGACCGTGCCGACGTCACGGCCCTGCTGCGGGCCAGGGCGGTCTTCCTGGAGGACTGGCGCCTGAGGGACGCGGCCGTGGCCGCGCTTGGCCAGAACTCTCCTGTCGACCCGACGTCGCTGGAGGTGTTACGCGACCGCGCCGAGCGGGACCCGACGGCACTCGTCCGCGGGCGGGCAGTGGACATCATCGCGGATCAGTCGCCGCCCGGTCCCGCGCTCTGGGACTGGCTCGAAGGGCGCGCGGAGCGGGACTCCGCCGACTACGTCCGGGCCAAGGCCGTGCTGAAGCTGATCGACGCGCGGCCCGATTCACCGGCCGTCGAGCCGTGGTTGCGCAGCCTCGCCGAGGATGACCCGGCGACGAACGTGCGCCAGCTCGCCGCCGACGAACTCGCGAAACAGGCGGGACGGAGGCCAGCGACGGCCGCCTGGCTACACGCCCAGCTCGCCGCCGGTGTTCGCTGGGAGATCCGCCGCGCCGCCGTGAGCGTTGTTCCGACGGCAGATCCCGGGCTCACCGAGAGTCTGGTGGCACGCCTGCACGATATCTCCAGGACCGACCTGCAGTGGAAGGTACGCGCTGAGGCGGTCCGGGTAGCCGCCCGGCAGTGGCGCGACCGGCCCGGCATACGGGCGTGGGCACGCGACCGCGCCGAGTGCGACCACAGTCCGTTCGCCCGGGAGACGGCGATCGAGGCGGTCGCCGCCATCTGGCCCGACGATCCGACGACGAACACCTGGCTGCTGGAGCGACTGGAACACGAGCCCGCCGTGCCCGGGCGCCTCGCCGCCGCGCGGGCCCTCATCAAGACGCTCCAGCATGGCCTCGAGCACACGGACGCGTTGCGAGCGGCCGCGGCACGGGACCCCGACTGGCAGGTACGTAACGCGATCGTGCAGGGGCTCGCGGACGGCGCCCCCACCGAACCCGCGACCCTTCCATGGTTGCGCCTTCGGGCCGCCGCGGATCCCGACACCGGCGTCCGAGCAGAGATGATCAGGACCATCGCGCGCCGTTGGAAGGATGATCCCACGACGCTCGACTGGCTGATGGACCGCGCCGTCAGCAGCGTGGACGACGGGGTCCGGAGGGCGGCCCTTGCCGCCGTGGCGCGCACCTGGCCGGAAGACCCGCGCGTGGAACCCTGGCTGCGGCGGCGCGCGGAAGCGGACGGCGTATGGTTCGTCCGGCAGTCGGCGATCGTCCACGTGGCACAGCTGCGCCTGTCCGATCCCGAGGACAGCCTTCCCTGGCTGCGGCGGCGCGCGGCCGACGACCCGGACGAGGATGTCCGCGAGACCGCGCTGATCGCCGTCGCGCAGCGGTGGGGCCACACCGCCGACGTCTGTTCCTGGCTGGCGGAACGCGCCATCGACGACCCCGACAAGGACGTCCGGGCGACGGCGCTGACCGCACTCGCGCGTGGCGGCCGAGACCATCCGCGAACGTTGCCGCTGCTACGGGACCAAGCTGGCCGCGACCCGCACTGGACGGTCAAGAAGCGAGCCATCGTCCTGGTCGCGGAGGGCTGGCACGAGGACCCGAAGACGCTGCCCTGGCTGCTGGACTGCGCAGGTCACGACGACTGGTACATCCATTCACCCGCGATCGGCTCGCTCGGCCAGGCGTGGCCGCACCATCCACGAGTGGCATCCCTCCTGCGGGAGATCGCGGTCGGGCACCGTAACGCCGGAGCACGAACGAAGGCCTTGGAATCGATCGCCCTCCATGCGCCGGACCGGGCGGATACTGCCGCGCTGCTCGCGGAACGGGTCACCGCCGACCGCTACGGCGACACCCGCCAATTCGCCCTCTTCGCCTTGGTTCACGGCTGGTCCGCGGATCCGACGTGCGGACGGGTGGTCCGGGAGGCCGTGGTGCGCGAGTTCTCTGGACATGTTCGCCGGCTCGCCGTCACAAGCCTTGGTGTCCTGCCTGCCTCGGCTCGCGTCGGGCGCCTCCTGCGCGAGACCGCCCAGCAGGACGACTCCGCAGACGTGCGGGAGGCGGCCGTTGCCACGTATGCCGGCCGGCGGCCGGCCCCGACACGCCTGCGCAGCTGGCTCTGGCAACGCGTCGACGATCGGTCCTCCGAGGTCGCCACCACTGCGGTGTGGGAACTCGCCCGGTTAGGTAATGATCCGGCGACGTTGCGCCGGCTGCTGGCCGTCGCGCAGAGCGACAGCCGATGGAACGTCCGGCGACAGGCGTTCCTCGTCCTGGACGCGATGCGCCACGACGCCCCGGACAACCTCGTGCTCGCCGTCGGCTCGCGATCCGCCGGTCACGGTCCATCCGGCGGCCCGTCCGGGTCCGCGCCGACCGACGTGACGGCCCTGCCGTGGGCACAGGTCAGCGCACTCCTGCGGAGCAGGAACTGGCGGGAGCGCAGGCAGATCATCCGGACGGTGGCGGCCGCCCGTCGCGACGAGCCTGAGACGGCTCGGCGGCTGGTCGAGCTGGCCAGCGGTGAAGGCGACTGGGCCGTGCAACGCGCCATCATCGACGGCATCGGAGCCGCGGGGCACACCGAGGCGGACATCGCGGTCTGGTTGAAGGAGCGCGCCACCACCGGTCGGAGCGTGTGGGTACGGTCCGCGGCCATCCGGGCCATCGGCCACCAAGGGCGAGACGATCCGGCCGTCCGCTCCTGGATCAGCGACCGGGCGGTCTCGGACCGAGATGCGACCGTACGTAGAGCGGCACTGCGCACCCTCGTGGCCGGGTTTCCTGACTGGGCCGGTCTCACCGCCTGGCTGGAGGAGCGAGCGCTGGCGGACCACGCGGAATTGGTCCGGTGGACCGCCCTGCGATCCCTGGCCACGATCGCGCCTGGAGCTCCCCGCACCTGGTCCCTGCTGAGCCGCGTGGCCGACAGCGACGTGTACACGGAGGTGCAGCGCTTCGCCCTGGCACTCCTGGCCGACCACGCGATGCCGAACGACCCCGCCACGGTGGCTGTGCTTCTCCGGCACGCCGAGGATGATCCAGACCCGGCCACACGGCGCGGCGCCCTCGACGCGCTCGGGAGAAACTTCTCGACTGTCACGGGCCTGGCGGCCTTCGCGCGTCGCCGGGCCGAGGTCGATGTCGCCGGGGACGTCCGGCGAGCGGCCTGCCGGGTCGTGCTGGCCTGCGCCGACGACGACCTCCACGCGACCTGCGACTGGCTCCGGGAACGGGCCTCCCGAGACACCGACGTGAGGCTCCGAACGATGGCTATCCGCCTGGTCGCGCGTCGGCAGGCCGGCAGGCCGGAGACGCTGCGCTGGTTGCGCGCATGTGCCGAGACCGATCCCTACGAGGGCTGCCGCGCGGAAGCGGTCACCGAGATCGCGCGCGGATGGACCGACGCGCCGGAAACCCGGCCGTGGCTGCATGCGTTGACCAGCGCGGCCCAGTGGGGAGAAGTGCGAAGATCCGCCGCGGCGGCGATCGTCGAACACTGGCCAACCCACCCCGCCACAGTCGGCTTGATCAGGCATCTCGGCTACCATGACAAATCCTCGGATCTGCGCGAGGCGATGGCCTGGCTCCTCGCCCGAAACTGGCCGGACGACGAGGAAACCCTCCCCTGGCTGCGTCTCATCGCCATCCGGGAAGCGACCGCGTCGACCCGCGATGCGCTGGCCTGGGCACTCGGGGGACGTCACGATGTCGCGTACTGGCTGACCTACGCTCTCGACCATCACCGTGAGGATTACGCCGAGCTCGAAGCGTCGTTGTTGTCATCTCGTGGAAGGTGAGACCGTGGACACGTGAGCCTCGATCCAACGACGAGCTTCAGTGATCATCGTTGGATCAACCCAATCCGAAGTAGATCTTCCGCGGATTGGTATCGGTGGCGCTGTTACATGGAAAGAAACCGGGGCATACCGGGAGACTTGCAGTCAGCCACTGGGGTTCACTCAGTGCAACAGCCAGTGAGGAATCAGCGTGGTGGTCGGCAACGCCTCCGCCAGGATCGCGGTGCTCATCGACGCGGAGAACGCGCCGCTCTGGGCGGTCGAGCCGCTGCTCACCGAGATCGCCCGTCACGGGAAGGCGCAGGTGAAGCGCGCCTACGGCGACTGGACGGGCTCGCTGAAGACCTGGAAGAAGACCCTGCTGGAGCACTCCATCCGACCAGTGCAGGTATTCGCCGCCGTCAAGGGAAAGAACGCCTCGGACATGGCACTGGTGATCGACGCGATGGACCTGGTGCACTCCGGGGCCTTCGACGGGTTCTGCCTGGTCTCCTCCGACAGCGACTTCACCCGCCTGGCCGAACGGATCCGCGAGGCCGGCCTGGCCGTCTACGGATTCGGCGAGCGGAAGAAGACGAACCCGGGCCTCATCGCCGCCTACGACAGCTTCGTCTTCGTGGAGACCTTTGTCGCGGGGCCTGCGCTGTCAACCCCGGCCGCACCCGCCGCGGCCGCGTGGGCCGGGCAGCCGCCGACGGACGCGGCTGCGCCGGACGCGGCTGCCGACGCCCCGCAGACCACCCCCGCCGCCCCGCCACCGGCGAAGACAAAAAAGCAGGCGAAGACTGCCACGGTGGCGACTTCTGCGCGCGCAACGACCGCCGAGCTGCGCTCGGACACCGCACTGATCAGCCGGCTCCGCGAGGCCGTCGCGACGAACACCGGCCCGGATGGCTGGACCCATCTCTCGGCGATCGGGGAAGCCATCCGCAGACGTCCCACCATCGTCCTGAAGACCTACCGCTACTCCCGGCTCAAAGACCTGATGGTCGCGACCGACCTGTTCGAGCTACAACAGCGCGGCCCAGGCAAATCCGGCGCCGTGTACGTCCGCGTCAGGTAGCCGCCACGTCCCTGGACCATCGCGACGACCTGGCCGACCGCCGGCCGGCCAGGTTCCGGAGCGAGGGCGAGGTTCGACGCGCTGACGGTACGTCAGGCCGGCCGCGCCTACGTCATGGCGCGGGCAGCGGTTGCCGTGCCCTCCCCGCGTCTGAGCAGCCCAGGACGTCGTCGGAGTGGCGTTCAGGCTTCCCACCGCGGCGCCGCTGTTACAGATCCTTCGGCTGCGAGGGCATCAGCGAGGGCATGGCGGGAGTTGATGCGGAGCTTGCGGTAGGTGTTGGTGAGGTGGAGCTCCACGGCGCGTGTGGTGACGAACAGGGCCTGCGCGATCTGACGGTTGGTGTGTCCGTCGACGGCGAGGAGTGCGACTCGGCGCTCGCCGGCGGTCAGTGCCGCCGGCCCGGTGCGCTGGACCCTGCGGGTGCGGATTCCCAGGGCGAGCAGCTCCTGGCGCGCTTGCGCGACCAGCGGCTGCGCGGAGCAATGGGCGGCGAGATCCAGTCCGCGGCGAAGCTGCTCTTCAGCTTCTCTCCGCGCACCGGTGCGCTGCAGCGCGGCACCGTATGCGATCTGGGAGCGGGCGCGCTCCATCTGGGCCTGCGAGGTTTCCAGCGCTGCCACGGATTCGCGGAGCTGCTCCAGTCTGAGGTGGCGATCGTCGGTGACGAGGGCGGCGATCCGCAGCGCGATGCCGATGGCGCGGGCGGCGCCGAAGTGCCGGCTGCGTTCGAGTTCTTCGTCCGCGAGCCCGCGAGCGTGGTCGTGGTGGCCGAGTGCGAGGTGCGCGCGGGCGGCGTCGGCCCGCCACGGCGCGAAGGCGGGGTTGGTGTATCCGGCGGCCTCCAGCGCGTCACCACAGGTACGTAGATCGATCAGAGCGTCCTGGGGGCGGCGCTGGCGCAGGCGCAGCCGTCCGCGGGCGACGTGGAAGAAATGTGCCGCGAGCATGTTCATCGGAACCGGTCCGTCAAGCTGCCGGGAGGACAGCAGAGCTTGCGCGTCCTCGATCTCGCCCTTGTCGACGAGCGCGTCGATCAGGACCGCGACGGCGAGCGGAGGTTCCTCGTTATGGTCGGCGTAGGTGTCCAGGGCGATCCGCGCGTCGGTCTCGGCGTCGAGCAGCCGGCCCGCGTACAGCGCGGTGTGGGAGCGCAGCACCGACAGGTAGGCGAACTCCGCCGCGTTGCCGTCCCGCTGCGCGGCCTCGATACCGGCGGAGAGCAGCGCCAACGCGGGATCGAGATGGTCGGCGATGGCCAGCGCCGGGCCGGCGAGGTTCACGATGAGAAACCGGTCGCGCGCGTGCTGCCGGCCGGCCGGTAGCGGCCCGGCAGCGGCCTGCCTTGCCAGCTCCGCCACATCCGCCGCGCTGCGGTCCGCGATGGCGGCCGCGGCGAAGGCGGCTGTTGCCCGGGCCACCCGCTCCTCGGTCTCTCCGGTGGTGCCACGGGAGGTGAGCTGATCGAGCCGGCCCAGCCACGACTCGACCGGCTGACCCGCGATCAGGTCGGCGAGTGCGATCCCGGCGAGCAGACGACGCGACAGGTCGGGATCGTCGCGGGCTGCACTCGAGCGGACCGGTTCCAGGATCGTCACCGCTTCGTCACTCCGGCCGAGCATCGTCATCAGAGCCCCGAGGCTGAACGCGATCTCGGCCTGAGCGGAGGGGTCTGTGGTGAGGTCGAGTGCCTCACGCAGCACGGTCGCCGCGCGGTCGGGCCGGTTTGCCATCCCCAAGGCCAGCCCCGCCTCCAGCAACAGCCCGCTACGAGCCTCGGCCGCAGGAGGTTCGCCGAGCGCTCGTTCCAGCAGCGCGGCGGCCGATTCGGGCGCGCCGCGGGCCAGGGCCTCCGACGCTGCCGCGCGCAGCCCGGCGACGACCCACTGATCGTTCGCGGGCTCGCAGTTGAGCAGGTGCGAGCCGAGTCGTTCGGCCGGGGCATCGCTGGCCTGAAGCAGCCGCGCGGCACGCTTGTGAACAAGGCCCCGTTGGGCACTGTCCGTGTCCGAGTAGATAGCGGTCCGGATAAGGGGGTGGCCGATTGTCAGCGGCTGGCCGGGAACGAGGATGCCCTCGTGGATGAGCGCGTCGATCGCGCTCGCCGCGCGGGTCTCCTCGAGGTCGGCGAGGCTCGCGGCGTGCCAGGCCATCGCGTCCGGGCCGAGCACGGCGACCGCGCGCGCCAATCGGGCCGCGTCCGGACCGAGCCGGGCCAGCCGGACCAGCAGGGCACGCGAGACATTGTCGGCGTGCAAGGTGTCGAGCCGGCCCACTTCGGCTGCCACCGGGTGGACGTCATCGGCCCGCAGCGCGATGAGTGCCTCGGCGAGGAGGAACGGGTTTCCTCCGCTGGCGCGGGCGCACGCCAGACAGAACTCATCGTCGGCATCGGACGACAACCGCTCACGGACGAGTTCGCCCACAGCATCGGCGCTCAGCACATTCAGTTTGAGAGTTTCCAGCCGCAGACCGGCCAAAGTGCCCGCAATCAGGCCGGAATCGGCGCTATTGATGGGGCGGCCTGCGAGCAGCAGCAGAACGGGCAGATCGGCCGAACGCCGGGCCAGGTAGGCGATAAAGCGCAGGGAGGCATCGTCCGCCCAGTGCACGTCGTCGACGGTCAGCAGGAGTGGGCCATGGTCGGCCAGGTTGGCGCATGCCCAGAACAGGCCGTGCAGACTGCTGCCCAGCGTGTCTCCGGTGCCGGCCGCATGTTCCACGAGGACCGGCTCGGCCAGCGCTGCCGCGCCCTCGAACAGCTCCGCGCGCTGCCGGCGGTCTGCCCGCAGCAAGACTGGTCCCAGAAGCTGCCGGACGATGCCGAACGCATACTCCCGCTCCAGCTCGGCACCCGTCGCGGACAGCACGCGTACACCACGACTGGCAGCGTGGTCACGGGCCGCCGCCAGCAACACGGTCTTACCAATTCCGGCCACGCCCTCCACGAGCAGCGTCGCCCCTCGGCCTGCCACTGCCGTGGTGAGGGCGTCCTCGACGCGCTTCAACTCGCCGTCACGTTCGATCAGACCATTCACGTCGCCCGCGCCTCCCCCGTACCGGCCTGCCGCGAACGCTGGACGCGCAGCGGGCAGAACGGCGAAGCCGAAGGCGGCGAGCCCCCGGCCGCATGATCCCGTAGGGCCACAGCCTACGGCCCTGCCCGGCCGCCGTTGCGAAGACCCTTCGGTGGTCACCACATTGCATAGGCCGGCCACCGGGATCATCGTCAAGGTCATGTCGCCTGACCGAGGGATCCAGCAACTGAAAGTCGAGATCGTCCTCGGCACCGAGGCGGTGGGCGGATCCAGCAACGTCCAGAAGGGCTCGCGCACTCCGTTCAGCGGCTGGCTGCGGTTCCCCGAAGCAGCCGAGCTGCTACGGGCAGAGCAACCCAGCCTCGCACCAGCGCCGGAGACAACCCGAGGGAAACGAGGAGGAAAGGCGGAGGTGACCCGGCGAAAGGCAGACCACCATTCGCCACCCAAAACCGTCGAAAGACACCGACCGCCCATCTCGGCGGCGCGAGTTCCCAACCTGCCGGCGAGGTGGCAACGTTTCAGCGCAACTCCAGCACCAGATTCAGGATAAGGAGATCGTATGGCGCAGAATGTCGGGCCCAAGGCTGAATCGGCGCAGTACCAAGGACCAGCCACTCCGGAGAACGGACCAGGCACCTCGGCACGCGATACCGGTCGAGAGATCGGTGGTTACGTGGGAGATGCGATCGGCCAGGGCGTCGGCATGAGAATAGGACTGCAGGAGGGTGCGCAGGGAGGCCTGGGGCAGGTCGGTAGAGAACTCGGTGAGTATATCGGTGAGCATCTCGGTGACGTAGTCGATCAGGTCTTGGCACCCTCGTCACAATCTATCGATCCGCCTCCGGGGTTGCCCGCCGGAATGTCCATGAGCCCCGGAGTGTCGGTAGATCCGGACACCCTGGGCTGGGGCGGAAGTTCCATGGACCATGGGGACCCGCAGATGTCGGTGGACCCGGCATCACACCTCGAACCGCACATGTCGGTCGACCCGGGTTCGCTGGGCTGGGGAGGGTCCTGCCATGCCCCGGATCCGGGTATGTCGGTGGATCCGTCCGCGGCAGAGTGGGGCGGCATGTCACATGCGGCAGATCCAGGAGTTTCCGCAGACCCGTCCCTGCACCATTCGGACGCCACCACTTCCACCGACGTCATTTTCAATAATCACTGAATCCGCGCGACCTTTTCAAGCTACAACCGGGCGGCTCTCCGCACCACGGTCATCGAGAGGACCACCATTGTCCAGAGATAGCCATCCGACCGTCCCGAACGGCGACCTCCAGCACTCGATCGACAATGCCCATTTCAGCCAGTCGCTGGCCGTGTCGGCAGCCGGCGGGTTTCTCCACGNCCTGGCGGCGGAACATCACGACAGCCCTCCAGTTGATCCGAGCATGTCAACGGATGTCCACCATACACAGGACCCGCAAGCCTCCAGCATTGGACATGAGCACGACCCGAGCGGGCCGCAGGAGCACGGTGCGCCCTGGCACGTCGATCCGGTGCCCGACCTCCACCACCACTGAGAAGCAGATCGAGGATCAGATTCATGACTCAGTACGGTGGAACCGTTTCCGGGTTCGCGCCCCGAGTCGAGGGTCCAGTCATCCGGAAGCGTTCGACTATCGTCTGGAGTTTTCGCATCGAGCGGCCCGGCCAGCGCCGTATCGCGGTAGAGATGCGGGCGAAATACTACAGCGGCGGCTCGATCAACAACGGGGACACCGTCGAGCTGACGGGATCGCAGCGACGAAACGGCGTGGTCCGGGTAACGGAGGTGAAGAACCTGACGGCTGGAACGATGGTTCGCGCCCACCAGTACAATGCACTGCCAATCATTCTGAACATCATTGCCCTCATGATATTCATTGCGATAGTCGCGATCTTTGGCGCCTTTTTCCTGTCAAATTCTTCCGGCTTCGCTTCGCCTTGACAGGCGCTGGAATCCAGGAGTCCATCATGTCAGAAAAGAGCTGGGCTGTCGACCTCAACGAGGACAACCCGGACCCGCGGGTGGCCTGCGTGGTGCTCACCGATGTCTCCACGTCGATGGCCGGCGCACCCATTGCCGAGCTGGAAAAAGGGTTCGCGGAGTTCGTTCACTATCTCAACAACGACAAGCTGGCCAGCAAGCGCACGGAAGTCGCACTCGTGACGTTTGGATCGGACGCCACGGTCCTGGTCCCGATGCAGGAAGGGCGAACCCTGCAGCCCGCGGAATTCGTCTGCGACGGATCGACCAACATGGCGGCCGGGATCAATCTTGCACTGGACATCATCGAAAAGCGCAAGAAGTCCTACNGAGAAGCCGGCATTGCGTATTTTCGACCATGGCTGATCGTCATGACCGACGGCGCACCGAACCGCGACGGGTTCGACGCCGCCGTGCGGCGACTCAACGAGATGGAGGGCAAGAACGGGGTGACCGTGTTCGCCATCGGAGTGGGACCGTCCGTCAACTTCGAGACTCTCGGCAGGCTCTCCGTCGTCCGGACTCCAGCTCCGCTGGCCGGGCTGAAGTTCTCGGAGTTCTTCACCTGGCTCTCCGCGTCCCTTAGCAATGTATCGAACTCCACTCCGTTCAACGGCAACGACGCCGAGGCCAGCGGCGTGGACCAGGTCCCACTCCCACCGCTCTCGGGCTGGACGGCCGCTTGACCACTCAGGCGCAGATGCCCCCAGAGCAGCAGGCGGACTACTGGATCGTCCGTGGTGCGTCGGTCGTCGGGCACAGCCATCTGGAGGAGGACCTGGGCTGCGACGATGCTTACGCCTACGGGACCAACGGCACGTTCGTCGTCGCGGCCGTCGCGGACGGCGCGGGAAGCGTCACCGGGACGTCTGCATGGGGATCGTTCGTCGCCTGCACATCGGTCGTACAGGACGCTCTTACACCCGAGTTCACAAGAGCCTTCGACGCAGCCTCGACCGAGGAGGCTCGCGACCTGATCCGCGGCCTGTTCGCATCTGCTCTCGGGCGTATCACGGCGCAGGCACGCTCGATGGAGCTCCCCAGGTCCCGGCTTTCGACGACACTCGCAGTAGCCATCGCCCGGCCTGACCTGGCGGTGTTCGCCCAGATCGGCGACGGGATCATCGCGGTGGAAGCTGGTGGAGAGGTCCGTACGATCCTGGCCGAGGAGAAGGAGGAGTACGCGAACACCACCTGGTTTGTTCAATCCCCGGGCGCCTTCCGCACCGCCTATCGCTCGGCCGTGGTCGGCGACGTGGCTGCGTTCGCGCTCAGCACAGACGGCATGAGTTACAAGATCACCCATGCGAGCAACGGCACCGCCTACGTTCCCTTCTTCCAAACATCATGGCGGAATGTCCGAGAGGGTCGGGGAAACGACCAGCTCGCCACGATGATGCGCGACATCGTCGAGGATCAGACCGGCGACGACAAGACGCTGGTGCTCGCGACGACGGGGCGTGCCGCACTCGCCTCCCCGCCGCCCGCCGGCTCGACGACGACCGTCGCATCAAGCTGGCCGCCGTCGGACCCCACCGCGTGGCGGCCGGCCCGGCCCGCAGATGGTCCGGCCGTCGACACGCCGACGGAACCCGACACCACTGCCCTGACGGTCCGGGCCCCGACGACCGGCAAACCCGAGCGCAGCGACTCGGTCGTGGCCGGGACAGGGACCGGGAGAAAGGCGAAGACGGTTCCGAACGGCGCGTGGCGGATGCATCTGATTCTCCGCAAACTGGTCACCCCATGGCGCACATGACGCTGCAGAACGGCACCCCCATCCAGCTCGGGGAGCGACTGGCCAGGGCAGGCGAGGGAACCGTTTGGGACGTCGTTGGTCGTCCGGAGTGGGTCGCGAAGATTTTCCATCCGGATCTGAAGGGGCTCGTGGCCAAGCGGGAGAAGGTCACGGCGATGACGCGGGTGAAGCCCGCGGGCACGGTCAGCCGGGACGGGTCGATCGTACTGACCTGGCCACAGCATCTTGTGCTGGAGGGTGGCGTGGTGCGCGGCTATGTCATGCTCAAGGTCGATACAAGAACAACAGTCGAGATCCACAGCGTCAGTAATCCGACGGACCGGCGCGGGCCACTGCCGAACCAGCCGCAATGGCCGAGGCGGGCGGNCTGGGNTTTTTTGCTGAACACAGCAGCCAACCTCTGTATCGCCGTCGAGGCGGCACACAGAGTAGGTGCGGTCATCGGCGACTTTCAGGAGCGCAACATCCTCGTCTCCGACACCAGCCGGGTGACGCTGGTCGACTGCGACTCGATGCAGTTCACCGCGGCGTCCGGGCGCAGGTATCTCTGCGATGTCGGCCGGCCCGAGTTCACCGCCCCGGAACTGCGCAACGTCGACCTGAAAAAGACTCCCCGAGACCGATCGTCGGACCTGTTCGCCCTGGCCGTGCATCTTCACCTGCTACTCATGAACGGCAATCACCCGTTCTCGAGGGGAGTGTGGACCGGCCCCGGAGAGCAGCCGGGTGCGTCCGTTCTGGCCGCAGACGGCCACTGGGCGGGCGGCCCACGATCGCTGCTCAGAACGCACCGACTGGCACCACCGCCATCGATCCTCCCCGACCCGATCCAGGAACTCTTCGCCCAGGCCTTCACCTACGGTGCCGCATACCCCACGTCACGTCCACCGGCCAGCGAGTGGCGGCAGGCACTGCGGGCGATCACCACCGTCAGGTGCAGACTCAATCCAAGCCACCGCTATCCCTCCCATAATCAGATATGCCCGTGGTGCACATTGGAACAAGCGCGGGCGACGCGACGGTCTGCGCTCCGGAGGCGGTCCACACCCACCCTCCGCCCCGCGCCGGCCGCGGCGGCAACGCAGCACCGGCCGCTCCTCTCCCAGCAGGCACCACTACCGCCCACTCTTGTTCTGGGCCTCCCCTCGGCACCGGCCTTGGGCCAGCCGGCCCCAGCATCCCGGCCCGGCTGGTGGCAGCGGCTGCGGGCGTGGTGGACGCAGAAATTCTGAGCCGAACAGAAGGGTACCGAACATGGCCGGCTACGACTGGAGCATCACCCTACGCATCGATACATCATTCGCGAGCGCCAACCGCTCCTACCCGGTCATGGACCCTTTCCATATGGGTCACGCCTGGATCACGGTCGCCGCGCCCAATGGCGAGCGCGTCGACTTCGGCTACTACCCTAGGAACGGCGGCCTCGCCGGTCCAGGAGAACTGCGAACTGGCGACACCACACACCAGCCACGTCAGGATGCGGCGTACACCTACCACATCACCCCGGACCAGGCGGCGCATGTTCTCGCCGCAACGCAACATGTCCAGTCCGACCCCGGTTATTATAACGGTCTCACCCACAACTGTCTCACCGTGGCGAGGGACCTGATGGGCGTCGCAGGCATTGCAATGCCGGGGGTGGCGTCGGATCCTCTGCATATCCTGATAGGCGTCGGTGCCGCCGCGGTACTCGATCTTCCCTTGGTGGGAGCCGCCGGAATAGCCATCGCGATCGCTCATGATCCTGCCGGTTTCAACACCGTTCTTCGATCCACGCCGGAGGGGCGAGCGGCAGAGATGCTCTACAACAGATCGTCGGAGCTGGCCGGAATGAGGTCGACGGGCGATCTGCACACCATGGCCGACCATGCAACCCAGGAGGCACTGCACAGCATTGGGTCTGAGCCGCACGCCGAGCTGCTCCACCCGGCCGAGGATGCATCAGCCCAGGCTGGCGCCTCGCACGCGCCGGATCCGCAGATGTCAGTCGACCCCGGTCCGCTGGACTGGGGAGGGTCGTCCCACGTCCCGGACCCGGCGGGCATGTCCGTGGATCCGTCCTCGTCGGAGTAGGGCGCCGTGTCACACGCCACTGATGCAGGAATGTCTGTCGACCCATCCCTGTACCATTTGGACGAGACCATCTCCACTGACCCTACTTTTCATGGGCATTGAATCCTGCCCAGTATTCGTGCTGCCATCACCGCACTCCGTCCGTCCGCGATAGCTGGTTACCGGCGTGGTTAAGCCGGACCTCGTCCACCCGCCGAAGTCCCTTCACCGCCGAAGTCCGTTTACCGCCGAAGTCCGTTTACCGCCGAGGTCCGTTTACCGCCGAGGGCCCGCTCACCGCAGAGTCACTGCGGGTCGACGTCGATCACCATCCAGCCGGCGATGAGGTCCTTGGTCTCCGCGAACGAGCCGTCAGTGACCGGCGGGCGACCCTCGCCGCCGTACCGGACGAACGTCCCGGAGGGCGCGAGCGCCTGGCTGTCGACGAACTCGCCGGTCCCCTCGAGCCAGCCCGCGAAGTCGTTCATGTACCACACATGGGCCGAAATCTCCGCCGGGACGGAACCAGCCACCGGTTCTCGACATCGTCGTCCGAAGTCCTCGATTGATCGACGCCTCCGGGTTGCCGACGCCTCCGGGTTGCCGATACCTGCGGCTGGGCACCGCCGCTGCGCAGTGACGTGGCACCGCGATGCGGCTGCGGGGCGACGGGGTCCGGCCCGAGGCTTCGGCTACCGGGCTCGCGCCGAGGCGCCTGTTCGACAGCGCGAACAACACAGGCCGAGGCGGAACATCCGCGAAGGCGCCGGGATTGAACGCCATATGACTGTGTCTTCAAGCGATACGGCGTCGTCGAATGGTGCGGCATCGTCTGGCGTTGCGGGGTCTTCGGGTGTCGCGGTGGCTGCGTCCCCGTTGAGCAGCGAGCGCCTGCTGGACGGCACGGACGCGGCGCCGCTGTTCACGCCGTTCTCCCTGTCCGGCGTCGAGCTCGCCAACCGCTTCGTGATGGCGCCGATGACCCGCCAGTTCTCCCCTGACGGCGTGCCGGGCGAGGACGTGGCCGGCTACTACGCGCGGCGGGCGGCGCACGTCGGCCTGATCGTGACCGAGGGCACCTACGTGGATCATCCCTCCGCCGGGACCAGCGACCGGGTTCCCCGGTTCTACGGCGAACAGCCGCTCGCCGGCTGGCGCCGGGTCGTCGACGCCGTGCACGCGGTGGGCGGGCGGATCGTGCCGCAGCTGTGGCATCTCGGTGCCGGCCGGGCGGCGGGTGCTCCGCCGCACCCGGAGGCGGCGGTGTTCTCCCCGTCGGGCCGGCGGGGCGACGGAACGGTGGTCGGCGACGAGGCCAGCACCAAGGAGATCGACGAGGTGATCGCCTCCTTCGCGCGCGCCGCGGCCGACGCGCGCCGAGCCGGGTTCGACGGCGTCGAGCTGCACGGGGCGCACGGCTACCTGCTCGACCAGTTCTTCTGGCTGGAGACCAACCGGCGCGCCGACGGCTACGGCGGAAGCCTGGCCAACCGGGCCCGGCTCGGGGCCGAGGTCGTCGCCGCGGTCCGTGGCGAGGTGGGACCGGACCTCCCGGTGATCTACCGGTTCTCCCAGTGGAAGGGCGGCGACTACGACGCCCGGATCGCCGAGACCCCCGACGAGCTCGAGGCGCTGCTCACCCCGCTCGTGGACGCCGGCGTCACCGCGCTGCACGCCTCCACCCGCCGTTACTGGCGGCCGGCCTTCGACGGCTCCCCGCGCACCCTGGCCGGCTGGGCCAGGAACCTCACCGGCCTGCCCACCATCGCGATCGGCTCGATCGGCGTGCCGACGGCCTTCCGCGGCGACGACGAGGGTGCGGCGGCGACGCTCAGCCTCGCCCCGCTGCTGGACCTGTTCAACCGCGGCGAGTTCGACCTCGTCGGCCTCGGCCGCGCCCTGCTCTCCGAACCCGCCTGGACGACCAAACTGCGCGACCGCCGCCTGTCCGAGATCCGGCCCTACGACCAGGCCGACAACTCCCGCCTGACCTGACGCTCGGCGTCCCGGGGCGCCACCATCCGCGAACTCGCGATCACCCGGCGGCTGGCGGCTGGCGGCTGGCGGTGACCTCTACCGCGAAAGTGTTACGCATTCATGGCGGAGAAATGTCTGTAGGGCCGGCATGGATTGCGGTTTTCGGGCGTCAGAGCTAATGTCCGACTGTGCCATGACGGCTCGTACGCAGGAGGTACGGCGGGTGGCATTTCCTGCCCGATCGGCGCACCGGCCGCCCGCCGCGCCCCATTCGAAAACGCGCTCCAGAAAGGCCCGCGAGGCGGCAGCGTCACATTTGATTGCAAGGGAGTCACGGTGACCGCTATCCGCACCGCCACCTACGACATCCGCCCGGCCAGCCCCGTCCTCGGCGCCGAGGTCGTCGGCGTCGATCTGGCCGGTGGCGTCGACGACGCCACCGCCGAGGCCCTGCGCGAGGCGTTCTGGCAGCACAAGGTCCTCGTGTTCCGCGACCAGGACCTCTCGCCCGACGCGCACGTGCAGGCAGTACGGATCTTCGACGAGCCCTTCGACCACCCCAAGTGGCTGTACCGCCACGAGGACAACCGGCTGGTGTACACCTTCAACCTGGAGAAGGCCGGGGGCGCCTCGACGTGGCACATCGGCGGCACGTGGCGGACCCCGCCGTTCCACCTCGAGTCGCTGACCTACCAGGTGGTGCCGGAGATCGGCGGGCGCACGCTGTGGGCCGATCTGCAGGCGGCCTATGACGGCCTGTCCGAGCCGTTCAAGCACCTGCTGGAGTCGGTCAGCGCCGTGTACAACGCCGACCCGGGCGACGGGACCTACAACCGGCCGCCGGTGACCGAGACCGTCGAGCACCCGGTCGTGCGCNCCCACCGCCATACCGGTCGCAAGGGGCTCTTCCTCAGCTCGTCGGCGCTGCGGCTGACCGGCGTCGGCGCGGCCGAGGGCGAGGCCCTGCTGCCGTTCCTGCTGGCACACGCATCCTCGCCCAACTACACCGTCAGCTTCGGCTGGAAGCCCGGAGACTTCGTCATCTGGGACAACCTGGCCACCTGGCACTTCGCGGTCAACGACTACGACGGCCCGCGCGTCTATCGCAAGGTCATCGGCGGCTGACCCACGGCGCGGCAGGCCCGCCCCGCCAGCTCCGACGGTCCCCATCCCGTCCGATGGACGAGATCGACGGTTCCGGCACCGCCGACACCGCGCGTGTCGGCGCGTCGCTCCCCTACCTGGGACTCGAAGAGTGATTGCCTGACTTCTCAGAGTGTCCGACGGCATGACGGCGGTCGGCCACCTCTGGGGAGGCGTCGATGGGTGCGGTGCGGGCGATCAGGGTGGCGGCGGCAACGACGGTGATGGCGGCGGTGACCGTGACCGGTACCGTCCTGTCGACCGGGGTGGCGGCGGCGTCACCCGCCGGGCCCGTGCAGCCGGTCGATCTCGGCGCCCTGCCGGGCATCACCCACAACAGCGCCACCTCGATCAACAACCACGGGGACGTCGTCGGCTCCGGCTACAGCTCTTCGTTCGACAGCCATGGATTCCGCTGGTCGCGGGGGACCTTCACCGCGCTGCCCGACACCGCGCGAGCACCCTTCCTGATCAACGATGCCGGGCAGATCGCCGGTGAGCTTCCGGGTCGCTTCTCCTCGCCCGGCTTCGTGATCCGTCCCGACGGAACCGTGATCGACCCCGGGTTCACCCCGGTCGACCAGAACGAGCACGGCCAGGTGGTCGGGACGGGTCCGGTCGCCGGTGGAACGCACGCGATGAGCTGGCGCGACGGCCGGACCGTCGATCTCGGCGCTCCCACGGGCCACACCAGCGAGGCCATCGCGGTCAGCGACAACGGGTGGGTCCTGGGTGAGGTACAGCGCAACGACCACCACGACGACTACTTCGCCCGCTGGATGCACGGCCGCTGGGTGCCGCTGCCCGGCCCGAACGGCCGTGCTGTCGACATCAACGACCGCGGGGACGTCGTCGGCTGGGCCACGAACCCGGCGGGGAACACGCACGCCATGCTGTGGCAGCGGGACCGCGCCATCGACCTGGGCCCCGAGGACGCGGCCCTCAGCGAGGCAGTGGCCATCAACAACGCCGGTCAGATCGTCGGCTCGACGTTCGATCCGGTGACCGACGCAGGGCACGTCCTGCTCTGGGATCCGAGCCACCGGACCGATCTGGGAACCTTCGGTGGCTCCTTCGCCCGGCCGATCGCCCTCAACGACCGGGGCGACATCGTCGTGGCGACCAGCACCGCGTCCTTCCGCCGGCACCACGGCCGGACCGTGCAGCTCGGCGGCTCCGCCGAACCGGTGGCGCTCAACAACCGCGGCCAGGTCGTGGGCGCCGTGCTCCTGCCCGACGGCTCAAGCCACGCCGCCCTGTGGAACTGACCCGCCCGGCCCCGTGCCGCCCCGCCCCTGGATCGCCGATGCCACGCACCGATCTTCGCGATCGGTGACCGGATCCAGCGCTGCAGCCAGTGATGGTGGGGATGGAGGGCCCGGCCTGCTGGGATGCGCGCCGACGTCGCACGTAGAACCGGACCGGGCCCGAGAATGCGGTGTTCTGCCAGTGGGTCCGGATCGGTCCATTCCTGCGCCGATTTCCGCATGCTCCCGGTACGCTTCTACCGCCTCATTAAGGGTTTACCAAGAATCACAGGAGAGCCTTAGAGAAGTCACATGGTAATCACAGAGAACTCGCCACCCAATCTTTCCGGCCGGCGTTGACGCGAACACGCCGGCCGCAATCCGTCCGGTGGGAGCTACGCACGGCTAACCTTCCCGCTGCAGGTAGCCGATCGATAGTCTCGATGACGGGAGAATCATGGGAAGATCCCTGAAAGGGAAAGCAGCGGTCGCCAGCCTTTCCGCCATGGCGGCGGTCTGCGTGACGGTGGGACCGTTGGCTTCAGGCGCCTGGGCCGACGACCGTGTTCCGCCGCGGCCCGCAAACCAGTGGCACGCCACGGACGGTTGGGAGCGGAGCAACCAGAACAGGGAGGGTGCGGAGAGGTCTCGGCAGAGCTGGCCTCGCCAGAGCGGGTCTCGGCAGAGCGGGTCTCGGCAGAGCGGGTCTCGCCAGGGCTCGGATCGTCAGGCCAGATGGCGCCAGAACCAGGGCCGCCAAGACCAGGATCGCCAGAACCGGGGCCGCCAAATCCAGACCCCCAGGGGCGGGTGGCGCCAGGACTGGCGGCGCCAGAACCCGGGTACTGGTCGCCAGGACCCGCAGTGGCGGAGCCAGGGTTACCAACCGGGCGGGATAGTTCGATAGAAGGGGGCGTCGGTCGGCCGGTCCGGCGCCTTTGCGCCGGACCGGCCGGAGCGGGTCGAGGGCTTTCCAACCCTCGGCGGGTAGGCGGCACGCCCCTCGGGGGTGTTGGTGAGCAGGGCGTGAGCATGCGTGAGCACGATCGGTACGACCCCAGGTTGCAGATGTCCGCAAAGAGGGACTACTGGATCGTCGCTGTCCCGGGCTCACGGAGACCGACCGCGTCGTGCCGCCAGAACAGTTCCGAGTAAACCAGCGTCCCCGTCATCCACGGCTGATAGCCGGGAAGCGTGACGACCTGGAAGGCCGCGTCCGGAATACGCAGCGACGGCTTGCGGAAGCTCAGGTCCCCGCCGGGCACGAAGCCAAAGCGGCGGTAGTAGTCGGGGTCGCCTTCGAGGAAGACGAGTGGCACCGAGGACTCGGCGAGGATGTCGAGGCCGCGGTGCACGAGAGCCGAGCCGACCCCGTGCTTCTGGTATTTGCGTACGACCGCCAACGGGCTGAGGACCTGGACCTCGACCAGCCGCCGAGGCGCGTCGAGCAGGCTGCGAGTGAACATCGCGTGGCCGATGACCTCGCCATCGTGCTCGGCGACAAGCGAGAGGCCAGCAACAGGCGTGATGGTGGCGCGAAGGTCGTCCACAAGGTCTGCCACGACCGCTCCGTGCTCTCCACCGAACGCCTGCGTGACGACGTCCCGCACCGATTCCCGATCACAGGCCAGTTCGCGGCGAAGATTCACGCACCGGACGGTAGGGGCGCCCGGTGACGATGGCAACCCGTTTTGTCCAGTGCGAACGGGAGCACGACCGCGCCCGGTCGATGGGCGACCGCAAGGAGCACCACCCCTTGGTCGCACATGGCGAGGGATGGCGACCGCTGACGGGACTTACGACACCACGATCATCGTCGTGATCAAAGCCCCGGCATTGATGGTGGTGTCACGATTCAGCCAACTGGAAATGCCAGATGACCAGCGCCGGCACACCGGCCCTGGCGGCTCGTGCTGCTTCGGGCACCATGTCGTCCAGACACCACGGCCACAGCTCCCACGGTCCTACCGCTCCGAACGTGTCTTTTCGGTCGGCCGGCCCCGGCGGTTCGTTGGTCGGCGCGGAAGGTTCCTCGCAGCGACGCACGCGCAGTCCCACCGCCAGCGCGGCCCGCAGATAATCCCCGATCAGGTGCCGGTAGGCACTCAGATGTCCAGGTCGGCCATCAGCATCGCGGACGGAGGGAATCGAGCCCAGCGCCACGGTCTCGGGGTGCATGTCGGAGATCACCAGATGACCGCCCGGACGCAGGACCCGGGCGAACTCCGCCATGACCGGCTTGAGCGCCCCGATGTGGGTCAGCGCCAGGGCGCACACGACCAAGTCAACCTCGGCGTCGGCCACGGGGAGCTGGTGCAGATCACCGAGCAGGAACTCGCCCTGCGGCACCCGAGGACGCGCGCGGGCGAGCATGTCGGGCGAGCGGTCCACGCCGATAACCCGATGGCCACGCCCGGCCAGAAACTCGGCGTAGCGACCGGTCCCGCACGCGGCATCCAGAGCAACACCCACGGGCAGCGAGTCCACGATCTCCTTGACCACGGGTTCGTCGACGTCGAACGCCCCGTTGGGCCCGTCATACGTCGCTGACCACAGCCGATAGCCCGTAACCGTGTCCACCCGGTCGACTTCCACTGCTGCGTGTGCCAACGCCTCGTCAGCGAGCACTCTGCGAATCTCCGCGATCCGGGCTTCCACGAAATCACGGTCCGACGCTCCGGTGAACGCTCGCAACAACGCAACGCCCTCAAGCCCGAGCAGGTACGCACGCGGGTCCTCGTACATCACTCGACGGAGGTTATCGATCCGCCTCCAGACAGGCCACCGAATTATGTGGCGTCGAGGGGCTTCGCGGGTACACGGTTACCACCGGTGGACGCCGGCCGACCTTCCCCTCGACGAGCTCTGGAAGGATCAGGCCATGGATCAGAGGGCCGAAGGACAACTGCGCGTCATTCGCAAGGTCCTGTCGGTGCTGCCGGCAGTCAGCATCCCGGCCTGGCTGTTCGGAGGTTGGGGACTGGACGCGAGGATCGGGCGGATCACTCGCGAGCACGGTGACGTCGAGTTCTGGGTCGAGCGCCGCCACGCCGAGCGATCGAAGGTGGCGCTCGCGGACGCTGGGGCCATGGCTCTGGCGACCCAGCCGCCAGCGGAATCCTGCGAGTTCACCTGGGGCGATGTTCCGTTCAGCACCGCGTACTTCGACAGGTGGCCAGACGGGTCATTCAGTCAGCCCATGGGCCGATGGTCTGACTGGCTATTCCCACCGGGGTCCTTCGGTGAAGAGCGTGTGACGCTCGATGGCACGGCGATGTTAGTCATGAGTGCCGCTGGCATGCTCGCCATGAAGGAGCAGTTTCCGCGCCTGCGCCATGGCCGGCCATGGCGGCCGAAGGATGTTGCCGATATCGAGACACTCCGAATACTGGTCGCCCAGGAGAGGGCGGCACATCGGATACAGGTCGAGACGCGGGAGACGCGGGAGACGCCGTAGCGTGCCGGCGCGGGCACGATCGGGCCGTTGTCCGTGTAGACCACCCGAACCTCTGGCGCTTGGGGTGCCGGGGCAGTCCTTCGTCGGGCTCCGTTCCCATCAGCCGGTGGAGCCCGACGTCGGCGGCGGCTGCGCTTCCGACGCCGATACTGGATCGGTCGCGCGGGATCTCGCAGAAGATCGGGGGCCGGTCTTGCTGCCAGCGGAGGACGCTCCGCCTGGGCTTCACCGCAAAGCCGGATCTCCGCATTATCCGATCTTCGCCGGGCGACAAGCCCGCGCGATCAGCCCAGGAGGTGCCGTGCCGAGGGCGATTCTGACGCACCTCTCCGACAGAATCTGCCCAGCGGACCCGGGGCGGCTCAGACGAGACTGCCCACCTCGGCCGCGGCCCGCGCGGCGAGCAGGGTGTTGCGCAGCAGCATGGCGATGGTCATCGGCCCGACACCGCCGGGGACCGGGGTGAGCCGGCCGGCGACCTCGCGCACGGCGTCGAAGTCGACGTCGCCGCGCAGGCCCTGCTCGGTGCGGTGCATGCCGACGTCGATGACGGTCGCTCCGGGCTTCACCGCATCCGGGCCGATGATCGCCTGCTTGCCGGCGGCGACGACCAGCACGTCCGCGCCGCGGCAGACGGCGGCCAGGTCCCGGGTGCGGGAGTGGCAGATCGTGACGGTCGCGTTGCGTCCGACCAGAAGCTGGGCGACCGGGCGGCCGACCAGCTCGGAACGGCCGACGACGACGGTGGGGGCACCGCTGAGCTCCACGTCGTAGGCGTCGAGCAGCTCGATGATCCCCGACGGGGTGCAGGGCCGCAGGCCGGGCAGGCCGCGGGCGAGCAGGCCGACGCTGGCCGTCGTCAGGCCGTCGACGTCCTTCTCCGGCGGAATCCGGCCGACCAGGGCCGCTCCGTCGAGTCCCTCGGGGACGGGAAGCTGCAGCAGGATCCCGGAGACGGCCGGGTCCGCGGCGAGGGAGTCCAGCAGCGCGGCGATCTCGTCCTGGGGGGTGTCGGCGGGCAGGTGCTGGTGCAGGTCGGCCATGCCCGCCTCGACGCAGGACCGACGCTTGCCGCCGATGTAGACGGCGGACGCCGGGTCGTCGCCCACCAGGACCGTCGCGAGACCCGGCTGGCGGCCCGTGGCCGCACGGAACTCGGCGACGTCCCGGGCCACGTCCGCCCGCACCCGGGCGGCAACGGCCTTACCATCGATGATCACTGCGCTCATGTCGGCCTTTCGCCCTCACGATGTCCGGTCGGATCCGCCGTCGCGACCCCGAGCGCCGCCGTGCACCGCGACACGCGGCCGGCGTCGGCGACGGCCCGACCGAGCACGCTACGCCATTGCGCCCCGGCGTGACCTGCGGGCGTCACCGCCACCCGTCGAGGGGGCGCCGAGGGGGCTTAGCCTCGACGGGTGGCGGATTCCGTGAGCTTCGACCGCATCGCCGACCGGTACGACGCAACCCGGGGCGGTGACGAGCGGGGCCGGCTCGTCGCCGAGGCGGTCGCCCCGCGCCTGCCCGGGCAGCGGTTGCTGGAGATCGGCGTGGGCACGGGGCTGATCTCGCACGCCTTCGCCGAGCGGGGCCGGTCGGTGCTCGGCGTCGACCTGTCGGCCCGCATGCTCGCCCAGGCCCGCGGGCGCCTGCCCGGGCGGATCGTCCGCGCCGACGCGGCGGCCCTGCCGTTGCGCACCGCGACCGTGGATGCCTGCCTCGCCGTGCACGTTCTGCATCTCGTCGGGGATCCCGATCGGGTCCTCGCCGAGGTCGCCCGGGTGCTGCGGCCCGGTGGCCGGCTCGCGGTCGTCGGCGCGGGGCAGCACGCGGGACGCAGCGACGTCACCGCCGTGCTACGGGACCTCAACGAGGCGCTGCGAGCCGAGCGACC
The DNA here is from genome assembly GCF_000948395.1 of Frankia torreyi. GTDB lineage: Bacteria > Actinomycetota > Actinomycetes > Frankiales > Frankiaceae > Frankia > Frankia torreyi. Next base: position 55,206 of record NZ_JYFN01000027.1, on the reverse strand, counting down.
CCGCCGGGACCGGCCGGAGCTCCTGCTGCCGGCCGCGGAGCGCTGCGGGCTGCGGCTGGTCGAGGAGTTCTCCTTCGCCCGGGAGGAGCGCGAGACGCTCACCCCGGCCGAGGCCTGCGCGCAGATCGAGAGCCGGGTGTGGTCGACCCTGTGGGACCTCTCGGATCGGCAGTGGGCGACGATCGTCGAGCCGGCCATGGCCGCGCTGCGCCGGCTGCCCGACCCGAACCGTCCCCGGCCGGCCGGCCGGGGTTCCCACGCGATGATCCTGCGGTTGGTGGACGCCGCTGGCGCGCCACCACAGCGCTGACCACGCCCTTGGCCGGCGACGGCCACCTGCTGCCGGCCACCTGCTTCCGGCCACCTGCTTCCGGACAGCCGCCGCCGAACGACGGATCAGGTGCCGAGCGGGCCCGCGGACAGCGACCGCACCATCGGCAGGCTCGGGGCAGCCACGGCCCCGAGCCACAGCCGCACCTCCCGGGCGGTGCACAGCCGCACCACCCGAGCGGCGGCACCGTGCGCGTCGAGGGCCCGCAGCAGGCGGACCCGGCTGTCCCGCGGGTAGTTCCACAGCCAGCGCAGGAATGCCAGGTCCAGCTTCTCCGGGCATCCGGGGGCGGCGTCGGGACGGTTGCGGCCACGCCACCGGGCCCAACGGCGCAGCACCCGGGTCATCGTGATCCGCCGTGGCAGGTCGAGGAAGACGATGAGCTCGGCGGCGGGGATGCGCAGGTCCAGTGTGCCGCTGTAGTTGCCGTCCATCACCCACGCGGGCTTCGCGACGAGGCTGGCGACGATCGCGCGCCACTCCTCCACCGGCGTCGCAACCCAGCCGGGCCGCCAGAAGTGCCGGTCGAGATGCACCACCGGCAGGCCCGCCTGCCGCGCGAGCTCGCGGGCGAGGGTGCTCTTGCCGGCGCCGCCGCTGCCGACGACGAGGACCCGCTGGACGTCGGAGGTCATCGACGGCGGGCCCTGCGGGCCCCTCCCGAGCGCATTCACGATGCCAGTGTCCCACCGGGGCGATCGTTCCGCGTGCGGAACGTGCCGCTTCGACCCACCCGTGCCCACCCGGATCGGGCGCGCCCGGTGGCTCCCCTCAGCCGGCGAGGGTGTGGTGGGTGAAGAACTCCCACATAACGACGGAGGCGTTCGGTGCGGGCGGCGGCGGATCGGCCTGCTCGCGTGGTCTGCTGCCCCCCGGCCAGGCGTGCCCGGCGCCGGTGATGCTGTACAGCTCGACCGCGCCGCCGGGCGCGCACGGGCCGTAGACGTCGTGGACGACGGCGCCCTGCCGGGAGCGGACCGGGGTCGCCGGGCAGCCGTCGCGGCGGGTCCAGTAGGCCATCGCCTCGGCCACGGACCGGTCGGCGCGCTCATCGCCCTCGCGCAGCCCGATGGACGACTCGCCACCGTCGTAGCGGACCTTGTCGTCGGCGGTGCCGTGAAAGGCGATGACCGGCACGGGCCGGCTCGGCGTGCAGGAGGTCGTGTTCAGGGCACCGGAGACGGGGGCGATCGCCGCGATGCGCCCGGCGAGTTCGCAGCCCAGCCGGTAGGACATCATGGCGCCGTTGGACATGCCCGTGACGTAGATCCGCGCCGGATCCACCGGGTAGTCCCGCGGCAGCCGGTCGAGAAGGGCGGCGATGAAGCCGACGTCGTCGACGCCGTTGCCGTGGGCGTACCCGCAGCAGGTGCCCGCGTTCCAGGTCAGCAACGCCGTCTGGCGCCGGCCGGTGCCGTCAGGGTAGACGGCGAGAAAGCCCGCCCGGTCGGCGACGGCGCTCATCCCGGTCTGCTGCTCGGCCTGGCGGGCCGATCCGCCGCCACCGTGCAGGACGAGCACGACCGGCAGCCCGTGTCCGACCGCGGTCCCCGTTGCTGTGGCGGTCCCCGTTGCTGTGGCGGTCGCCGACGCCGTAGCGGCCAGAGTCGTGGTGCCGGGAGAGCGCGGCGTGCCGGCCGCGGTGGCGACCGAGGGCGGCACGTGGACGAGGTAGGTACGCTGCCGGCCGTCGGGGGTGGTCAGCGTGTGGCCCGTGGTGCCGGGGCGCAGTGCCGGCCCGCCGGCGCCCCCGGCCGTCCCTGGCGAGGTCGACCTCGGCGTGGCGTCGGGTACGGTCGGCCCCGAGCGGCCTGCGGCCTCCCCCGCGCCGGCCGACGCGCCGCCCCCGCACGCGGCGAGGGCCGCAAGCAGCACGGCGCCGACGGCGAGTCCGGCCACCGCGGTCCGTGTCGGACCCGGGAACCGCCGACGCCACCGCCGGCCACGCGCCGTCCCGACCGGTCTCTCGCGGTACGTCCCGGACCAGTTCCCCGGACGACCCCGCCTGGTTGCGCCGGCGGTGTCCCGCCGCATCGACGACCTCACGGGGCGACGGTAGGTCCGCCGGATGTGAAGCGGATGAGACCGGATGTGAGGGAGGTGAGCGGTCGCCCGGACGGCTCAGCCGAGGCCGCGGGAGTCCTGCTTGAGCGCCGTGTCGATGGTGAGGGCGGCGGCGACGACCATGCTGTGCAGTGGCTGCGGCAGCGGCCGGTGGAGCTGGACGACGTAGTTGTCGGCCGTGGTGAACATCGTCCGCATGAGGCCCTCCCAGGTCTTGGTGACCCGGGCGACCTCGACGTCGGTGTGGTCGACGATCGAGAAGTTCCACGCCCGCCAGTTCTCGGCCTTGATCGCGCCGATCGTCGTGCCGCCCGCCTGCAGGTCGAACCGGATCCGGCCGAAGACGTTCTGCTGTGCGATGACGCCGAGTTCGGACCCGTCCGGCAGCGAGACGATCACCTTGGACTTGAACACCTTCGCCGGGCGGTGCAGGAGCAACTGGACGGTGCCGGCGGCGTCGCGGACCTCCAGGCGGTGGGAGAGGAACTGGTCCCACGAGGTGAGCACCCGCGCGGCCTTCTTCAGCGCGCTCTGGCCGACCTCGACGACCGAGCCGATCTGGTGGCCGCCCTGATCGAAGACGGCGTACTCGTTCGTCACCTCGATGATCTTGGCTTTTTGGTTGACCACGAGCACGGGCTCGCTGAACAGCGTCCCGCCACCCGGACCCGTCGGCTGCACCCCGGCCCGCTCCTGGACCTGCCGCTGCACCTGCTCGGCGCTGTGGTTGGTGTGCACCGCACCCGGCTGCACCCCCAGCGGCGTGCCCCACGTCTGCCCCGGCACGGCCGCGACCTGGCCCTGGCCGTACTGCCCGCCCTCGCCGTACTGGGCAGCCCCGCCGCGCTGGGCAAGCGGCGCCGGCTGGGTGTGCTCGGTCCACTGGTTTCCGTCCCACCATCGGGAACCGTGCTGCCCGCTCGGATCGGTGTACCAGCCTGGCGGGACGGTCTGCGTCATGACGCCACTCTGGCATCTTCCGCCCGCGCCGGGCCAGACCGTCACCGCTGCGACACCAACCGGACTCTCCGTCCCGGCGACGCGAGGCCGGAGCCCCGCGTCACCGAGAATTCCGGAGGATGCTCCGGCCTTCAGGCCGGGGAGGAATCCGGCTCCCCGCACCCGCACCCGCGGAGCGGGGTAGGGATAGGCGATGCACCATCAGGTGAACTGCCGTGCGAACGCATCCTGTAACAGGTGGATGATTTCCCTGTTCGGTGAATAGTCGTCTTCTTTGATGGTTTCGGTGATGTGGGATCGCGGGTAGTCCGGGAATCTTGGGCCCGTCTTCTTCGCGGCCCTGGTGGTGGGTTAGGATCGGTTTATGTCGAGGTTCCGGCTGTATCCTGACGTGGCACAGGAAGAGGCTCTTCTTGTGCATTGCGGGCATGCGCGGTTCGTGTGGAATCTGTGTGTGGAGCAGCAGTCGTGGTGGAACCCGTGGCGTGGTCCCGCCCCCGGCTACGCCGAGTGGAACCGGCAGTTGACCGCGGCGCGCGGCGCGTGCGACTGGCTTGCTGCTGGGAGTGTGATCGTGCAGCAGCAGGCGTTGCGGGACTTCGCCACCGCGAGGGCGAACTTCTTCGGGGGGTCGCATCGGCGACCGACGTGGCGCCGACGCGGGCGGGGTGAGGGTTTCCGGATCGTCGCGGTCAGGTCGGGTGATGTGCGGCAGGTCACCCGCCGCTGGTCCCAGGTGCGGATACCCAAGGTGGGCTGGGTCCGGTTCCGCCGCAGCCGCACCGTCCCGGACGCCAGGTCCTATCGGGTGACGCGAGATCGTGCGGGTCGCTGGCATGTCGCGTTCGCCACCGTGCCCGACCCGATTCCCGCCCCGGGTACCGGTGGGATCGTCGGGGTGGACCGGGGTGTGGCAGTGTCGGCGGCGTTGAGCACCGGGGAGTTGCTGCGCTGCCCCGGGCTGCGCCCCGGTGAGGCGACCCGACTGGTCCGGTTGCAGCGTCGCCTTGCCCGAGCGAAGCGGGGATCGCACCGGCGGGCCCGACTGGTCGGGCAGATCGCCCGAGTGAAAGCCAGAGAAGCCGCCCGGCGTAAGGACTGGGTCGAGAAAACCAGCACCAGTCTTGCCCGCCGGTACGACCTGATCCGGGTCGAGGCATTGCCGGTCGGGGCCATGACCCGCTCGGCGAAAGGTACCGTCGCCGAGCCGGGGCGCAACGTGCGGCAGAAAGCCGGCCTGAACCGAAGCATTCTCGCCCACGGCTGGGGGCTGCTCGTCGCCCGGTTGGAGCAGAAGGCCCCCGGCCGGGTCGAGAAGATCAACCCTGCGCGGACGTCGCAGACCTGTAACACCTGCGGGACCCGGGATGGGGAGGCGCGCGAGAGCCAAGCCGTCTTCCGGTGCCGGGCCTGCGGGCAGCAGGCGAACGCGGACGTGAACGCGGCACGCAACATCGCCCTGGGACATCAGTGGGAAACCACGTGGGTGACTGCGCGGGGAGGCGACGCCGGTAGGCGGCCTGCGAACCGCGAACCTCAACACTGCACACCCCCTCTCCTGGTGGACGGGTAGATGTTGGAATCCTCCGCGTTCACGCGGAGGAGGATGTCAAAGCGCCTTCTCGGTGACGAGACCGCCGTCGACTTGCAGGCGGCGGTTGACCGCGACGGTGTCGAGCATGCGGCGGTCGTGGGTGACGAGCAGCAGCGTGCCGGTGTAGCCGGCGAGCGCCTGTTCGAGCTGTTCGATGGCGGGCAGGTCGAGGTGGTTGGTGGGCTCGTCGAGAACCAGGCAGTTCACCCCGACGGCCTGCAGCAGCGCGAGACCGGCCCGGGTCCGCTCCCCCGGCGACAGCGAGGCGGCGGGGCGGGTCACCTGGTCCGGGCCGAGGCCGAACTTGGCGAACAGGGTGCGGACCTCCGCCGCGGGCCATGTCGTCGCCCGCTCGGCGACGGCGAGGGCGGTGGTCTCGCCCCGGAACAGGCCCCGGACCTGGTCGATCTCGCCGAGCCGCACACCGGCGCCGAGGGACTGGCTCCCCGCGTCGAGCGGAAGCCGGCCGAGCAGGGCTGAGAGCAGGGTTGTCTTGCCGCCGCCGTTCGGTCCGGTGATGACGATCCGGTCGGCCCAGGCGACGGTGAGGTCGACCGGGCCGAACGTGAAGGCGGGTCGGCGCACGACCGCACCGGTGAGGGTCGCGACGACGTCGCCGGAGCGGGGGGCGGCCGCGATCGACATGCGTAGCTGCCACTCTTTGCGTGGCTCCTCGACCTCCTCCAACCGGTCGAGGCGGGACTCGATCGACCGGACCCGCGCGGCGCTCTTCGTCGCCGCCTCGATGCGCGCGCCCCGGGCGGCCCGGTCGTTGTCGGACATCCGCCGCTTGGCTCGCACCGAGCCGCGTACGGACTGCTCCCGCTGGCGCTGCGCCTGCGCGGTGAGACCGTCACGCTGGTCGGCGTAGTCCTCGTAGCGGTCGCGGGCCTGCCGCCGGGCGACCTCGCGGGCCTGCAGGTAGGCCGCCCACCCCCCGGCGAACAGGGTGAGGCCGTGCTTGTGCGGGTCGATCTCGGCGACGGTGTCGATGGTGCGGTCGAGGAACTCGCGATCGTGGCTGACGACGACGAGCGCGCCGGACACGCCACGGACGAAGCGTTCGAGCCGGTCCAGCCCGTCGAAGTCAAGATCGTTGGTGGGCTCGTCGAGCAGGGTGATGTCGAACCGGGACAGCAGAACGCTCGCGAGCGAGCCGCGGGCGGCCTGCCCACCGGACAAGGCGGTCGTGGGGCTGTCGAGGGCATCGGCGGGCAGGCCCAACTCGGCGCAGACCTCCTCGGCGCGAACGTCGAGGTCGGCGGCGCCGAGGGCGAGCCAGCGCTCCAACGCGACGCTGTACCGGTCGTCAGCGCCGGGGACGCCCGCCGACAGCGCCTCCCCGGCGTCGTCGAGTTCCCGCTGCGCGGCGCCGACCCCGGTGCGGCGGGCGAGGAACGCCCGCAGGGTCTCGCCGGGCAGCCGGTCGGGTTCCTGGGGCAGCAGGCCGACGCCCGCGGTCGGCGGCGCGAGATCGACCCGCCCCTCGTCGAGGGGGACCAGGCCGGCGAGGGCCCGTAGCAACGTCGACTTACCGACGCCGTTCGGCCCCACCACCCCGAGCCGGTCGCCGGGTGCGACGGTGAGCGAGATGCCGTCGAGAACGGTCGCCCCACCGCGGGTGACGGTGAGGCCGGAGGCGACGAGAGTTGCGGACACCTGGCCAGTCTCGCGCATAACCGGCGCGCGTCGGCCGCCCGCCCGCGTACCGCGGCCGCGAGGGCAGCCAGGCCACGCATGATCATCCCCCGAACCCGGGCAGGGCGAGCTGCTCGTCGCGGCGGCCCGGCCCGGCGGGGTCGGCCGGCACTGCCCGCTCGGCCGCTCCGTCGGGCTGCGGCGCGGACGCCGCGAAGCGCCCACCCGGACGCGGCACCGCGGCTCCGATGCGGGCCCGTTCGGCGAGCTCCCGCACCTGCGCCGCAATCCGATCCCGATAGACGCGCGGCGCGTATGCCCCGGACCCGTAGAGCCGGCGGTACGGGCCGACCAGCGCGGGATGGTGCTCGGCAAGCCAGGCCAGGTACCACTCCCGGGCGCCGGGCCGCAGGTGCAGCACCAGCGGCGTGACCGACGACGCGCCGGCCTGTGCGATCTGCTCCACCGCCCGGGCGAGCGCCGCAGGGGAGTCGGTGAGATACGGCAGGATCGGCGCCATGAGAACCCCGGTGGGGACCCCGCGCTCGCCCAGCGCCGCGCACGCCTCCAGCCGCCGCCGGGGATGTGGGGTCCCGGGCTCGACGAGCCGCCACAGCTCGTCGTCGACGAAGCCGACGGACAGCGCGACGCCGACCTGCGTCACCTCCGCGGCAGCGGCAAGCAGATCGAGATCGCGCACGATGAGCGAGCCCTTCGTGAGCACCGAGAAGGGGTTGCGGGCGTCGCGCAGGGCGGCGAGGACCCCCGGCATGAGCCGGTAACGACCTTCGGCCCGCTGGTAGGGATCGACGTTCGTGCCCATCGCCACGTGTTCGCCGCGCCAGCGGGGCGCGGCGAGCTCCGAGCGCAGCCGCTCGGCGACGTTGACCTTGACGACGATCTGGGTGTCGAAGTCGCGCCCGGTGTCGAGATCGAGGTAGGCATGGGTGCCCCGGGCGAAGCAGTACCGGCAGGCGTGGGAACAGCCACGGTAGGGGTTCACCGTCCAGCGGAACGCCATTCGCGACGCCGGCGGAACCCGGTTGAGCACGGACCGGGCGTGGATCTCGTAGAAGGTCAGACCGGCGAACCCAGGGGTGTTGAACGTACGGGTGACGGCGCCCCGGGCGAGCAGCGACGGCGCACTCGCGCCGGCCGCGACGGGCTGCTCGGTGGCGGCGAGCCGGAGGTTGTCCCAACGCATGCCTTATGGGAACATGTGTTCGACAGATTGTCCAGTCCGAGCGAGGTCCCGCCCGCAAGCAGGCCGCAGCCCGCAAGGCTGCCGGCCTGCGACGGGCGCTGACCTCGGGCAGGCGGACTTGGGGCAGGCGGACTTGGGGAGGCTGCGGGGATAGTGAAGGGATGCGGCTCAGTGGGCTCGAGGCCCGGAAGCGGTTCGCGGCGGCCCGGGTGGCCCGGCTGGCCACCGCCGGCGCGGACGGTCAGCCGCTCGTGGTGCCCGTGACCTTCGCCGTCGAAACGGGGGGCGCCGGCGGCGACCGCGGCGACGCTCGCGGCGGTGCGGACCCACCCGCGACGATCGTGACCATCGTCGACCACAAACCGAAAAGCACCCGCACCGAGCTGCGACGCCTGCGCGACATCCGCGCCAACCCGCTGGTCAGCCTGCTGGTCGACCACTATGACGACGAGTGGGCGCGGCTGTGGTGGGCCCGGGCCGACGGGCTGGCCCGCATCGTCGAGGCCGGGGATCCACGGCACGCCGCGGCCGCTGCGGCCCTGACCGCGCGCTACCGCCAGTACCGGCAGGTCCCACCGACCGGTCCGGCCATCGTCGTGGCCGTGACCCGCTGGTCCGGCTGGGCCTACTCCGAATCCCCCACGGCCCCGTGAACCGCGCCGGGTTCGTCCGCCCAGGCCCCGGGATCAGGCCCCGGGATCAGGCCCCGGGATCAGGCCCCGGGATCAGGCCCCGGGATCAGACGCGGGGACGGTCCCAGCCGGTGGGCAGCGCGTCGGGGGTCTGCCAGGATGGTTCCGGGCGGAAGTCGGTCCAGGTGCCGTCGAAGGGGAACGCGCCGGCCTCCACCAGCCGCAGCAGCCGCTCCCCCTCGGCCCGCACCGCGTCCGGATCGGGCACCCAGTAGTGCTCGGGGAAGGCGAGGCGTTCCTCCAGCTCGTGCTCGTCCTTCCACTCCCAGGTCCGCTCCGGCGTGACCCACAGGTCGAGGTCATGATCGGTGGTGTCGACACCGACGAGGCCGTCGTGGCGCCAGGCGACGGCGGGCTCCTCCAGGTTGATGTACCAGCGGACGAACCGGCCCTGCCAGTCCCAGAACCACCACACCGAGTTGGCTCCCTGCGGCGGGACCAGCATGAAGATGTTCGGCCCGCGCCAGACGGTCGTCGTCATCACCGTCGGCTGGCGGACCCACTCGGCAAAGGGCATGTCCCGCAGCCCGCGGCCGTCCGCGCTGAGCTCGACGGCCATCGGGCAGCCGTGCGGAATCCACAGCCGCAGGCCGCGCTCGTCATGGCCGACGACATGGCCGGTACGGACGAACACCAGCCGCTTCGTGGTGAACGACCGGTGCACGACCACCTCACCGGGCGTGTACGGTGCGGCCGCCGTCAGGCTCCTGGCGGCTCCCGGCGCCGCCGCGTCGGCGGCGAGGCGGGAGACCGGGTCGGTCGGGGATCTCCCCGCAGACGAGACCCCCGCCAGCGGGGGCGGCGGGGAGGCGGGACCGTTGACCGCGGCACTCTCCGGCACTGTCACCGCCTGACTGTACGGCGATGCCATCCCTGGCTGTGAAGTGCGCGGCCACCTGACAGCTGATCAGGCGTCGGTCGTCCCGTCCACTGCCGAACCATCTCCTGCGGGCGCGCCGTTGACGAGGATATCGGCCCGGCCGGCGACGTCCTCGTCGGCGAAGTACCGGTCCTCGTGGCGGGCCCAGCGTTCCCAGTGCGGGGCGAAGATGTCCCCGTCCCGGGCAAGCGCGCGCCGCCGCCGCACCTGCACCGGCGCCGCGACACAGACCAGCCCGCCGAGCAGGGGCGCCGCGGCCCGCGCACCGGCGCCGACACCCTCAACGACGAGGATCGCGGTCGACGGGTCCAGGATCTGGTCGGGGCCATAGCATCCCTGGTGCCAGTCGTAGCGACGCCAGGACGCCCGCTCCCCGCGAGCCAACGGCCGCAGGACCCGCGCGACGAACTGGTCGATACCGGCGGCGAGTCCGTCCCACCCGTCGTACAGGTCGTCCATCCGCAACACGGGCGCGTCGAGGCGTGCTGCGACGGCCTGTGCGAGCGTCGTCTTACCCGCGCCGGAACGACCGTCGACGGCGAGCACCCGGGTGTCCCCCGCCCTCGGCCGTCGACCGGCCACCCACAGCGCGATGTTCACAGCCGCCGCCGGAGTCGCCCCGACGCCCCTTCCCGCGCCGCTGTCCACCACACCGCTGTCCACCACGCCGCAGCTCCCCTCGCCGATCGCCTCCCCGCCGACCCACCCCGTTCCTGACGAGGTTCCCCTCAACGCTGGGGCCGTGCCGGCAGATCGGGTCACGAGCCGGCGCCGGATCGACGGGACCAGTCGGCGCGGCTGACGGCATAGATGGCGTGCGTCTCCTCGTGGAGATACTCGGCGCCCGTCCGGTGCATCCCGAGGCGCTGCGCGACCCGGACCGATCGGATGTTCGCCGGGACGATGGCCGCACACACTCGGTCGAGTTCGGGCCGCACCCGGAGCACCCAGGTGATCGCCGCGGCGGCCGCCTCCGCCGCATAGCCACGTCCCCACCAGGGCCGACCGATGTACCAGAGCGCCTCCACGCCCGGCCAGCCCGGTTCGTCCCATAATCCCGCCCGCCCGACGAGCGTCCCGCTCTCCCGCTCCACCACGGACCAGGGTCCGACCCCGGTGAGCAGCCAACACCCGATGCACCCCGCCATCTGGTGCCACACGGCATCCGGCGACGTGACCGGCCCGCCGACATGGCGGGCGAACTCGGGGTCGGACCAGATCCGGGTGAACCCGTCGACGTCACCGTTCTCGATCGGCCGCAGGATCAGCCGCGCCGTCGTCAGCGTAGGAATGGCCATCTCCACAACACTGCCATCCCGCCATCAGTGAACGACGAAGCGGACGGGTTCGCTCAGGACGGCGGCGGCGCCATCGAGGTCGGCGAGGCGGGCGGCGAGCGTGGCTTCGGCGAGGCGCGGGGGCAGAGCCGCGTTGAACTTCAGGCCGGCCAGGGCCTCCCTGTCCACCTCGGGCAGGCAGAGCCGTTCGGCGAGGTCCCCCGTGGCCGCACGCCACGATGCTGCGGTCAGGTCGGAGCGCAGCCGAATCCGGTCGTCCGCCGCCCGACCACGAGGGTCGACAAGATCACCCAGGGTAGCGATGAGCGTCGCGTTGGCGCGACTGCCGGCCCAGGTCCACCAGTGCACATCGCCGGTCCGCTTCCGCTGGATGACCGTGCCACCGAGATGTGCGCGGTCCAGGTACTCCTCGCGTAGCCGCGCGAGGCGCTCGGCGGCGCGCGATGTCGTCTTCACCGGTGGGTCGGCGCCAAGCAGCACGTCGCGTACGGCGCCCACCGCACCCGGCCAGGCACGTGCCCGGAACACCCGACGGCCGATCCGCGGTCAGTCTTCCCCGAGCGCCCGAGACGCGGCAGCGACCCGCTCCTCGGACGGCTCGGCATGTCACCGCAACTGCCGGCCGTTGATCCTTTCCTGGAGGACGTCGCCCGCGAGGCCAATCTGTTCCTCCACCGGCCGCACGTAACGGTATTCACGATCGCGGATGTGCGCCAGAAATTCGGGCTGGGGCGCCAAGCCGTACGCTTCGAGATAGTAGGCGATCGAGTCCGTCCAGATCCAGTTCCCATCCGTCCGGAAACTAATCGGAACCACCTTTCCACGCGAAGGATCTACAACATCCTCGGTGCGGCCGGTGGTTCGCAGCAGAAACTCTCCGGAATTCAAATAGCCGAGAACCGCGATTCTTTCCTCCCCAACGGGAAGCGTTTCACGATCACCGAAGTCGGGACGACCGTCGACCGTGCCGTAAACCCCAGCGATCTTCGGCGCTGGAAAATTCGATGTCATTGCTCTTCCTCACCGGGGCTAAATCTAATCCAAGATCCATCATAGGGTACCGATGGATACACGAGTCCATCTGGGTCCACGTCACCGGAGGTCGTATATACTTCGCCGGTTCTCCGATCGACCCAGGCCAGCTCAGTCGGAGCGAGCACGTCGACGTCAAGCTCTCGCGCAACCTCTCTCGCCACAGGATCCTCCCCCTGACCCGTCTCGCACGAGAGCAGCCGGACCGGCTGGCTGGCCCATCGGTCATCCGCGCGGATCAGCCGGCTGAGATCGCGCGCGTCCAGCGTCTGATCGCCGACGTGGAAGGACGACGGACTACCGTGAAGGTCGACGGTGTAGTAGCCGGATTCTGGCCTCGCCCTGAGCGACGACACGATGATTGAATCGCCCTTCTCGAAGAAGGCGCGGCCGGCCGGAGTCGGCACGCTCGTCTCGTAGACTGCGGCCAGTCTCGCGTCAAGAGGTTCGGGGCTGTCCGACGGGCCCGAATCGTAGTCGGCCGGCGCGGCCTTCTCCTGGGCTCTTTCTTCCGGTGCATGATTATCGGAAGGTTCAGGATTCGGAGGGGCGTCCGCCGAGGTCTCGTCTGTTTCCGCCTCCTGTGCGGATTCCCCTTCTCGCCCGTCGGCCAGCGGCGTCTCGGACGTGTCCGCCCCCGGAACGGAGTGGGTCTTCTCCGGTACTGTGTCGCGAACCGGAGCGGTCGGCTCGCCCCAGGTCTGCACCCGTCGCTGCGCCGAGCCGAGGTCTGTCCGTTCCGCCGCGCGGTCGAGGAGCGCGAGTGTGCGGTCCATGGCCGTCGGCGCCACGGCGGTGGCCTCGGCGGCGCCGCGTTCGGGGGGCGACGTGGTCTGGTCTCGTCCAAATGCCCGCCGTTCGAGCGCATCGAGCTTCGCCTCCACCGACGTTCGTTCTGGCCGGACGGCGCCCGGTTCGCGACCGGCTCCCTGGTCGTGGCCGGCTCCCTGGTCGTGGCCGGTAACGCGGTCGGCTCCGGCGGCACGATCGGCTCCGGCGACGCGGCCGTCCCGCTCGGCCTTGCCGTTCCCGGTGAGATCGCCGCTCCCGCTGGGATCGTCGTCTGCGGCACGGCGGTCCAGCAGCCGAAGCTTCGCCTCGACCGCGGACGAGGGGGAACGTTCGACCGGGGAGCCTGCGGACTCGGGCAGGTCAGAACTGCCCGTGGGGAGATCACGGGCCATCAGCGCTCACCGTGACATTATGGTCACTCTCGCGCAGCTCACGCCACGCATATCGCACTTTTTCCTCGGGACCTGAGCAGGCAAGTGGCGGGCGGCGGCCTCAGATTTCCGCGGAGGGCGGCCGCACGTCGCCGGGCGGCGACCGCAGCCCGGCAGTGCGGCGGCCAGGAGCTGCGGTAACGGGTTTCAGGTGGCCGAGGGCGCCTTCTTGCGGCGTCCTCGGGCCGCCGTGGTGGGGCGCCGGGTGGTGAGGGCGTCGTCGGTGAGCTGGAAGCGGTTGGTGTAGTCGGCGAGGAGTGGAGTCGTACACCTCGACGGGGCTGCCGTCGTAAGTCAGGGTCGAACTCGCCGTGCCACTGGTACACCCACGGCAGGAGTTCGCGCAGGCCCGCGAGCAGCGGCGTGAGCCACTGCGCCCCCCAGCCGTCGGTCTGCTCCCGCTCGGTGATCAGCATCGCCAGCGCCTGGGCCTGCTCGCGATGGTCCCAGCCGGCCCAGCCGAGCAGCAGGTGGGGATCGCCGTCGCGGGAGGCCTCCGGGTAGGAGATGAACCGCTCCTTCGGCACGTCGAGCTTGCCCCGCTGGCGCCAGAAGCTGGGTCGGCGGAAGTCCGCCGGGGCATACTTCGGCGGCAGCGGAATCGCCTCGCGGTAGGGCCGGTGCACCTCCTCGGCCCCGGGCAGCTCGTGCTTCAGCCGGATCAGCGTGGCCTCCGCGGCCGCCTTCGCCGCCGCGTCGGCACCGGCGTCCCGTGCGATCGCCTCCGCGGACTTCTTCTCCTCCCGCAGCTCCTCGACCCGGGCGAGATACGGATCCTCGATCCGCTGCAATGCCCAGACGTTCTCCCACACCGCGCGCGTCACCAGCCCGGTATCGGCGTATCGCAGCGCGGCGAGATAGGGGACGTGCTCGGAGGCGACCAGTTCGGCGATGGTCCGGGTCAGGTCCTGGGTCGGGCGATAGAGCTCGGCGACGGCGACGGCGACGACGTCCCGCAGCAGCTCGTCGGCCAACTGGGCGGTGGTGAGCAGGCGCGGCTGCTCCATCCCGTCGATCTGGTGGAACCACAGCTAGCGGCGTTCACACCGATCGAGCAGCCAGCCCTGGATCGCCCGTTCCTGCAGGATGTCTCAGCCCTCGGTGGACCAGCGCCGCTTGCACTCCGGCCGTTCGATGAGCGCCAGGCTCCGATTCGACTCGATGACGGCGATCCGCTTCTCGACCACCGCCCGGTACTCCGCCGGCCAGTGCTCGGGCAGCTCGGTGATCGGCGTCGACCTGTGCCGGACGAACCATTCCGACTCCGCCTCCCCCGCCGCGATCCGCCGCGCCAGGACGATCTCGAACGCCCGCTCCCCCAGCTTCAGTTCCGGCACGACCTCGGCCGGCGCGGTCAACTCGTCGGCCAGCAGGTCGTAGAGCCGGTAGACCTGCCAGTCCAGCTCCTCCTGCAATGCGATCATCCGCGCTCTGGTCGCCTGCCACTCCCCCGCGCCGACGCCAGCCCCGCCCGCGTCGGCACCTCCCGCTCCGCCACCGTGGCCGGCAGGCGGCCAGGAATTGCAGGAGCTTGATGCCGGTTTGTCGCCCCACGATCGGCATCGGCCTCCAGCAATTCGCCGTGCAACCAGGTGCCGCGTCACTCCGGCGGCACGGTCCGATCGAGACCGGCGCTGCCGACGCGGCGGCCCGGACTACGGACACGTCAGCTAGTGGTGCAGGCCGCGCGGGCTGGACCACCAGATCTGGTGCCGGCCCAGGGCTGTCTCGGCAGTGCCGGTCAGAGCGGCCGGCGTTGTACGCCGCGCCTTCTGCGCCCAGCGCAACAAGCTCGGTCGTGACGGTGACGGTGGCACGGGCGTCGCAGACGAAGGCGCCGCGGGCGACGACGCGACGGGCGGCGGCATGCGGGCCGGGGAATCGGCGGACGCGGAAGCCGCCGACGACACCACAACCGGCACTACCAGCCCGACCGCGTCTGCCGAGCGTGCCCGAGGCGCCGGCCGCCGGAGGGCGACGCTTCGGGCGAACCGGGATGAACGAGCGGCGAGGGACGGGGCCGGGCGGGCGGCGCGGCGGCGCAGGGCGGGGATGGTGGCGGCGAGCGCGCCGAGGGCGAGGGCTGCGGTATGGCCGATCCCGTCAAGCTCGCCGTCGGTCACTCCGTACATCATCGCCGGGGCGATGGCGACGAGGGTAACGCCGGCGACGGTGCGCAGCCGGCGGGGAGTGGGCAGCGCGACCAGGGCGGCCAGGGCGGCACCGGCGGCGTAGCTCGGGCCGACGTCGAGCACGTGCAGCGCGCTGGACGGCAGGTCGCCGGTCACGACCCGAAGCCCCAGGATCCCCTCGGAGATCAGCGTCGCCGCGGTATGACCGCCGAACGCGACCGCGAGCGCCGCCACGCTCCCGACCGTGGCCTCCAAGCCGCCGACGGCCAGGGCGGCGAACGCCAGCCACGGCGCCACCGGCCCGTCGGTCACCCAGGGGATGCTGCCGGCGAGGACTCCGAGGGGGTGGTGCAGCATCTGGTGCAGCGTCGTGCTCGTCGCCCACTGCCAGCGGGTGGCGCGATCCGGGTCAACCCCGCGTAGCACGCGCGCCGCGAGGAGCACTGCGAGCAGGACGGTCGTCACCGGGAAGCGCCGCAGCTCCGAATGCAGCCACGACGTCGCCCTCGCCGCAGTCCGGCGGGCAGCCGACCCATGGCGCGATGCCGGTCGCGGTGGCGATGCCGGTCGCGGTGGCAGGGCGGTGCTGCGCAGCGCAGCGACTCTCAGGTGCTGAGCGCCATGGCATCCACCCGGCAGCATCACGGAACACCCCCGCCCCACGAGGATCACTGTCACCTTCATGACATCGTGACCTGCCACGGCATTCCCCGCCACGTGTTGCGGCCGCGTGGATGTGCCCACCGCCACACCTCGCCCGCGGCAGACGACGGGCGACAGACCGCGCCGTCCGCCTGGCCGGTCCGCGCCGACGACGCCCGCGCGCCAGTCCAGTCCGCCGGCCGCGTCCGAGGTCAGGCCGCCGTGGCGACCCGGATGCCCGGGCGGAGTGCCGTGGGGCGACGAATCGTCGACCGCCGTCCGGGTTCGACCGCCGTCCGAGTCTGCTCGCCAGCTGCGGTCAGGGCGCGCCCGGCGCCTGCGTCCGGTCCTCCTCAGGCAGGTGGCACTCACGGCGGGGGCGGCGGGCGGCGGCGAGCAGCGCGCCGGGGCGAGGAAGATGATCGCGCCAGCGGGGCCAGACGAGGAACGCCTCGGCCTCGAGCATCGCCAGGGCGATCCGCGGCAGTTCGGCCGTCGCCGGATAGCAGACGAAGCGGGGCTGCCAGGTGGGCTGGAACTTGGCGTTGAACCGGTAGAGGCTGTCGATCTGGAACCAGCGCGACAGGAACAGCAGCATGCCGCGCCAGGAGCGGACCACCGGCCCCGCGCCCAGGCGCTCGCCGCGTTCGAGGGCGGAACGGAAGAACGCGAAGTTCAACGACACCCGCGTCACGCCGAGCTGCGGCGCCTGGCGCAGGGTGCTGACGATGAGGAACTCGTTCAGACCGTTGTCGGCCGAACGGTCGCGCTGCATGGCGTCGAGGGACAGCCCGTCGCGCCCCCACGGCACGAAGTGCAGCAGCGCACGCAGCCGCGACTCGGCGTCGGACGGGAGCCCCCCGCCGGACGACGCCGACCCGTCGGGCGAAGCCGCGGCGCCGCTGTCCTGCGCCGTGTTCTCGTAGGCGAGGACGACGACGCAGTCACCGTCCTCGGCATCGCCCAGCCGGCCGAGTGCCATCGAGAAGCCGCGTTCGGTCTCGCTGCCGCGCCACGCCGCCGCCTGCGCCTTCAGCCGCGCGACGTCGGGCGGGGCAAGATCGCGGACCCGGCGGGCGACGGCCGTGTACCCGGCGCGTTCCACCCGCGCGACGGCCTGCCGGACGTTGCGCATCGCCCGGCCGTCCAGGGTGAAGGTGGCCGCGTCGACCACAGCCTCGTCGCCGAACTCCAGCGCGCTCAGTCCGGCGCGGGTCCACGCCGTGCCGCCGGCCTCCGAGCAGCCGATCACCGCCGGAGTCCAGGCATGATCGGCGGCCTCGCGCAGGAACTCGCGGATCGCCCCCGGCCACGCCTCCCGGTCCCCGAGCGGATCGCCGCTGGCGAGCATCACGCCGGAGACCACCCGGTAGGCCACGCACGCCTTGCCGGACGGCGACCAGATCACCGACTTGTCGGAACGCAGCACGAAGTAGCCGAGCGAGTCGGCGTCGCCGTGCCGGCCGAGCAGCGTCCGCACCCGCGCCCGGTCCTCCTCGGTCAGCCGCGGCTGCGGCCGGGGTGGACGCAGCGCCAGGTAGCCGGTGGTCCCGATGGTCACCACGCCCAGGGTGAGCAAGACCCGGTCGGCAAGGTCGGCGAACCGGTCGGAGGTGAAGTGCAACGGGCCGGGGACGCCGACGAGCCCCAGCACGATCTGTTCGAGCTGGGCCGACCAGGCGTGCGGGCCGGCGATGCGGTGCTCGCGCAGGTGCAGCAGCAGGAAGCCGATCGCGATCGAGACGACAGTGAGCAGCAGGCCGGCGCCGAGTGCCCGCCAGCGGGTCGTCGGGTCGCCTTTGGCTCGAAACTCCCCGCGCACCAGCACGAGCGCGCCGAGCAGGGCGGCCGACGCCGCCGCCTCGTCGTAGTCGAGCCCCTTGGCGACGTGCAGCAGGACGCCCAGCCCGAGCAGGACGACGACGGCTCGCCACGCCCGCCGCTTGCGCCGACGCAGCCCGGCGGCGAGCAGGACGAGCAGCATGCCGACGACGACGGTGAAGGCCGCCGCCTGCCGGGAGGCCGCCGCCGGCAGCAGAACCCGCAGATCCGCCAGTCGGCTCCGCCATTCGGGGGTCAGCGCGGACACCACGTCGCCCAGCCCGACGGTCAGGGTGAGCAGCGCCGCGACCCGCGGCACCCACGGCCGGCCCCACGCCGGCAGACCCGGACGCCGGCGCCTGCGGGCGTCCCGCGGACCCGGCCGGACGGCGCCGGGGAGCCCGCCGGTGTCGCCGGCGGCGTCCGGGCCCGGCTGGGCCGCACGGGCCACGGCCGACCCGGGCACCCGGGCGGTGAGCGGCGTGCGCCCCCGCGCACGCCGTCGGCCGAGTTCCGTGCCGGGTCCGGCCCCGCTGGAGCTACTCATGTATGGCATCGTCCCCCGAGGTGGTGACAGTAACGGCACATGGTCGCCGAGACGATAAACCGCCGCTCGATTGCTCCCGCGACGAACCACCCGAACGTGACCGTCCGGTACTGGAAAGCGGGCAGGACGACGCTGGAGACCTGCGACTTCCGCGACGGTGGTAGCGCCAACATCACCCACCGTGCCCCCAATACGGGGTGGAACGCACCACTACCGGTCAAGGTGTACGCATCGCGGCCACCCGGCACGGATCCACGCTCAGGCCGCCCGAGCATCTCGTGATGTGCTGTCCGGCATCCCCGCCGGCACGGGTCACGCAGGGCGCGGGAACGGGTGGCACCGCAGCGACGGGGGAGACGGATGGCCCGGTCAACGACGGAGCACGGGAGCGGATCGCCGTGCGGGTGATCTCGGTCGTGAACTACAAGGGCGGCGTCGGGAAGACCACGCTGACCGCGAACATCGGCGCACAGATCGCCGCCTGGGGGAAGCGGGTCCTGCTCCTCGACCTGGATCCGCAGGCCAGCCTGACCTTCTCGTTCTACCGACCCGAACAGTGGCGGGCTGGGCTCGCCGACAACCGGACGATCAAGCAGTGGTTCGAGGCGTGGCGGATGGACGGCCCGGTGCCGCCGCTCGCCCCGCTGATCACGTCGCCGGCGGTGGTGAACTCCCGGATCGCGCAGGGCAGCGGGGCGCTCGATCTGATCGCCTCCCATCTCTCCCTCGGCGACGTCGAGATGAACCTCGCCGCGCGCCTCGGCGGCGCGGAGGTGCACCGTTCGACCCGCCACTACTTCGACGTCTACCTGCGGCTCGCCGCCGGGCTGGCGACCCTCCCCCCGACCACCTACGACCTGGTCCTGCTGGACTGCCCGCCGAACTTCGGCGTCATCACCCGCGCGGCGGTCGCGGCCAGCGACCAGTTGCTGATCCCCGCCCGCCCGGACGAGCTGTCGACCCTGGGCATCGAGCACCTGCAGTCCCGGCTGCGCCGGTTCATCTGGGAGTTCAACCGGATCGTCGACCTGCAGTCGGATCTGCATCCGGCGGTGAAGAAGCTGGAGCCGATCATCCTCGGGGTCGTCTTCACGATGGTGCAGTACTACTCGGGCAAGCCGATCGCGGCCCTGCGCCCCTACATCGCGCAGACCCGGCAGCTCGGGCTGCCGGTCTTCGAGGCGATGGTCCGCGAGAGCAATCACCACTTCGCCGGCGCGGCGCGCACCCAGCTTCCCGTCATCCTCTCCGACCAGGTCACCCCCGCTCTCGCCTGGGAGCTGCACCGCCTCGTCGAGGAGTTCCTCAAGCGGATCAGGACGCCTCAGCCATGACCGACGCCCGCAACGCCCCCGAAACCCCCGAAACCCCCCACGCCCCCGAAGCCGCCCGACTGAGCACACTGCTCCTGCGCCAACTCGCCGACCTGGTGGCCGGACTCGACGAGCAGCAGATCGGCGAACTGCTGGCCGGGCGGGCGCGGCTGACCGTCACGGCCGCGCCCGGTCGCCCGGCGAGATCGACGCCGACACGGGCGACGCCAACGCAGCAGACGCCGGCGAGGCAGACGCCGGCGTCGAAAGCAACACCGGCGACGCGGCGGCGGACGACTCGCCCGGAGGCGGGCTCGAAGACGGAGACGGGCCCGAAGACGGGGGCGGCGCCTCCGGCCTCGGTGGACGTCGAGGCTCTGCGGGCGGCGCTGCTCGGCGCGGCGAGTCGGGAGGAGGCCGCCGAGCGCCTGGCCGCCCTCGGCCGGGTGTCGGTGCCGCAGTTGCGGGCGCTGGCCGGCGCCCTCGGAGTCGACGGGGTCGGCGGAAAGGACCCGAAGGCGACCGTCATCCGCAAGATCGTCGACGGGACCGTCGGCTTCCGGCTCAGCTCACAGGCGATGCTGAGTGAGGAGGCCGACCTCTGAACGAGAGGAGACCGGCCTCAGCGCGAGCAGGCCACTCGGAGGTCACGCCGGACCGGTGCGAGCCCGTCCGGGGGCCCGCACCGGCGACCGGCGGGATCAGCCGACGTGTGCCGGGGCACCCTCCACGTTCACCGCGGACTCCCGCCCGGCGCGGATGAACACGAAGATCACCACCGCGGCGATCGCGATGAGGATCGCGCCCCAGAGGAACGCCGTGGTGTATCCCTCGATCTGCGACTGCGCGAGGGCGGCCGGACCGTGGCCGTGGCCGTCGAGGTAGCTGCCGACAGCGGTCGCGTAGACCGTGTTGAGCAGGGCGGTGCCCAGCGAGCCGCCGATCTGCTGGGTGGTGTTGACCAGGGCGCTCGCGACCCCGGCGTCGTGCGCGGCGACGCCGACGAGGGCCAGGTTCGACAGCGGGACGAACGAGAAACCCATGCCGAAGCTGATGAGCAGCTCCGACGGCAGCACGTGGGCGACGTAGCTGGAGTCGACCCCGATGGACATGAGCAGCGCCATGCCGACCGCGGCCATCGCCGTCCCGACGCCGGCGAGCACCCGCGGACCGATCCGCGGCAGGAGCTGGCTGGCCGTGCCCGCGGAGAAGATGATCCCGGCACTGAACGGCAGGAAGGCGAACCCGGTCTTCAACGCACTGTAACGCAGGGTCTGCTGGAAGTAGTAGGTCAGGAACAGGAACATCGCGAACAGCCCGGCGCCGATCAGCAGCGAGGCCAGGAACGACCCGCCGCGGTTACGTTCCCAGGCGACCCGCAGCGGCAGCAGCGGCGCGGTGGAGCGCGCCTCGATGACGACGAACGCGGCGAGCAGCGCCACCGAGCCGATGAGCAGCCCGAGGGTGCGGACGTCGCTCCAGCCGTCCTCGGCGGCCACCGTGAAGCCGTAGACGAGGGCGACGAGGCCGGCGGTGACCGTCACCGCGCCGGGAAGGTCGTAGCGGGCCTCGCCCTGCGCGCGGCTCTCCCGCACCACAGGCACCGCGAAGGACGCGGCCACGAGCGCGATCGGCACGTTCACCAGCAGGCACCAACGCCAGGAGGTGTACTCGGTGAGCAGGCCGCCGACGATGAGCCCGATCGCCGCACCGCCGCCGGAGATCGCGCCATACACCCCGAACGCCTTGGCCCGCTCGCGGCTCTCCGTGAACGCGACGGTGATCAGGGACAACGCGGCCGGCGCGAGCAGCGCGGCGAACGCCCCCTGCAGGGCCCGGGCGGCGAACAGCATGGCGGCGTTCGGCGCCAGCCCGCCGAGCGCCGAGGCGAGCGCGAAGCCGATCAGCCCCCAGACGAAGGCCCGCTTGCGGCCCAGGTAGTCGGCGATGCGCCCGCCCAGCAGCAGCAGGCCGCCGAAGGCGAGGGTGTACGCGGTGACCATCCACTGCCGGTTGGCGGTGGAGATGCCCAGGTCTGCCTGGGCGTGCGGCATCGCGATGTTCACGATCGAGGCGTCGAGCACGACCATGAGCTGCGCGACGGCGATGATGCACAGCGCCAGCCACCGCCGGGGATCGGGCTCGCCGTCGGCCACGCCCACCGGGGGATCCCCAGCCTTGCGGTCGACAGTTGTGGTCACAGGAGGCTCCTTGCCGAGGAAGACGAGCTGCCGGGACATCGAGCGAGACATTCACATCAAGCGGGGCGTTCACATCGAGCGGGCGTTGACGAGCGGGACGTCAGTCCCGCGCGGGCAGGGGCGACCGGCGCGCGGGACAGCGACGCGGCGGCGAGCGGACGCGGATGCAGGCCGCCCACATCGGGCCGGCAGCAGGTGATGGAACCCGCACAGGGTGGGACGCGGCGGGGTGGGGCGGGTGTGACACGCGGGCTGGGTCGGCGCCATCTTCGCCGCCCCTGGTCGATCTCTCCACTCGTTTTCAGGTCCGCTGGGCGGCACGCCCAGACCACTCCACCTTCGCTCGGGTGTTCGAGACAATATTAGCTCAGACGTTCGATCCCCATCGCGGGCGGGGTCGATCGACCGGCGAGCAGCGGAAGCACCACGTCATCGACGACGTGGCCGGCGAACGCCTCGTCCAGCGGCTCCCCCGTGACGAGCAGACGGGTGAAGATCATGGCGAGGATGACCTCGACGAGCACCTCGGGTTCGGTCTTCGCGAGCAGTTCTCCCCGCTGCGCCGCCCGCTCGAGCAGGCAGCGGCCGAGCTCCACCTTGCGTTGCAGGATGTTGGCCTGGATCACCGCGGCCAGCCGAGGGGACTCGCTGGCCGCCCGCAGGACGCCGACGAGCAGCGCCCCGTCCTGACCCGAAACGGTATCGATCATGAGGCGGACCTCGGCGGCCACGTCGTCTCGCAGGCAGCCGGTATCCGCGGGGACGTGATCGGCGGGACCATGCCGACGCAGCGCCTCCACGACCATCTCGTCCTTACAGGACCACCGACGATAGATCGTCGCCTTGCTGGCCCGGGCCCGGGCCGCGACAGCAACCATGCTCATCCGCTCGTAGCCGACCTCGATGAGCAGCTCCAGCGCCGCGTCCAGGATCGCCTGCTCGCGGGACTCGTCCCGGGGCCGACCCCGACCGGCGGCGGCCGGCGGCGAAATAACTCGCCACCCCCTTCCTTCGGATCAACGCCCGGCGGACACTCCGGGGCGGGTCGCAGGCCCCACCAGGGACTTCCGCGCGACCATGAAAACAGTACCGTACTGTACCGAAAAAGTCGTCCCACGAACTCGCATGGCGTCGCTCACATCCCGCCGGCACCTCGAGCTCTCATCCCGGGTCGGACTGGCGGCAATCGCGCATATCCGGGCAGGCATGATGGCACGCGACCAGCCAGTCGCCGGGACCGCCAGCCGCCGCCCGGCCCCCGAGAGGACCGCCGCCATCCACCACGTCCCGCACCGCCTCATGGCCGCGGCCACGGGCGGCCTGCTCGTCCTGGGCCTCGCCGTCGCTGCCTGCTCCCGGTCTGACACCACCCAACCGGCAACGTCGACGCCGACCAGCGGCCCCGTCCGGCTGGACGGCCCGGCGGGGACGCCCGACAAGGTTGACGGGATGTGGGTGCTGCGGGATGTGCCCTACGCGCCGGTCTCGCCCGCCCAGCGTCTGGATCTCTACCTGCCCGAGGAACCACCCGCCACCGACGCACCGTCCGCCGCCGACGCATCCCGCGCCGGGACGGGGCTGCCGGTGGTCATCACCATCCACGGCGGCGCGTTCGCGCTCGGCGACAAGCACGACGACCTGCCCGTGGTTCGCGCTCTGGTGCGCGCCGGCTATGCCGTCGCCAGCCTGAACTACCGGCTCTCCGGTGAGGCCCGTTTCCCCGCCGCGGTCCAGGACGTCAAGGCCGCGGTGCGCTGGGTGCGCGCGCACGCCGCCGACCACGGTCTCGACCCGGACCGGATCGCGGCGAGCGGGGCGTCGGCCGGGGCGTACCTCGCGGTCATGCTGGGGACGACGCCGGGGGTCACGATGTACGACGACCCGGCGCTGGGCAACCCCGGCGTCTCCAGCGCCGTGCAGGCCGTCGTCGACTTCTACGGCCCGGTCAACTTCAGCTCCATGGACGACCAGCTCCGCGCGAACGAGCGCTGCGCCGCGTCCGACGCCGGGCACGGCCGCCCCGACTCGCCGGAGTCCCGTTTCCTCGGCCGCACGGTGGCCGCCGTGCCCCAGCTCGTCCGGGTCGCGAGCCCCCTGAACTACCTCGGCCGCGCCCCCCTGCCGCCGTTCCTCATCGAGCACGGCGACGCCGACTGCACCGTGCCGCACCGCCAGTCCCTCGAGCTCGCCGACGCGCTGCGGGCCGCCGGCGCGCCGGCCGTCGAGGTCACGATCGTGCCCGGCGCCGGCCACGGCGGCGCGTTTCCGACCGCCGAGCGGATGCCCGCCGTCCTCGCCTTCCTCTCCCGCGCTCTCGGTCACTGACCTGCCCCTGCTCACCACCTCACGCCCTCGGTCACCGGCCACCACCCGTGGTCCCCGCTGTCCTTCCCCAGCAAGGCAAGGACCGGGACCGGGTCAAGGGCCCTCCGGCCCTGTCCGGCCCGGCCACCCGGCCGTCCCTCGGATGGCGTTCGGCGTGTCGCCGCAGGTCACCGCACGGGCATGGTGGACGGTGTCGGGAATCACGGTGGCGAGAAGGGTGACAACGATGGCGCAGACCACAGGCCGCACGGACGGGGCGGACCAGTCGAACGTCACCGGCCAGTCGGACACTGCGGGCCAGTCGGGCACCGCCGCGGCTCAGCCGGGCGTGGTTCGGTCAGACGCGGTTCAGCCGGACGCGGCCGGCACGGGCGGCATCGTGGTGGGGGTCGACGGCTCCCCGGAGTCGATCGCCGCCCTGCGCTGGGCCGTCGACGAGGGTGCGCGGCGCCGGCTGCCGGTGACGGCGGCGCTGGTCTGGGACGCCGTCGGGGAACCTCGCGCGGTCTTCGACAGGGCGGCCGGCGCCGACCGCGCGGGGCTGGAGCAGGCGGCACGGCGGGTCCTGGCGGACACGGTGGCGGCGGTGCGCGTCCACGACCCGGCGGTCACGGTGACCGAACGCGTCGAGGAGGGCAGCCCGGTGCCCGAGCTCCTGGGGATCGCGACCGGCGCGCAGCTCGTCGTCGTCGGCGAGCGCGGGCCCGGCGCGCTGCACCGGCTGGTGGCCGGGTCGGTGTGCCAGGGAGTCGTCCACCACGCGCCACTGCCGGTCGTCGTGGTGCGCGGCGGCGCCGACCGGTCCGGCGGGGCAACAGGGGCGACAGACGCGGTGGGCGCGGACACGACGTCGGTGGACGAACGCCCGGTCGTCGTCGGCGTCGACGGGTCGGCCGGCTCGCTGCGGGCACTGCGCTGGGCGGTGGAGGCCGCCGCCGCGCGCAAGACCGCCCTGCGCGCCGTGCATGCCTGGCATCTCGACGTGCCGGTGTACCCGGGGATCTACGCGGACTTCGGCTCCGCGCTCGCCGAGCAGGCGCAACGCACCCTCGACGACGCCGTGAACACGATCATCGCCGAGCATGGCGGCGGGCTGCCGGTCCCGGTGGTCAAGGAGGCCGTCGCCGACGGCGCCGCCCGGGCACTGCTGCGCAGCGCCACGGACGCGCAGTTGCTCGTCGTCGGCAGCCGCGGCCACGGCGGGTTCGCCGAGCTGCTGCTGGGCTCGGTCAGCCACCAGTGCGTGGCGCACGCCCCCTGCCCGGTGGCCGTGATCCGCTAGCAGCCGGCTACGTCACTCGCGCCAGCAGGATCGTTCTGATACAGATATTCTCTGTACCAGAACTAATTTTCTGACCTGTGAGGCGCCGTGAGCCCGTTGGCCGAGATCGTCGCCATCACCGCCGTCTGCGTGGCGTCCGGCTGCCTGGGCAGCCTGCTGGGACTCGGCGGCGGCACCTTCGTCGTCCCGATCCTGACGCTGGCCTTCGGTCTCGACGTGCGGCTGGCGATCGGCGCCTCGGTGATCTCGGTGGTCGCCGGCAGCGCCGCGGCGTCACCGCGCTACCTCGACGAGGGCTTCGCGAACCTGCGCGTCGCGGTCACCCTGGAGGTGGCGACGGTGATCGGTGCCGTCGCCGGGGCGCTGCTCGCCGGGCACCTCAGCGCCCGCACGCTCTACACGGTGTTCGGTGTCGTGCTGGTGTTCAGCGCGGTGCAGATGCTGCGCAACCGGCAGGACCGCGCCGGCACGGCCGTGCCGGCCGACCGCATCGCCGACACCCTGAGCCTGCACGGCACCGGCACCCACACAGCCGCCGGCACGGCCGTCCGCGACGTCCGGCCCTACCGAGTCACTCGCACCGCGACCGGCCTGACCATGATGACCGCCGCCGGGGCGGTCAGTGGCCTGCTCGGCATCGGCTCGGGGGCGATGAAGGTGCCGGCCATGGACCTCGCGATGCGGCTACCACTCAAGGTGTCGACGGCGACGAGCAACCTCATGATCGGGGTGACCGGCGCGGCGAGCGCCGTCGTCTACCTGCAGCGGGGCGACGTCGTGCCGGCTCTGGCCGGCGCGGTGGCGCTCGGGACCGTCGTGGGCGCGCGCCTCGGGTCGCGGCTGCTGGCCGTGGTGCCCGTGGGGGCGCTGCGGGTGATCTTCCTCGTCGTCCTGCTCGTCATCAGCGTCCAGATGCTGCTGCGGGGCCTCGCGTGAGGGCGGTCCGGTGGCCCGGCCGGCGGTCCGGCCAACGGTTCACCGCCCCCGGGCCCCACCCCCCGGGCCGCGGCCCCTCGCCGGCAGTTCCCGGAGAGGCAGTTCCCGGAGAGGCAGTTCCCGCCATGGTCCCGGCGCCGACATCCCCGACGTCGACATCCCCGACAGGGGCATCCGAGACGGGGGCATCCGAGACGGGGGCCCGTCAGGTCGCGCTGGTGCTGCGGATCGGTGGGGCGCTCGGTGCCGCCCTGGTGCTCGCCGGGCTCGCGGTCGCCGTCGCCCAGGGCGGCGCGGGCTGGCTGCACGGCGCGGGCGGGGATCCGCTCGGCGGCGGCGCGGCGATGCGGCTGTCCGACCTGGGTGGCGGGCTGCGCCACGGGCGGGCCGGCGCCGTCATCCTGCTCGGCATGCTCGTCCTGGCGGCGACGCCGGCCGCCGGCGTCGCCGCGGCCGGATGCGCCTGGCTGCGAGCGCGCCGGGCGTGGCTGGCGGGTGTGGCCGTTATCGTGCTGCTGCTGCTCGTCCTCGCCAGCGTCCTCGGCGCCGCCGAGTAGCGCGACATCACCGAGCGCCCTGAGCCGACCGAGCACCCTGACCCGACGGAGCGCCCTGACCCGACGGAGCACCCTGAGCCGACCGGGGACGCAGGGCACGTAGCAGATCGAGGGCACGCTCGGTGAACTCCTCGGAGCGCCACGTCAACCCGCCGCCTGCCCCGGCCTGCGTCGTCCCCCGGACGAACGACGGCTCCAGCCGGACGTAGAGCTGGACCGCGGTGACGCCCGGCTGAACGAAGGCGGCGATCTGGTCGCGGCACTGCTGCGGCGTGCCGTGGATGAACAGCCGATCGATGACGTCGTCGGGCAGGGCCGCGGCTGCGCCGTGCTGGTCGCCGGCGCGCCAGCGTTCGTGGGAGGCGGCGAGCAGGTCCCCGTTGCCGAGCCATGCGTGGAAGGCGTGGTACGGCGTCTGGTTGAGGATCCAGGCGAGGAACGGGCGGCTGCCGCGGCGGGCCGCGTCGGCGTCCGCGGTCGGGCTGACGAACACCTTGACGACCAGTTCCTTGCCGGCCGGCTGCGGGCCCACGGTGGCGCGCACCGTGGCCAGGTCCTCGGCGGACAGGAGGTTGGTGACCGCACCATCTCCCTCGGTGAAGCCGAGACGGAGCATGCCCGGCCGCAGCGCACCGAGGATGACCTTGGGGGTTTCGGCCGGCGGTTCGGGCAGCGCGAAGCCGCGAACGGTGAACGTGTCGAACGCGCCCGACACCACCTCCCCCCGCAGGGCTCGGGTGAGGAAACGCAGCGTGTCCCGGGTCCGGCGGAACGGCTCGTCGAACGGGATGCCATTGAGGTCGGTCACGTGGGCGGGCACGGACGAGCCGATGCCGAGGACCAGCCCGCCGGCGGTGAGATCGGCCAGCGTCGTCGCGGTCTGGGCGAGCACCGCCGGCCCGCGGGTGTGCACGGGCACGATGGCACTGGCCAGGCGCAGCCGAGGATCCCACGCCGCGGCGGCCGCGAGCGGGGTGAAGGCGTCCGCTCCCCCGCCCTCGGCCGTCCACACGTCGCTGTAGCCGGCGTCGACGAGTCCGGTGACGATGCGGCGGTGCTCCCGCAACGGAATGCCGGGCAACGGCAGGGTGACGCCGAAACGAACCTCGGTCATGGAGACACCTCGTGGATGCTGGTCGGAACCCGGCGGCACCGCCGGGGGCGGGTGGTGGGGGTCGCGGATGGGGGCCGACGCAACGGCCACCCCGGACCGCGTTACGCTCATCATCGACTTCCCTGCGCTCGTGCCTGAGGACCATTCCAGGCGGCTCGCCGCGGACCGTCCAGAGGCATCCCGATGCTGCTACCGGCGCCTACCGGATGATGACGCCCGACGGGTAACACCGTCTTGACCGTCGTCGAACATGACACCCAATCTGAGCATGAGTTCTTTCTCGCCGCATTCCAGCCGGCGCCGACGCCAGCCGGCCAATCCCACCCGCATGAATTCCCGGACGGCCCCATTCCCCGGGGCACATCCAGCCCGCGATACGCGGGGGCATGGCGACCAGGCAGCCGTCCCCCGATCCCTATCGACCGCCGGGGCCACCAATACCGCCGCACCCGCCAACGGCGGAACCGATTGTCGGCTTGCCGCCGCCCGCGACCACGGCTTCCACCGAGGCGTTACCATGCCATCTCGCCGGTGGTTCCACCGCCGTAGGCGCATTTGGGGCGGTGCAGGTGGCACAGGTTTTCATCAGTCACGCCAGCGTCGATTTCGCCATCGCGGAGCGGCTGTCGGCCTGGTTGCGGGCAGCTGGTCACCGGACGTTTCTCGATCACGACCTGGAAAGCGGTCTCGGAGTCGGTGACATCTGGGCCAGACGACTGTTCGAGGAGCTGTACGAGGCGGACGCGCTCGTCGCCGTCGTCACCGACGCCTTCGGGCAGTCGCCCTGGTGCGCGGCGGAGGTGGGCATCGCCCTGGCCAACCGGCTGCGGCTGCTACCGGTCCGGGTCGACACGCACGTCGACCACCGGCTGATCTCCAACGAGATCCAGTGGACCGATCTCGACGGCGATGGGGAGTCGGCGCGCGCGGCCCTCCTCGAAGCCCTGCGGCGACTCGACGGTGTGGACAGCGGGCCGTGGTCGGCGGACCTGACCGTGTACCCGGGCCTGGCCGCGTTCACGGCGGGCCAGGCTCGGATCTTCTTCGGCCGGGCGGCGGAAAGCCGCCAGCTCGCCGAACGGGTCCGTGCGCAGGCCGGGCCGCGCACGGACGAGCTTGTCCTGGTCATCGGCCCGTCCGGCTGCGGGAAGTCGTCGCTCGTCCGGGCCGGGCTGGCGCCGCACCTGGCCGCGGATCCACAGTGGCTCGTCCTGCCGCCGCTGGTCCCCGCCGCGCGCGAGAAGGCGACGGCACTGTCCTCCCTCGCCAGCCTGCTCGCCGTCGAAGGCCGCCGTGGCCTGGCCTGGCGGACCGACGCCCTCGTCGATGCGCTCGACGACCCGGGGGAGATCACGCGCCTGCTGGAGGTCCTCCTCGACGCCGCCGGGGCGCGCCGGCTGCTGCTCATCGTCGACCAGGCGGAGGAACTGCTGGTCGAGACCAGCGAGGAGCAGCAGATCCTGTTCGCCTCGGTGCTGCGGGAGGCGGTGCGGGGACCGGCTCGGGTGGTCGCAACCGCCCGGTCGGAGTTCGTCCACCCGCTGATGTCGCTGGCCTCCCGTACCCGCCTTCCCGTCGACACCTTCTCGGTCAGGCCGCTGAGCCCGCAGACGCTCCCGCTGATCGTCACCGGACCCGCCCGGCATGCCGGCATCGAGGTCGACGACGAGCTGGTGGCCCGCCTGGTCGCGGACACCGGAAGCGGCGACGCCCTGCCCCTGCTCGCCTTCGTCCTGGGGGAACTCGCCGCCGGCGTGCCCCGCGGCGGGGCCCTGTCCGCCCAGCACTACGAGCGGCTCGGCGGGGTTCGGGGCGCCCTCGTCCAGCAGGCGAACAGGGCGCTGTCCGACGCGGCCCGGGAGGGCGGGCGCACCCGCCGGGAGGTCCTCGACAGCCTGCTGCAGCTCATCACCATCGACGACCACGGCCAGTTCACCCGTCGACGGGTCCCTCTTGACGACCTTCCCCCTCTGATCAGGGCTGACCTGCGATTCTTCGTCAACCGGCGGTTGCTCACCATCCACCGACCGGCCAGCGACCCACCCGGCGGCGAGGCCAGGTCCGGCGGCGAGGCCGGAGAGGACGGCCGGCCCGGCCGAGGCGATGACGGGGGGAGCGCCATCGGCGCCGGGCCCGGTCGAGGGCTGCAAACCGGGACCACGGGGTGGCGTGCTCGGGGCATCCTCGGTCGACGGCGGGCACCCGGGGCCGGCGCGGCGCAGCCGACCGGCGACGCCGCGGACACCGGGCAGGTCATCGCCATCGCCCACGAGCAGATCGTCACGGCGTGGCCGCCGCTGGCCGACGTCATCCAGGCATCCACCGCCCGGCTCCGGCTGGGCGCGCAGGCACTCGACGCCGCCGGTCACTGGGCGCAGGAAGGCCACCCGGCCAGCCACCTGTGGGACGCCGACCGGGCCCGACGAGCCGAACACACCCTCGGCGGCCGCGCGACGTTCCCGAACTCACCCGGATGTTCCTGGCCGCGAGCCGGCGGCGCAGGCGGATTCAACGGCGACGGGTCGCCCTCGTTCTCGCCGCGACACTCCTCGCGGCGGGCCTGATCGCGGCCGAACAGCACGGCGTCGCCCTCGCCCGCGAGCGGTCCGCCATGACCCGCCTGCTGGCCGCTCGCGCCGAGCAGGTGGACGACGGCGACCTGCCTCGAGCGCTGCGCCTGGGACTCGCCGCCATCGCGCTACAGGACACCCCGGAGAACCGACAGAGCCTCGCGGGTACGGTCGCGGGCACGTCCTGGGCAGCCAGCGTCGACGCCGGCATGGGCGACGAGGTGACCGCCACGGCGGCAGTCGTCAGCCCGCACGGCGACGTCCTCGCCACCGGCGGCCGGTACCGCTCCGATCTCAGCGAGCCGCGACGACGCGGGCGGATCTGCTGGATGCCCGCGGCCCGACTGTCCTCCCCCGCCGTTGCCGCACCTGGCGGGTCGATCGGAGTCGACGTCCCGGTCACCGCCGGCTGCGTCGACGATGACCAGGAACCCGCCGCGCTGGCGTTCCGCCCCGACGGCCGGATGCTCGCCGTCCTCAGCCGAAACGTCGACCGGCCCGGCGGCTGGCTGCGGCTGTGGAACCTCGCCCACACCCGCCCGCCCGCCCTCGCCGCCAAGGTCGAGATCCCCAGGGAGACACCCGCCGCCCTGACGTTCGGCCCCGACGGTCGCCTCCTGTCTGCCGGCCAACTCCCCGACGGCGGCGGCAGCCGGCTTCGCCTGTGGTCCTTCACCAGCCCCGGCACCCTGCGCCTGGCAGTCTCCGCCGACGACGGCAGGGAGTTCCTCACCTCGGTCGCCAGCGACCCCGACGGACGCTTCCTCGCCACCACGGGCCGCCGCCGCGACGGCCGGGGCGGACTGCTGCGCCTGTGGGCCATCTCCGGGGCCGACCGCCTCCGTCCCGGCTCCACTGTCCGCCTCGATCCGCTCGCCTCGGTCGACGACGACCAGGCTCTGATCGGCGTCAGCTTCGGCGGCGGCCGGCTCGCCACCGTCGGCCGAGGCGACGCCGCCGGCGGCGGACGGTTACGAATCTGGGACACCACCGGCCAGCGCCGCCCGTCTCTGCTGGCCGAGGTCGACGACGACCAGCCCCCGACCGCGGTCGCGGTCAGCCCCGACGGACAGACCGTCGCGACCGCCGGCGACATCGGCAATGGCACCGGCGGCCGGCTGCGGCTGTGGGACCTCGCCGATCCAGGCCGTCCCAGACCCGTCGCCAGCCTTGACGACGACCAGCTCCTGACCACCCTGACGTTCAGTCAGGACGGCCACCACCTGATCACCGCCGGTGCCTACCCGCCGGGCACGGGCGACGGCGGGCGCTGGCGACGCTGGGATCTCACCGACCTCGGCCGGCCGGGGCGCGTTCTGGACATGGGAACCGACGGCGGCATCAACGCGGTCGCGTACGGCCCCGACGGCTACACCCTGGCCACCGCCGGCCGCACCGGCTGGATCACGCTCTGGAACGCCGCCAACGTCCGCCATCCGGTCCGGACCAGCACCGTCAACGCCGGCGGGGCGACGACAACGACCGTGACGTTCAGCCCGGACGGCCGGCTGCTCGCCACCGTGGCTGTTCAAGGCACGGCCGGAACTCGGGGACGGCTGTGGGACGTCACATCGCCGCGCTCGCCCCGCTGGCTCGTCGACCTGCCCGAAGAGCAGAAGCTCACCGCGCTCGCGTTCAGCCCCGACAGCCGCACCCTCGTCACCGCGAGTGCCATGGCTGACGGTGGCATCGGTGGCCGGGTGCGGCTGTGGGACGTCACCCGTGCCCGGACCCCCCGTCTGCTTGCCGACCTGGCCGACGACCAGCGGGTCGCCGCGGTCGCCGTCAGCCCCGACGGACACACCCTCGCCATCGCCAGCGGCCGGCCGTACCCTGTGCCCGGTCCCNCCCCCGCCGCGACGGACGTCAGCGGCCGGCTCCGGCTGCTCGACGTCACGGACCCCGGGCGTCCCGTTCCGCTCGCCGCGGTGCGAGTCGCGGACAACCTCTCTGCGGTCGCGTTCAGCCCCGCCGGTGACACCCTGGCCGCCACCAGCCGTCCCGCCGACGGCGGGGACGGGCACCTACGCCTGTGGAAGATCGCGGACCGCCGGGTTCCCGCCCTGCTCGCCGACGACCGGCATCACGCCAGCCCCCACGACGAGGGCGACACCGTGCCCGCCCCCATCTCCGCGGCGGCGTTCAGCCCCGACGGACGCGTCCTCGCCACCAGCAACTTTGCCGACGACAAGCGCCGACCCGAGGACTGGTTACGACCGGCTCGGCCGGGGTCGGACCCGCGCGTCCGGGCCTGTGCGGCCGCAGGTGGCGGGCTGTCGCGGTCGCAGTGGGCCCGCGAGGTGCCGGGCATCGCGTTCCGGCGAAGCTGCGGCTGAGCCGCGTCAGACGACACCCGCCCGCGGGAATTCGGGTTTTGCTAAAGTTCCTCCCACGTCTTGAGCGCCAGCGTTCAGCCCCGGCTTGCTGGCCGGCAACCCTCCTTATGCAGCGGGGTGCCCCGGGTGGTGACGAGGCCGCGGCAACCCCGCCGACGGCAAGTGCCGACCCTTCGTGGGTCCTACCAGGAGCGATGATGACGTCGATCATCTCTGCCGTGCCCCCGTCCCTCGCCCGGCAGGCCTGCCCCGCCCGGCCGACCGGACGGCAGGCCGGCCGGGCGCCCACCGGCGACGAGGCCGCCGGCGCCGAGCCCACCGGCGACGAGCCCACCGGCGCCGCCGCGCCCGGCCTTCCGAACCCGCACCAGAGGCAGCACCCCGCGCCCGGCGCGCTGCTGGCGGTGCAGGGAGCGGGGCTGGGCGTGCCGCTGGTCGGCGGCGGGTGGGCAGAATACGCCAACCTCGACCACGCGGCGAGCGCACCGTGCCTGACCGCGGTGGCCGAGCACGTCGCCCGCGTGCTGCCCTACTCGGCGAGCGTGCACCGCGGCGCCGGATTCGCCTCCCAGGTGTGCACGACCCTCTACGAGGGCGCCCGGCGCGACGTCGCCCGATTCGTCGGCGCCCGCGACGGTGACCTCACCGTGTTCACCCGCAACACCACCGATGCAGTGAACCTGCTCGCCCGGTGCCTGCCCGCCGCCGACGCGGCCGGCGGGGTCGTCGTGTTCGACGTGGAGCATCACGCGAACCTGTTGCCCTGGCGCGCCCGCGCGGGCTACCGATCCGTCGCCGCCCGATCGACCCTGGCCGAGAGTCTCGCCGCGCTCGAGGCCGAGCTGACCGCGGCACCGACGGCTCTTCTCGCGGTGACCGGTGCCTCCAACGTCACCGGGGAGACGCCCCCGCTGGCCCGGCTGGCCCGGCTGGCACACCGCGCCGGCGCACGGATCTTCGTCGACGCCGCCCAGCTCGCCCCGCACCGCCACCTCGACATGGCCGCCGACGACGTCGACTACCTGGCGTTCTCCGGGCACAAGCTGTACGCGCCGTTCGGCGCGGGAGTGCTGGTCGGCCGGGCCGACTGGCTCGACGCCGCACCCCCCTACCTGGCCGGCGGCGGGGCCGTCCGCGAGGTGAGCACCGACGCCGTCGACTGGGCCACCGGCGCGGCCCGCCACGAGGCCGGCACCCCCAACCTCGCCGGCGCGACCGCGATCGCCGCCGCGTGCCGCACGCTTGCCGCGCTCCCCCCGGGCGCCTGGGAACGCCACGAGTCGGACCTGCGCACGCGGCTGCTGGGCGGGCTCGCCGGGCTGGACGGCGTCGTGATCCACCGCATCTGGTCCGACCCCGAGGCCACCCCGAACAGCGCTGGCGGCCCGAGCACGGACGGCGGCCGGCGTACCCGCGACGGCGCCGGAGCCTGGCAGGACGCGGTCGGCGTCGTCACGTTCTCGCTGCCCGGGCACGACCCGGCCCGGGTGTCGGCGTACCTGTCCGCCGAGCACGGCATCGGGGTGCGCGCCGGCCGGTTCTGCGCGCACCCGCTGCTGGCCCGGCTGGGGGCGCCGGGCGGGGCGCTGCGGGCCAGCATCGGGGTGGGCACGACGGACGATCATGTCGACCGCCTGATCGCCGCGGTGGCGCGATACCTGCGGGTCGGGCCCGGCTGGGACTACGCCCTGCGCGACGGGCAGTGGCAGCCGACCCCGGACGATCGGCGTCTTCCGGACTGGGCCGAACAGTACGCGGCCGCGGCCGCCCACGACCTCCCCGCCGCTCCCTGCGGGACCTGACGATCCCGGTGACCCGGCGGGCGGGCTGCGGCTCGCCCGCCGCCCGCTCCACCGGGTCACGCCAGGGCCGGGCCCGCCGGGTTGCGTTCCTGGGTGACCGCCACCAGCAGCTCCTCTGCGCTGGACGGGGCAAGCCCGTCCGACCTGCCGGCGAAGTAGCGGCGGGCAAGGCTCGTGGCCGACACGTGCCGTGCCGCGCCAAGGCCGGCGTCGCGGGCCAGCGCCAGCATGTCCTGCGGGGCGTAGAAGCTGACGAAGGGCGTGCCGGCGGCCCGCGCGGCGCGTTCGGTCGCCTCCCGTAGGGGGCGCTCCGCCGGTTCGACGAGCTCCAGCGGCAGCATGAACGTCATGGCCAGGGTGGAGCCGGGAGCAAGGGCCGCGACCTGGCCAAGCGTGGCCGCGATGGCGTCCCCGGTGAGGTACATGGAGACGCCGGCGGAGGCGATGACGGCCGGGCGGCCCGCGTCGAAACCGGCGGCCACCAGCCCCTGCCGCCAGGAGCCGCCCGCCTCGAAGTCCACGGGCACGAACCGCAGCCAGGGCGGGGCGCCGAGACCGAGCTCGGTCAGGCGCCGCCGCTTCCACTCCTGCGGACCCGGCTGGTCGACCTCGAACACCCGCATGCCGGCGGCGAGCTGCGGCCGACGCTGGGCGAAGGTGTCCAGGCCGGCGCCGAGGATGACGTACTGGTCGACACCGAGGCCGGCCTGTTCGACGACCAGATCCTCGATGAGGCGTGCACGCGCCACGATGGACGCCCGGATGCGGCTCGTGGCGGAGGGGTCCATGTCCGGACGGCGCAGCCATCCGCCGTCCGGGGCCGCCAGCCGCAGCCCGATCTCGTCCTCGAACACGTGCGGCGGCGGGTCGACCTGGACGTGGACGGCCCGCCACAGCGCGACCCGCACCGCCGTGTTGTCCGGCTCCGCGGTTCGCAGCCCGTTGATCATTTTGCCGTTCCTCTCGACGATTCCATCTGCGGCGGCGCCCGCTTCACCGCTTCACCGCGCGGATGGGCATCGGCGCGCAGGCGCACGTCGATCACTCCGGGCTGCCGCTAGGTAGGATGCTAGCATCCTAGATTGACGTGACGAGTCTTTTCTCGAGACGAGGGGGGCAACCGACCGCCGGAAGGCACCTGGGATGCACGCCGGGCCCGGCACAGGGTGATCAACCGATGACGGAACGTAGCAGTCGCCGGCGATACCTTGACGATCACGACTGAGGGTTACGTAAACCTGGATCCAGGGTCACCATGGTCGAAACTCATCTTTTATCGAGCGGAAATCGCCCGTAGACCGCCGGGCTGGACAGTGTTGGCGTGATGAACATCGGAGCGGCTGCGGACGCCACCTGGCGTGGCGCGGTCGCCCGGTGTCCCAAGTCGCCCGGTGTCCCAACAGGATGGACCACGGCCCCTGTGGAGGAGTCCAGTCCGACGGTCGCTGCGAGGTCCCGGAACTCGGCCCGTGCCCCTTCCTGGACGCCCTCGACGCCTGGCCGTACCTCGACCAGCCCGCCATCGCCGGCCGATCGGTCCGGCCAGCATCGGCCCGCTCCGCGGCGGCCGCGGCGTTCCTCGCGGCCGCGGGGGTACGACCGGTGATCGTGGCCGACCTGCCGGCGGCGGCGATGTCCGCGAACAGCCTGCGCGCGTGCGGCGCGGAGCTCGCACCGGTGGCCGACGCCTGCCTCCTCGGCGATCACGGCGGTGCCCGCGTCCAGTTCCCGCCGTCCTACCGGGCCAGGCTGCTGACCGACGCCGGCGTGTCCGTCCGGGCCGGGGTCAACTGCCGGGACCGCAACCGGGTGGCGATCGAGGGCGAGATCGCCCACCGGATCCTCGGCACGCGGGCGCGGACGTCATGAGCTGGCTTCGGGGCGCGATGACCGCGCACGGCGACGTGGTGGACGTGGAGCTGTCGGACGGCGTCATCGGGCGGGTCGTCCCGAGCGGCGCGGGCGTCGACGTCGCCCGGGTCGGCCCGGGCGACGTCGACCTCACCGGCCAGGTGCTGCTGGCGTCGTTCGTCGAGCCGCACGCGCACCTGGACAAGGCGCTCACCGCGTCACTGGCCCGCAATGTCACCGGCGATCTCGCCGGCGCGATCGAGGCGATCCAGACCCTGCTGCCCGGCTCGACGGTCGAGGACTTCACGACCCGGGCCGAGGCGGCGCTGCGCATCCAGCTCGCGATGGGCACCACCCACATCCGCACGCACGTCAACGTCGGGGTGCAGTCGGGCATGCGGGCGCTGGAGGCACTCGTCGACGTGCGGGAACGCTGGCGCGGCCTGGTCGACCTGCAGCTCGTCGCTCTCGTGTCGAACCCGCTGGACGGCCAACCCGGCCGCGACCTGCGCCGCGCGCTGGCCGAGGGAGCCGACGTGGCCGGCGGCTGCCCACACCTCGACCCCGAGCCGCACCGCGCGGTCGCGATCTGCCTGGACGCGGCCGGCGAGGCCGGCCGCCCGCTGGACCTGCACACCGACGAGACCCTCGACCCGCGGCTGCTCACCCTCGCCACGCTCGCCGACCTGGTCGGCCGCACCGGTTTCCCGCACGGCGTGACGGCCAGCCACTGCGTCAGCCTCGCGATGCAGCCCCCGGACGTGCAGGACAGGGTCAGCGAGCAGGTCGCCGCCGCCGGCATCGCCGTCGTCGCGCTACCCCAGACCAACCTGTTCCTCCAGGGGCGCAACCATGCGGTCGGCACCCCGCGCGGGCTGACCGCCGTCGCGCCGCTGCGCCGCGCCGGGGTGACCGTGGCGGCGGGCGGCGACAACCTGCGTGACCCGTTCAACCTCGTCGGCCGCGGCGACGCGCTGGAGACCGCGTCGCTGATGGTCACCTGCGGGCACCTCGCCCCGGACGAGGCGCTGGTGGCGGTGAGTGGCGCGCCGCGGCGCGCCCTCGGGCTGCCGGCCGTCTCGATCACCTCGGGCAGCCCGGCCGATCTTGTCGCGCTGCCGGCGGCGAACGCCCTCGAGGCGCTGGCCGCGGCCGGCGAGCAGCGGACCGTGTGGCGGGCCGGCCGGGTCGTGGCCCGCACCACGGTGCACTCGGAACTCACCGAACCGCGCCGACCGGCCCCGCGCGCCGAGCCGGTCCGGCGCCCCGGGACCGAGCCGTACGACGCCCAACCGGACCAGTGGGAGGCCGCCTCATGACGATCGCCGACACCGCCGCCGGCGCCACCGCCGACGCCACCGGATCCGGCGCGCCGGCCCTGTCCGGCGCGCCGGCCCTGCACTTCGCGGGGGTGCGCAAGCGGTTCCGGGACGGCACCGTCGCGCTCACCGACACCGACCTGACGATCCGCCCCGGCGAGTTCGTCTCGATCGTCGGACCGTCGGGGTGTGGCAAGAGCACCCTGCTGCGCATCGCCAGCGGGCTGGACGAGGCCACCGACGGAACCGTCGACGTGGCCTCGAAGAACGTCGGCTACGTCTTCCAGGACGCCACTCTGCTGCCCTGGCGCAACGTCCGCGACAACGTGCGGCTGTTCGCGGAGCTGGAGCACCTCGACTCCGTCGAGCGGGGGCGTCGCGTCGCCGACGCGATCAGCCTCGTCGGGCTCGCCGGCTTCGAGGAACATCTGCCCCACGAGCTGTCTGGCGGCATGCGGATGCGCACGTCGCTGGCCCGCTCGCTCGTGCTCGACCCCTCGATCTTCCTGTTCGACGAGCCGTTCGGCGCGCTCGACGAGATCACCCGCGAACGACTCAACGACGAGCTGCTGCGGATGTTCATGCTGCGCCGGTTCGCCGCGCTGTTCATCACCCACTCGGTGGCGGAGGCGGTGTTCCTGTCCACCCGGGTGGTGGTGATGAGCGGTCGGCCGGGACGGGTGAAGGCGGATCTCGCCGTCCCGTTCGACTACCCACGCTCGCCGCACCTGCGTTACAGCGCCGAGTTCGCCGCCCTGTGCGGCGAGGTCTCGCACCATCTCAGGAGCGAGTCTTGAGCGTGACGGTGCCTTCCGCGGTCGAGACGGACGCGACCGGCGACGCGGCCGCGGCGACGCCGGCGATCGGCGCGACACCGCCCCGCCCCCGATCTCGCCGGCGCGGCGCCGGGCTGGTCAGCTTCGTGCTGCTGCCCGGGGCGGTGTTCGCGGTGTTCATCGGCATCTGGTACGCGGTGTCCGACGGGGTGCTCAACGACCAGCAGCGGTTCATGCTGCCGCCGCCGCACGAGGTCGTCCGGGTCGGCTTTCTCGACTGGTCGAACTTCACGACGATGATGAGCGCGCTGCGGTTGACCTGTGAGGTCACCTTCGCCGGCCTGGCCATCTCGATCGTCATCGGGGTCACCGTCGCGGTGGCGATGAGCCAGGCCAGGTGGATAGAGAACTCGCTGTACCCGTGGGCCGTCGTGATCCAGACGGTGCCGATCCTGGCGCTCACTCCGGTGCTGAGCTTCTTCTTCGGTTTCGCCCTGACCAGCCGGATCATCGTCTGTGTCATCATCGCGTTCTTCCCCATCGTGTCGAACACGCTGTTCGGGCTGCAGTCGGTCGACCGGGGCATGCACGAGTTGTTCAGCCTGCACCACACCAGCCGGCTGACCCGGCTGTGGAAGCTGCAGTTGCCAGCGGCGCTGCCGTCGATGTTCACCGGGTTCCGCAACGCGGCCGGACTGTCGGTCATCGGGGCGATCGTCGGCGAGTTCTTCTTCAAGCAGGGTGAGCCGGGGCTCGGCACGAACCTGTCGGTGTTCACCTCCCGGTTGGAGGGCGAGCGCCTGTGGGCGACCACGCTCACCGCGAGCCTGCTCGGCGTCGCGGTCTTCGTCTTCTTCGGCTGGCTGGCGCGGCGCGTGGTCGGCCGCTGGTACCAGCCGAAGCGCGGCTGACCCCCTCGGCGCGACCCACGCGACGGCGCACCCTGCGCGCCGCCGCTCCCTGCCGCCGCGCCCCCACTGCACCGCACCCTCCGGCCCGAACGGCCGATGAACTCGGGGAGACCTAGTTGACCAGATCTCGGCGACGGCCCGCGCGGCTCGTTGCGCTGACCGCGACCGCACTCGCCCTCACCGCCGCCGCCTGCGGCAGCAGCGACGGGGGGGCCACCGGCGCGGCGGCCCCGTCCGCGGCGGGCGCGGCCCCGGCGGCGCTCAACCTCAAGGCCGCCGGCTGCCCGTCGACGATCGTGCTGCAGACCGACTGGAACCCGGAGTCCGAGCACGGCGGCCAGTACAAGCTGCTCGGGCCGAACCCGAAGATCGACGCGGGCAAGAAGTCGGTCACCGGTGAGCTGACGGCCCACGGCGGCGTCGACACCGGGGTGAAGCTGGAGATCCGCGCCGGTGGCCCGGCGATCGGCTTCCAGACGGTGACCTCCCAGCTCTACAAGGATTCCGGGATCACGCTGGGCTACCTGGGCACCGATGAGCAGATCGCCCTGTCCAAGACGCAGCCGACCGTGGCGGTGCTGGCGGGTCTGGAGAAGAGCCCGCAGGTCATTCAGTGGTCGCCGGACAAGCACCCGGGCTGGAAGACGATCGCCGACATCGGCAGGACCGACACAAAGGTCCTGTACTTCCAGGGCGCGTCCTACATGGACTACTTCACCGGCTCCGGCATCCTGAAGAAGGGTCAGGTCGACGGCAGCTACGACGGCACGCCGACCAACTTCGTGGCCTCCGGCGGCGCCGACGCCGTGCAGGGCTTCGCGACGTCGGAGCCCTACACCTGGTCCCACGAGGTGCGCTCCTGGGACAAGCCGTTGAAGTACCAGCTCATCGCGGACGCGGGCTTCGACTTCTACCAGCAGGCGATCGGCGTCCGCAAGGACAAGCTCGACGCGCTCAAGCCCTGCCTGAGCAAGCTCGTCCCGATCATGCAGCAGGGCGTCGTCGACTTCATGGCCGACCCGGCCGCGACCAACACGCTGATCCTCGACCTGGTCGACAAGTACAACAACGGCTGGGTCTACTCCCAGGGCGTCGCGGACTACGCGGTGCAGACGATGAAGTCGCTGGGCATCGTCGGCGACGGCGCCAACAGCACCCTCGGCGACTTCGACGACGCGCGGCTGCGGAAGCTCATCGAGATCCTCGACCCGATCTACCAGTCGCAGGGCAAGCCGGTCCTGTCCGGGCTCAGGCCGGCGGACCTCGTCGACAACAGCTTCCTCGACACCAAGATCGGGCTTGGTACCTGAGCGATGTCGGATTCGACCCTCGCGGCGTCGCACGGCCGGGCCGGGGAACGCGCGCTCCCCGGCTTCGGCCGGGCGGCGCTGCCCGCCGTGACCCCTCTCGACCCGGCTGTGCTCGACGCGCTGACCGCCGAGCTCGCCACCCTGGTCGGCGCCGACGCCGTGCTGCGCGACGAACCGGCCCGCCTGGCGGCCTCGACGGACTGGGCGCACATGAGCCCGGTGCTGGCGCCGCTGCTGCCCGGCGGTGTCGCCGACGTGGTGATCCGCCCGCCCGACGCCGCCGGGATCGCGGCGGCGGTCGGGGCCGCGCACCGCCACCGGGTGCCGGTGACCGTGCGCGGCCAGGGCACCGGCAACTACGGGCAGGGCATCCCGCTGTTCGGCGGGCTCGTCATCGACACCACGGCGGCCGCCCGGATCCTCGCGGTGGAGAACGGCTGGCTGACCGCGGAGGCCGGCGCGTCGTTCGTGCTGATGGAGAAGGCTGCCCTGGCCACCGGGCAGGAGCTGGCAATCCTGCCGTCGACCGTGGGCAGCACGGTCGCCGGATTCATCGCCGGCGGCTCCGGCGGCACCGGCTCGATCGCCAACGGCGCGATCTGGGACGGCTACCTGCGCTCGCTGCTCGTCGTGCCGTGCACCGACGATGCCATCCCGGTGGAGGTGCCCTTCCCGGACGACACCGCGATGGCGCACGCGTTCGGGGTCAACGGGGTGATCGCGCAGGCGACCGTGGCGCTGCGCCCCGCGCGCCGCTGGACCGGGCTGTTCGCGTCCTTCCCGGAGCTGGCCGGCGCGGTCGCCGCGGGCGAGGAGCTGTTCGACCTGGAGCCGACCCCGCGGCTGCTCTCCCTCGACGAGGCCGGGATCATCGCGACCTACCGGCCGGTCGACCCGGCGATGCCCGCCGGCCGGGTCAGCGTGCGCGGGATCGTCACCGAGGACAGCGTCGCCGCGGCGACCGCCGTCGTCGAGCGGCACGGCGGGCGGGTCGACGCCGTGCGCCCCAGGGGCCCGGCGCACATCGCCTCGCTGTCGTACAACCACACCACGTACCGCGTCCGCAAGGTCCGCCCGGAGCTCACCCACCTGCAGTGCATGGGCCCCGGTCTCACTCGGCGCCGCGCCGAGGTCGCCGCACTCGCCCCCGAGTCGCTCATCCACCTGGAGGGCTTCCTCACCGCGAACGGCCGCGACTGGGTCTCGATGCTGTTCCTGCGCTACGACGGGCCCGACGACCTGTACGAGCGGATGGCCCGCCTGGCCGACGTCGAGGTGTACGTCGACGACCCGCACACCTGGGAGCTGCACCACGGCCGCCTGGACCTGGTCCGCGAGGCCGCCGCCCGGCTCGACCCGGACGGCCTGCTCAACCCCGGCAAACTCCCCGCCCCCACCCCCGCCACACCGTCCTGAACCGTCACGCCGACGCACGGCAACGAGCGCCAGGGCGAACAACCACCGTGCGAGGGGCGGCCAAGGACGGGTGGCGAAGGTCATGCATCAACGCTAGAGCCGACACGGCCCGAATGTCGAACGTATGTTCGGATCCGTGACCGGCTGGCCGCGGGA
This sequence comes from Frankia torreyi, assembly GCF_000948395.1. GTDB lineage: Bacteria > Actinomycetota > Actinomycetes > Frankiales > Frankiaceae > Frankia > Frankia torreyi. The sequence continues at coordinate 12,973 of NZ_JYFN01000027.1, read as the reverse complement.
TCAGCCGAAGGTGTTGACCTTCGTCGGGGTCACGGCGATGCTGTAGCGGTGCTCACCGGGCGGGGTGAGCTTGCGGATGTCGTCGGCCGTGCGGCCACGGCTCTCGGCGATCTTCGCGGCCCAGGTGTAGTCGTCGTCGAGGATGACCTCGGCGGTGCCGCGAACCTCCACCGTGCGGTAGACGTTGGTGATGTCCAGCAGGAACAGCGAGCACTGCGGCGTGCGCTGCAGGTTCTTCAGCTTCTGCTTGTCCGAGCTGACGGAGATGCGGAAGACGCCGTCGTCGAGCAGGTAGCCCACGGCCGTGGTCTGCGGGGCACCGTCGGGGCCGAGGGTGGTGAGGATCGCGACCTCGGCGTTCTGCGCGAGGTCGCGGTGGGTCTCTGGGATGAGGGTCACCGGAAAATCGTACGCACACCGCGCTTCAGTCCAGGCCTGGATGCACCGCGCGCTATGCCTGCCCGTTGGGGTTCCTGAACGCGAAAGTGCCCTCCGAGCTGGGAGGATGGGAGTTCTCTATGCTTCCGTCCACCGGATCGAGAGGGCACTTCGCAGGTGCGCTTGTTGCATGCGGCCTCGGGGACACACGCGCGGTTCGACAACGCTGATGCGTCGGCGCCTGAACAAGCTGATCACCACACATCTGCGCATCTGCGCATCTGCAGTACACCTTCGGACGCTGGCAAGCGAGATGGGAGCTGGTGCGTTGCGCGGAGTCACAGCATGACGCGCCCTCCCGAACGGCTGATCAGACCGCCCGAGCGAGCCCGGCGACGGCAGCGGGCCCCATCGCGGCCAGTGTCGCTGCGGCGGGACCAGCGCGACCAGCGCCGCTGCGACATGGCCGGCGAGATGGAGGAAGCCCGGCCGGGCCCGACCTACTGGGCGGTGAGCCCGCCGTCGACGATCTGCTCGGTGGCGGTGACGTACGACGACTCGTCGGACGCGAGGAACAGCACGACCTGGGATACCTCGTCGGGCTCGGCCATCCGTGCAAGGGGCACCAGGGCGGCGATGCCGCCACCCTGCTCGTCGGTGGCCGCAGCCATCATCGGCGTCTTGATGTAGCCGGGGTGCACCGAGTTGACGCGGATGTTGTCCTTCCCGTACTGCGCGGCGACGTGCTTCGTCATCCCTCGGGAAGCGAACTTGCTGCCGACGTAGGCGAGGTTCGGCGCGCCGACGATCGAGACGATACCCGCGATCGAGGAGACGTTGATGATCGAACCGCCTCCGGCCTTCTGCATCGCGGGGATGACCGACTTCATCCCGTAGAACTGGGAGTGCTGGTTGATCGCGCAGACCTTCAGGTACGCGTCCTCGTCGAGATCCACCGTGGAGACGATGGGCCCGAGGACGCCCGCGTTGTTCACCAGGACGGTGGGCGGGCCGAAGGTCGCCTCGGTCTCGTCGACGACGCGGCGCCAGTCGGCGAGGGACGCCACGTCGTGGACGACGAAGTGGGCGTTCTCTCCGAGCTCGACGGCGATCTGCTTCCCGCGCTCCTCGTTCAGGTCGGTCAGGACCACCTTGGCGCCCTCGGCCACGAACCGGCGCGCGTGCGCCTCGCCCATGCCCTGTGCAGCACCGGTCACGATCGCGATCTTGCCGTTCAGTCTGCTCATGTGCCCCTCTTCCTCCTCGTTGACCTGGGGGTCCGAGATCGGAAAGTCAGCGTCGAGCTCAGACCGAGCAATATGGTACTCGATACCGAAATTGGTGTGACCGCCGATGCACGGTCGTTTCGCCCTCCCGCGCGGCTGCGGACGACGGGTAGACTTGGCGGATGGCCGGCGCGAGCAACGGCTCACGCGGTGCCGGGCGGCCACGGGTCACGTCTCCCGAGGCCGTCGAGCAGGTGGCCATCCAGCTCCTGCTCCGCGAGGGCTACGCCAACGTCTCGGTCGACCAGATCGCGGCCGCGGCGGGCGTCGGCCGGACGACGTTCTTCCGCTACTTCCCCTCGAAGGCGGCCGTCGTGTGGAGCGCGTTCGACCACACCAACCGCCGCCTCGCCGAGCTGCTGGCCCGAGCCGACGGAGCCTGCCCGCCCATGACGGCTGTGCGAGAGGCGGTCGTGGGTTCCACACGCGACGCCGTGGACACGCGCGGTGTGTGGCTGGAGCGCTTCCAGCTTCTGGACACCTCAAGCGCCCTACGTGCCAGCGCCGCCGAGCACTGGGAGACGTGGCGGGCAACCGTGGCTGCGTTCATCGCGCAGCGAATCGGCGCGGCGTCCCAGGATGTCGTGCCGGCCGCGATCGCCGGTGCCATCCAGGGCGCATACATCGCCGAGCTACGAGGCTGGCTGCTCCTGACAACCACGACCGACGACCTGCTGGAGCGCTTGCGGCGCAGCCTGACCACGGTCGGCGACGCCCTCGAGGCGCTGACGGCACCCCCGCCCATTCCGTCGGCCGGCTGACCGAGGTGCTGACCTGAAAAACCTGGAGCACCGTCAACCGAGCCATCCTGGCCCGCGCTTCAGAGAACCGGGATGAAAAAGGATCAATGATGTGCAGGAGTGGGCATCCCCCGTCTTCAGCAGCAGGCGGGGGAGGACGTCAACGCGTCGATCGCGGGTCGAACCGGGCGATCTCGGCGAGCGACTGGCCCGCCGCGACCACCATCGCCTCGTAGAGTCGTGTGCCGCGCTCCGCGGTGGCCCCGGTCGGGTCGCCGATGGTTCCGTCGGTGCCGAAGTCGTCACTGAGCCACCCGAACGAGACCGCACCGCCGAAACGGACCCGATCGAACGAGGCGAGCTGCTCGGGGACGCTGCGCACCCCCAGATCGAGGCGGACCAGGTCGGGACGCAGATGCAGCAGCAGCGAGGTCTCGTCGATGCCGGCGTGGATGCCCATGCCGAGCTCGGCGGCCGGCGAGGTGCCGCCATGGTCCGCCGGCAGGGACGGGTGCATGACGAACGTGCGCAGCCCGTGCGCAAGACGGATGTCGCGGCTGGCGACCTGCAGCAGCGCGCTGTTGCCGCCGTGGCCGTTGAGGAACACCAGCCGACGCACCGGGGTGGTCGCGAGGCAGCGGGCCAGATCGTCGAGGACCGCGAGCAGCGTCGTCGCCGACAGCCACATCGTGCCCGGCGACCAAGCGTGCTCGTTGGACTTCGTGTAGGCCAGCGCCGGCAGCAGCCACAGGTCACAGGCGTCACCGAAGGCGTCGACGGCGTCCCGGGCGAGCGTCTCGGCGACCACCAGGTCGGTCGACAGCGGCAGGTGGGGGCCGTGCTGCTCGATCGACCCGACGGGCAGCACGGCGACCGCGTCCGGCGAGAGCCCGGCGGCCTCGGGGGCCCGCAGGTCGGCGAAGTACCGGGTCATCCTGGCTCCTCAGCGGTCACGGTCACGGTCCCGGCCGCGGCCGGCAGCAGGGGCACCACGTCGCGGACGAAGCGCTCCATCTGCTCGCGGGCCCGGTCGTAGGGGTCCCCGGGCATGGCCGGGAAGATCACCAGATCGGTGAGGCCAAGCAGGTCGTCGAGGGCGGCGATGTGCGCGGCGACGTCGTCGGCGGTGCCGACCGCCCACGGCCCCTGCGCCATCGAGTCCTCCAGAGTGGGGATGAACGAGCCGTCGGCGGGCCGCCCGTCCGGGCCCACGTAGCCCCGCCCCCAGCCGTAGGGGGCCAGGAAGCGCCAGAACTCGTCGTGGCCCGCGCGGACGGTGGCCATCGCCTGCGCGCGGGTGTCGCCGACGGCGACGTTGAGCACGAGCATCCGGCGTTCTCCGCGTTCCAGCGGGCGGCCGTGGACCTGCTCGAAGGTCTCGGCGAACGCCCGCCAGTCGGCGGCGAGCCGGTGGCGTTCGCGCAGCCAGAAGACGCCGCCGAAGCCGCGGGTCGGCGCGGCGCGCAGCGTCGGCGGGCTGGTCACCGCCTGCCAGGTCTGGAACGGATAGCGCGGACGGGGGACCAGGGTGAGCTCGCGGACCTCACCGCCGCGGTCCGGGATCCCCGGCGGCGGCAAACAGAAGTGCCGGCCCGAGTAGCTGAACCGCTCGTGGGTGAACGCGGCGTGCAGGACGTCGAGGCTCTCCTCGGTGATCTCCCGGTTGAGCCGGTCGGCCGCCGCCGCCGACGGGTTGTCGTAGGAGCCGACGGACACCGTGCCCGCCGTCAGCGGCAGCATCTCGCGGGGCACGGTCCCGCGACCGACACCGAGGATGCCGCGCCCGCCGCTGAGGTTGTGCAGCAGCGCGAAGTCCTCGGCGAGGCGCAGCGGATGCCACTGGCCGACCACGTTGAACATCGTCCCGATCCGAATCCGGCCGGTGCGGGCGGCGAGGAAGGCGGAGAACATCAGCCCGTTCGGCACGACCTCGTAGCCCTCGTGCTGGAAGTGGTGCTCGGTCAGCCAGAAGCTGTCGTAGCCCAGCCGGTCGGCCAGCTCACCGCAGACCAGCAGCTCCCGGTGGGCGTGCTCGATCGCCGCCTGGTCGTAGCGGCGCTCGGTGGGCTCGGTGCCGCCGATCCCGGCGTCGGCCATCTCGACGCCACCGAAGAGGAACACGCCGATCCGCACGCTGCCTCCGAATGTTGACGGGATCAACATCGTCGCGCGGGTGCGTGACGGGACCGTCAGAGCCGAATGTCGGCGGCGCTAAACCTGACCCCGCAGGTGGGACGGTCAGGCGTTCTGCTGGACGACGACGAGGCGCACCTGCTCGCCGTCCAGGCCGCGCCAGCGGTGGCGCACTCCCCCGGCGTAGTAGACGCTCTCGCCCGCGGCCACGGTGTGCAGCACGCCGTCGACGTCGACCTCGATGCAACCGGAGACGACGTAGACGAACTCCTCGCCGTCGTGCTGGAAGTAGTCGTGGAACGACGCCGGGGCGCCGGTGTACTCCGAGGGCAGCATCGCCCGGGCGCCGCGCACGAGGCTGCGCACCGACCCGCCGGGCGAGTCGACGGAGACGGTGTCGTGGCGCACCACGCTGACCGGTTCGACGAGGGGGACGCTCGCCTCCGCCGCGGCCATCAGGGCCTGAGCGCTGGTCCCGAGCGCGGAGGCGATCGCCGTCAGCGACCGCATGCTCGGCCGGGCCAGCCCCCGCTCGAGCTGACTGAGGAAGGGATGGCTCAGTCCCGCCCGGCCTGCCACGTCGACGAGGGTGAGGCCGAGGGCATGCCGCTGCGCGCGAACCGCCCCGCCGAGCCGGACGCCGACATCCTCGGCGAAGGCGGTCACGACGCGGCCGTGCCGGCAGCGGCCACCGCCGCGTCGAGCAGCGCCCGGTCCGCACCGGGCGGGCCGACCAGGGCCAGTCCGACCGGAGCTGGTCCGACCGGGCGGCGCGGCGACCCGGCCGCTGCGGGAAGGGGGTCGCCGCCCTGGGTCATCCGGTCCGGCACGACACAGCTTGGCAGGCCGTACGCACTAGCCATAACTGTCCAGCCTAGCGTCGCCATACGCCAGGCGTCCCGATCACCTGTGCCGCTGCGACGAAGGTGCCCCGGGCCTCCGGCGGCGGGCAGCGCGAGCCAGGCGTCCGTGCCGAGCCGGTCCAGCAGCCGCTCCCGCCCGGCGGCGATCTCCCGCCGGGCGTCGCGTTCCACGTCGGCGTCGACCTCGGCGCCGAACCGGAATCGCGCCTCGACGTCGGCGCCCAATGCACCTGGGTGAGCGGTGATCCAGGCCCCGTGCAGCCGCCACGCCTCCGCGGCCTGCACCGCGCGAAACGCCGCCAGCAGCCGCGGGACGTCATCGAGTTCGCGCAGCGGCCCGAGGTCGAGCTCCGCGCCCAGCGCGTCGGCGAGCGAACATACGGCCTCCTCCGGCGGGTGCACGGCGACGAGCAGGCGCGCCACCGACCCCGCGGTCCCGGCCGGGCCCGCCGACCCGGACGATCCCGCCGGCAGCAGAATCTCCCCGACCGCGCGCAGCAGGCCCGGATCGGCGGTGAGCCAGCCGACCGTGTCGAAGGACGGGGCGAGCCCCAGCACGCCGCCCACCGCCACTGCGCCGTGCGTCGGCCGCAGCCCGTACAGCCCGCAGACCGAGGCGGGTACCCGAATCGACCCGGCTGTGTCGGTGCCGAGACCGACGTCGGCCTGCCCGGCGGCGACCGCCGACGCGGGCCCGCTGCTCGACCCGCCGGTCACCCGGTCCGGCGCCGCCGGATTGGGCGGGGTGCCGTAGTGCACGTTCACGCCGGACAGGGAGAAGGCAAGCTCGTCGGTCTGCGCGATCCCGACGATCGCGGCGCCCGCGGCCCGCAGCGCCCGGACGGCCTGCGCGTCAGCCGGTTCCACCGGCGCCTCGGCGAGCCAACGGGGATTGCCCGCACCGATCCGGTACCCGCCGACGGCGAACAGGTCCTTCACGGCCACGCGCAGCCCGTCGAGCGGGCCGCTGCCGGTCGGCGCGAGCAGCGGGTCGCCGCGTTCCCGCCAGACGGCCGGCGCCCACCCGCCCGTCGAGTTCACCGGCCACCCGCCGGGGAGAGGTCGTCCGTGGGATTCGGGTCGCTCATCGGTGCGACGCAGGCGGCGATCACCCGCCAGCCGTCGTCGGTGCGGGCCCACACCTGGGTCTGGGTACTCAGGCCGACGATCCGGCCGTCAGCTCCCAGCCGCTCATTCGTCGACACGGTAATGATGGTCTCCCCGGGGCTGCGCATCGTGTGCAGCGCGCGCAGCCGCCGCGGGCCGGGGGTGGGCCGGGCGGCCCGGTAGGCGGCGAGCGCCGACGGCCCGACGAGGGGCCCGTCCCCGTCGACGCGCACCACGTCCGCACTGGCGGAGAAGGACTCCTGCTGGGTCGCCACGTCCCCGGCCAGCAGGGCCCGCTCGTACCGCGCGAAGGCGGCGCCGAGCTCGGGGTCGATGGCGGCCAGCTCCGCCGGTGCCCCATCAGTCTCCGACGTGGCCGCCGCCGTCTCGATGCCAAGGGGACGCAGAATGCTGAAGTCGGCGAAGTCGTGCCGCAGCGCCGGGCGGCGCAGCAGGTCGGTACCCGGCCGGCCGGGCGCCTCCCCGGCGGCGACCGCCTCGAACGCGTCGGCGGCTCGGCGCAGGAAGTCCGGGCCCACCCGGTACCGCAGGGTGTGCGCGGGATAGATCTCCCGCACCGAGCCGGCCAGCCGCGACGCGAGGCCGCGCAGGGTCGCGGCGAACACGTCGATCTCGGCGTCGGGCAGGTGCACCCAGAAGTCGCCGGTGACGAGGGTGTCGCCGGCGAACAGCAGACCGTCCCGCTCGTCGAACAGGCACAGCGAGTCCGGCGAATGGCCGGGGGTGTGCAGCACGGTCAGCTCCCGGCCGCCCAGGTCGAGGCGCTCGCCGTCGACCAGTGCGGCCGGCGCGGGCCCCGCGGGCACGGTCCAGGCGTCGGCGGACGGCGGCAGCGGTCGGGGCGTCGTGTCCTCGGTGAGCAGGTGGAAGAACCGCTCGTCGTCGGCGCGCAGCCGTTCGTAGGCGGCGTACTGCTCGCGGGCGACGGCGAGGTAGGCGGCCAGCCGCTCGGCGGGCACCGGTGTCCTCAGCGACGGCGCCGCCAGCGGGTGCGCCGCGACGTCGCGGAACAGCCAGTTGCCGCCGCGATGGTCGTCATGCCCGTGGGAGTTGACGGCGAGGATCGGCCGGCCGGTCAGGGACCGGGCCGCCGCGTGCACGTCGGCGAGGCCCAGCCCGGTGTCGACGAGCACCGCGCGCTCGTCGCCCTCGACCAGGAAGCAGTTGACGTGGCCGGGCTCGGCGACCAGCCAGGTCCGGGCCGCCACGGGCCGCAGCGCGAACCAGTCCGCCGCCATGGCCACCGCGTCGCCGCCGGTCATGGCGCGGCGGACGGCGCGGCGGCCAGGACGGCGCGGTCCTCGTCGTCGGTCCCGGCGAGGGGCCCGCGGCGCACCATCGCCGCGAACCCGTCGTCCGGGCTCATCAGGGTCAGCGCGTACAGCCGGCCCGGTCCCGTGTTGGTGATGTGGTGCACCGACGTGGGCGGGAGCACCAGCGTGCCGCCGGCGGCGACGGCGACCTCGGTGCCGTCGCAGACGGCCACCCCGCGCCCGCGCAGGAACACGAACAGCTCGGTGGACGCGGGATGGCTGTTGGGCGGCTGGGCTCCGCCGACGTCCCAGGACTCCAGGATGACGGTGACCGGCGAGGCCTCGGGGCCGGCGAGCACGCCGAGGCGCACGGTGTCCCCGGCGCTGATGTGGTGCATCTCCAGGGCGTCCGGGGTGATCAGGATCGGCGTCGTCGGCACGGCGTCACCCCTGCCCGGCGGGGTTGGCGGGGTCGGCGGGGTCGGCGACACCGGCCGCGGCCGCCGGATACCGCGCATCGGCGGTCCCGGCGAGGCCGTCGGTGAGCGCCGCGGAGGAGGCGACGAACCCGAAGCACTGGGCGACGTTGTAGACGGCGGCGTCGTGGCAGAACGGCGGTGACGTCGTCGCCGCGCAGTCCTCGAGCAGCACGACGTCGTAGCCGAGGCAGGCCGCGTCGGTGAGGGTCGCCAGCACGCACTGGTCGGAGTTCACCCCGGCGAACAGCAGCGTCGTCACCATGAGGTTGCGCAGCACGGCGTCCAGCGGCGTGTCGAAGAAGCCGCTCATCCGGTACTTGTCGACGCGCACGTCGCCGAGGGGCACCGGCAGCTCGTCGACGATCGCCGCCGACCAGCTTCCGGCCTGCAGCGTCGGGCTGCCGCCGGGGCGGGCCGGCGCGCCGATGCCGCCGCTGGCCCCGTCCGGGTTGTAGACGTGCAGCACGCCGGGCGGCAGGTTCGCCGCGTCCGGCCGGTTGCCCCAGTTCAGCCAGACGACGGCGACGCCGGCGGCGCGCAGCACCGGCAGGGCGCGGCGCAGCGGTGCGATGGGGCGGCGCGCCGGGGTGATGTCGACGCCGATCGAGGCGAGCCAGCCGTCGGGATGGCAGAAGTCGTTCTGCATGTCGACGACGACGACGGCGGTGCGGGCCAGATCGAGGGTGAGCCGCTGCGGGCGGGCGTCGACGGTGACCGGCAGCGGCGCGACCGGGGCGCGGCGCAGATCGACGTGTTCGGACGACACCGCCCACGAGTTCCGGGGGCCGCCCAGCCGGATGTTGACCACGTGAACATCCTGCGGCCGGTCGTTTGCCTCGGCATTACCGGCCAGTTGCGTCGTGGTGGCGCCCGGGGTGGACCACGCCTCGCCGTTCGCGGGACGGACGCGCTGGTCACACCGCAGGCGGCGGGCCGGTGACCGCGTGGCGCGGTAACGAGACCGACACCGGGGTGTGGCAGCGTGCCGGCCCGTGACCGTTCTGCACAGCGGGGTCGGGATTACCGCGGGCGAGACGTACCTGCCGGCCCGGCCGGACGAGGTCTGGTGGGGGCTGCTGCCGAACGCGGCGAGCCGACCGGTGCTGACCGTGCCGTCCGGGCAGGCCATCCGGATCGACACGATCAGCCACGAGGGTCTGCTCGCCGACCAGGGCGGCGACCCGCGGACCTTCTTCGGCGCCGCGGGCATCCCGGCCGACGCGCTGCTCGACGACGTGCTGGCGCTGGCGGGCAGCGGCCGGCGCCACCAGCCCGACGTCGCCGGCCCGCACGTCGTCACCGGCCCGGTGGCCGTGCGCGGGGCCCGACCGGGCGATGTCCTGGAGGTCGAGGTGCTCGACCTGGTCCGCCGGGCTCCCTACGGGGCGATCAGCAACCGGCACGGGCGGGGGGCGCTGCCCGGCGAGATGCCGATCGCGCCGCCGGGCCTGCCGGCCGGGGCCGCGGTGCCGCCGGTGTGCCTGGTCGCGCACACCCGGGGCGAGTCCGGGGTGCTGCCCGTGGGCGACGGCCGACAGATCCGTTTCCCGCTGCGTCCCTTCCTCGGAATCATGGGGGTGGCGGCCGCGACGACCGACCCGGTCCACTCGGTGCCACCCGGCCCGCACGGCGGCAACCTCGACATCCGCCACCTCGGCGTCGGCGCCCGTCTCTACCTGCCCGTCCAGGTCCCGGACGCGCTGTTCTACGCCGGGGATCCGCACTTCGCCCAGGGCGACGGGGAGGTGGCGCTCACCGCGTTCGAGGCGCCGCTGCGTGCCCTGCTGCGGCTGACCGTGCGCTCCGACGAGACGGTGCGCCGCACCGCCCGCGCCCTGAGCGCACCGTGGGCGCAGACCGACGCGCTGCACATCGTCGCCGGGCTCGACCCGGACCTCGGCGCGGCGATGCGCGCGGCCACCCGCAACGCCGTGGCATTCCTGGGCGAACGGTTCGCGCTGCCGCCGCACGTCGCCCTCGCCTACCTCAGCGCCGCCGGCGACTTCGCGGTGAGCCAGGTGGTCGACCAAGTCGTCGGCGTGCACTGCTGCATTCGTCGCGACGACCTGCGCGGGCTGGACGAAGCGAACGGGCTGGACGAAGCGAACGGGCTGGGCGGGCCGGACGGGCCGGACGGGCCGGACGGGCCGGACGGGCCGGACGGGCTGGGCGGACCGGACGGCGACATCGGCGGATGAGACGACGCCGCAACGGATACCCTCGGCTTCTGAGCGGTTCCGCGGGCGTCGGAGGGTGGTCCGGGTGGCGATGGCCGAGCAGGTCGAGGTCCCGTTGCTACGCGGGCTGATCGGGCGGGCGCTGCGGCGCCGCCGGCTGGCCCAGCAGCGCACCCTGCGCGACGTCGCCGCGGCGGCGCTGGTGTCGATGCCGTACCTGTCCGAGATCGAGCGGGGTCGCAAGGAGGCCTCCTCGGAGATCCTCGCGGCGATCTGCCGCGCGCTTGGCGTGCGCCTGACGGACCTGCTCGACGAGGTGCGCCTCGAACTCGCCCGCATCGAGCCCGAGATCGCCCCCGCCGTGCCGGCCGCGCCGGCGTCCGAGGTCGCCGGGCCGGTCACGGCCCACCTCGGCGTCCCGGCCCCGACGGGGCTGGCGCGACCGTTCGAGCCCCGTGCCGCCACCGGCGGCCCCCTCGAAATTCGCGGCTCCATGGCAGTTGGCGGCTCCATGGCAGTTGGCGGCCCTGTCGCGGTTGGCGGCCCCATGGCAGTCGGCAGCCCGATCGCAATGGGCGGCGCCATGGGGGTGAGCGGCCCCATCGCGATGGGCGGCCGGCCCGCGGTGGACGTCTCGGCGGCCTGGGACGGCGCCGGTGCGCTCCCGGTGCTCGACTCCCCGGCGCACCAGCACGGCGTGTCCCCGAACCTGGGGTTCTCGGCGGGGTTCGAGGCGGTCCTCGGCGCCGGCCGGATCGTGGTCCCAGCCGGCGCGCGGTTCGCCCGCCGATCCTTCCACCAGCCCGCCGCCGGAGAGATCCGCGCCTCCCGCCGCGGTCGCCCCGCGCCGGCCGGCCGGACCTGCCCTACCGCGAGCCCGCGGTACCCCGCCGGGCGGGCCGGGCGGACCACCCGGCGATCAGTCTCGGTCGCCTCCACACGCTGACCGTCGACCACTCCCCGGGGAGGCACCATGCGGTTCCTGGTCATCACCCTGATCGTCCATCGGCCGGACCCGGTCACCGGCGTCACGCCGTCGACCCGGGACCGGTTGCGCGAGGTCGTCGACAGCGCGGTGCTCGCCGAGGAGCTGGGTTTCGACGGGTTCGGCGTCGGTGAGCGGCACGAGCGGCCGTTCATCTCCTCCTCGCCGCCGGTCGTGCTCAGCCACCTCGCGGCGCGTACCTCGCGCATCCGGCTGTTCACCGCGGTGACGACCCTGAGCCTGCTGGACCCGGTGCGCGCCTACGAGGACTACGCCACCCTCGACAACCTCTCCGACGGCCGCCTCGAACTGATCATCGGCAAGGGCAACGGCACGGCGCAGCGGGAACTGTTCGACGTCACCCCCGAGGACCAGTGGGATCGCAACGCCGAGTCCTACGAGCTGTTCCGGCAGATCTGGCGGCAGGACACGATCACCGCGCAGCCGCGCTACCGGCCCGCGCTGCACGAGGCCGAGGTCTGGCCGCGCCCGTTCCAGCAGCCGATCCGGGTCTGGCACGGCAGCGCCACCAGCCGGGAATCGGTCGACCTCGCCGCCCGCTACGGCGATCCCCTGTTCTCCGCCAACGTCACCAACCCGATCGAACCCTACGCCGAACTGGTCCACTACTACCGGCAGCGCTGGGCAGAGTACGGCCACGACCCGGCGCTGGCCGCGGTCGGCGCCGGCACGGCCGGTTTCCACGTGGCCCCCCGCTCCCAGGACGCCGTCGCCGCCTACGCGCCGGTGTTCGCCGGGCAGCTCGCCTTCCAGCGTTCGATGGGGATGGAACCGGTCTTCCCGACGCTCGAGGACTTCATCGAACGCAGCTCCGCGCTGATCGGCAGCCCCCAGCAGATCGTCGACAAGGTGCACCGCTACCACGAGCAGTTCGGCCACAGTGTGCTGCACCTGCACGCCGAGGCCGGCGGCCTGCCCGCCGCCGAGCACCGGGCGAGCCTGGAACTGTTCCAGTCCGAGGTCGCCCCGGCGCTGCGCCGGAGCATCCCCGACCCGCCGTGGCCCTGGGCGCCGGTCCTGCCCGGGGCCGCCGAGGCTGCGGTCGCCGGCTGACCAGCCTCCCGCAGCAGGATCCCGGTCCGCTGTCGAACTCGAAGCGGACATCCGCAAGTGGATCAACGACTCGGCACACTAGTGCAGCGCCTCGGAAGTCCGCTTCCCGTCCAGCCTTTCGCGCTGCGTGACGTCGCCGTGTGGCTGCGAGGGTCGCTATGGGGGCGACGGCTCGCGGTTCGGGGCGGATGCGTGGGAGAGCCGCCACCGTGGTCCTTCTATACGGTTCAGCGTCCGATTTATCCATACAGAACAACCACGTGGCTCCGCTCCCACGCACACCTCTCGCGAGGCGGTTCCGGCGAACCATCCGGCGGCGAGACGAACGCCGTCTGACATCACAGGCCGTCACCGCACACCGGAAAGGGACCTATGAGCGGCTGCACTAGTAGACCGTCGCCACTAATGTTTGGGGTATAGGTGGCGGAGTTTGGTGCGGGCGTCGGCGGTGGTGAAGTGCCAGTGGACTTGGCGCTG
>NZ_JYFN01000026.1 GCF_000948395.1 Frankia torreyi | reverse complement strand
CCTGATCGCCACCGGCATCATCGACCCCGCCAAGGTCACCCGCTCCGCGCTGCAGAACGCCGCGTCGATCGCCGGCCTGTTCCTCACCACCGAGGCCGTCATCGCCGACAAGCCGGAGAAGAACCCGGCCCCGGCCGTCCCCGGCGGCGGCGGCGAGATGGACTTCTAGTCCAGCTCCCCCCGCACCACCCAGCGCACGCGCTGGTTAGCACCACCGTCACGACGAAGGCGGCTCCGGTACACGGGGCCGCCTTCGTCGTTACCCCCGCCGCCCGCCGCTACCCGCGCTGTTGCCCGCCGCCTTTCCCCGTTGCCCGCCGCCGCCCGCCGTTGCCCGCTGCCGATCGCGGTCGCGCCAGCCAGCCGCCGCCCATCCTCGCCGGCCCACAGCGCCCAGCCTTCCGTACCTTCGCGGACCGGACCGCCCCTCATCCGGGACCTCCTACGTCAGCTCGACGCGGTCGCCGTCCACGCCCACCATTGCGGTCGGTGCGGTCTGGGGCCGGAATATCGCGCGGACCGCACCGGCCTTCGCCCGATCCGACGCCGCGTCAACGCCGCGATACCCCTTTATTGGGGTGATTGATACCAGAGTCGTACGTCACATTTCAAAGCGCGCCCCGGACCTCACCATCCACGCTCGCGCGGCAAAGCCGACATCTCCGGCGTTTCGTCGGGCTTAGCTGCCCCAGGAAGATCGCCGAAGGCGATCTGACGGAAACCCCGAACGGCGCCCTGGGCCAGGGGTCCCCGTGAATCGCCGAAGGCGATTCACGGGGAAAGGCCCGCCTCCGCGGACGGGAGGTTCCGCGGAGGCGGGCTCATCGGCCTGGGAGCGACGCCACTCGGGACGGAGCGAACGCCGGGAGGTGCTCCCAAAGACGACCTTGCGCTAAGAAAGGTCGTCGGCCACCAGCAACGGCGATCAAGTTACCACCGGGTATTGGAGCCGACAAGAGTTTTATGTCACTTCTTTTCAACAATTCACGGCAGGGACGGTTAGAGGTCGACTATTTGCACGACACGGACAATTAACGCAGCCGGGCTTTCGACAGGACCGCCGCGGCGGGGCACCATAGGCAGCGTGGTCCAGGCACCCGCACAGTCCCGCTCCCACCGCCCGTCCGTGACCGTGCCCGCACCTCCGGTCACGGTCGAGGATCTGGATGCCGGCGGGTACGACGATGCCCGGCTGGAGCTGCTCGACGGGCTGTGTCTCCTGCGCCCGTGGCCGACGCCGCTGCGCGCCCGGGTGACCAGCCGGCTGACCCGGTTGCTGACGCAGGTAGCCACCTCCGGCGCCCACGTGCTCCCCGCCGGCGTCGGGGTGGAGCTGTCGGCACGGTCCCTGCTCGTGCCGGACGTCGTCGTCGCCCCGAGCGCCGAGGTGGTGGGCCGCCGGCTGCGGGAGACGCCCTACCTGGTCGTCGAGGTCGCGGATGCGAGCACCCGCCGCTACGACCGCACGCTGAAGCTCGACCTCTACCGGGAGCGCGGGGTTCCGGCGTGCTGGCTGATCGATCCGGATACGGCGACGCTGGAGGCGTTCGAGCTGGTCGGCGGCGTCTACGTGACCGCCAGCGCGACCGGCCCGCACGGTGAGTTCAACGCAACACGACCGTTCCCGGTGACCGTCCGGCCCGCCGAACTGATCGACCCGCCCGACGCCGAGTGAGCGGCGGCCCGGTGGGCCCGGGGCCCCCGCCAGCGCCGCCGCGGGGCATGCGCAGGCGGGCGCACGGGCAGGCCCCGGCTGGTTAGTCCCGCCCGCCGGCGCCGTCGGCGATGTCGTCCGGATCCGCCAGATCGTCCGGATCCGCGGCACTGTACGGATCCGCGACACTGTGCGGGTCCGCGGCACTGTGCGGATCCGCGACATCGTACTGATCCGCGAGGTCGCCGCGGTCCGCGACGTCACGCGGGTCAGGGATGTCGTCGGCGTCGACGATCGTGTACGCGTAGCCCTGCTCGGCAAGGAAGCGCTGACGGTGAGCCGCGTACTCCTGGTCGAGGGTGTCGCGGGCGACCACGGTGTAGAAGTGCGCCGCTCGGCCGTCCGCCTTGGGCCGCAGCACCCGGCCGAGGCGCTGCGCCTCCTCCTGCCGGGAGCCGAAGGTGCCTGAGACCTGCACCGCCACCCCGGCCTCCGGCAGGTCGATGGACACGTTCGCGACCTTGGAGACGACCAGCGTGGTGATCTCGCCCGTGCGGAACGCCTCGAACAGCCGTTCGCGCTCCCGGTTGCGGGTCGAGCCCTGGATGACGGGGGCGCCCAACAACTCGCCGAGCTCGTCGAGCTGATCCAGGTAGGCGCCGATCACCAACACCCGGTCGTCGGAGTGCCGGCGGACGAGACGCTCCACCACCGCCCGCTTGCTGTGGGCCGTGGCGCACATCCGGTAGCGCTCCTCCGGCTCGGCGACGGCGTAGGTCATCCGCTCGTCGTCGGTCAGGGTGACCCGCACCTCGGTGCACTGCGCCGGGGCGATCCAGCCCTGCGCCTCGATCTCGCGCCACGGCGCGTCGTACCGCTTCGGCCCGATGAGCGAGAAGACATCGCCCTCCCGGCCGTCCTCGCGGACCAGGGTCGCCGTGAGACCGAGCCGGCGGCGGGACTGGATGTCGGCGGTCATCCGGAAGACCGGCGCGGGCAACAGGTGTACCTCGTCGTACACGATCAGCCCCCAGTCCCGGGCGCCGAACAGGTCCAGGTGCAGGTACTCGCCCTTGCGGCGCGCCGTCATCACCTGGTAAGTCGCGATGGTGACCGGGCGGATCTCCTTGCGCTCGCCGGAGTACTCGCCGATCTCGTCCTCGGTCAGCGAGGTGCGACGCAGCAGCTCGTGCCGCCACTGCCGACCGGCGACCGTGTTCGTGACCAGGATCAGTGTGGTCGCGCCGGCCTGGGCCATCGCCGCGGCGCCCACGATGGTCTTGCCCGCGCCCGAGGGCAGCACGACGACCCCCGAGCCGCCCTCCCAGAAGCCCGCGACCGCGCCCTTCTGGTACTCGCGCAGCTCCCAGCCGTCCTGACGGAGCTCGATCGGGTGCTTCTCGCCGTCGACGTAGCCGGCCAGGTCCTCCGCGGGCCAGCCGAGCTTGAGCAGCGCCTGCTTGAGCCGGCCGCGCTCGGACGGGTGCACGGCGATCGTGTCGTCGTCGATGCGCGTGCCCAGCATCGGCGCGACCTTCTTCGCCCGCGCGACCTCGACGAGCACGGCCCGGTCGAGCGCCCGCAGCACCAGGCCGTGGACCGGATCGTTCTCCAGCCGCAGCCGGCCGTAGCGATCCATGGTGTCGGCGACGTCGACGAGCAGCGCGTGCGGGACCGCGTAGCGGGAGTGGCGGACGAGCGCGTCCACCACCTGCTCGGCATCGTGCCCGGCGGCGCGGGCGTTCCACAGGGCCAGCGGGGTCACCCGATAGGTGTGGACGTGCTCCGGGGACCGCTCCAGCTCGGCGAACGGAGCGATGGCCGCCCGGGCCGCGGGGGCGCCAGGATGGTCGACCTCCAGGAGCAAGGTCTTGTCCGACTGAACGATCAACGGGCCGTCCGCCACCCTCACCGTCCTCCCGGTCCGCCGTACGGCATAGGCCCACCACGGGCAGATCCCGGCGGGCACGCCGCCACGCTGGCGACGTACTTCGACGGTACAGGCGCCCACCGACAGGTTGGCGACCCCGTCCCGCCGCGGCCCACGGCTCAGGGCGGGTCGGCCGCGTCCGGCGCGGCCGTCGTCCAGTCGGCCGGCGCCGCGGCGCCACCGCCACCGAACACCTCGTCGATGTCGGCGACCCCGGTCACCCGGTGCAGGGCGAAGCGGCGCGGGCCGGCACTGAGTTCGTCCCAGGCGGTCAGCCAGCCGCCGTCCACCGCGGTCGGCCGCACGATCCGGTCACTGGGCGTGCCCTGCTGGTCGACATACCCGAGCAGGACCCGGCGCCGATCCCGGACGGCACCCTGCAACATCACCAGGATCAGCGGGGCGGACCGGGTGAGTCCGATCTCGGCGCCGGTGACGCCACCGGCCGCCCGCATGGCCTGCGCGCTGTCGTCGCCGCGGCGGACCAGCCGCAGCACGTCGCGCGCCTGCGCGAGCCGCCCGTCGGCGACGTCGACCGGCGCCTGGCGCGGCCTGGCCGGAGTCCGGTGGGCGGCCGGCCGGCTGAGCACCACCCTGCCGTCGGGGGCCTCCGCGACCGGCGCGTATCCCGCGGCCCGCAGGCCGGCCAGCAACTCGCCGGTCGGCAGCGACGAGATGACGATGGTCGGCGCGATCCGGCGCAGCCCCAGCGCCTGCGTGCGACGGCTCGCGACCACCTCGGCGAGCAGCGCGGTGTCGTCGCATCGCAGGTAGCTCGACGCCGGACCGGCGCGCAGCCGGCCATGCCGGCGGGCGGTGTCGTCGATCAGATAGGTCAGTCCCTGGGGAACGCCGGTGCGGCCCAGGCGATCGAGCGCGGCGTGGATGTCCTCAGCGACCAGCCCCGAGTCGAATCCCCGGCGCAGCGACTCCTCGGAGAAGCGGTAGACCGTCGCGGCCCCCGACGACTCGACGTCCGCCATCCGCGCGAGCTGCGCGGCCACCCGGGGAACCAGCGGGCCGGGGGCGACCGCGGTCAGGTCCGCCTGCAGCAGCAGCTCCTCGACCGGTTCGGGCAGCAGCGGGGTGAGGGCGTCGGCGAGCCGGGCACACAGCGCGGCGTCCCCGCCGGCCGGCCGGCTCGGCAGGCCAACGACCCGCGCCGGGTCGGCGCTCTCCTCGTCGAGCTGCGCGGCCAGCAGTCGCCCGACGGTGCTGGGTGCCCCCCGCCCGGTCAGGCCGAGCAGCTCCGCCTCGGCGACCGTGCCGTCGATCATCCCAGCCAGCAGCGTGCCGGCCCGCCGCGGCGCCCGCCAGGTCAGCAGGGCGCGCAGCGACTCACCGGTCGGCGCCACCCCGGCCGGCGCCGCCGCCAGCGCGCGCAGAACCTGGGCCCGCAGGTCCGGCACGGAGGAGCGGCGGACCTCCAGCGACATCGCGGCGATCTGGCGACCCCGCTCGTCCCGCTCGCCGACCAGCCAGGCGGCACTCGGTGACCGCAGCCAGCCCTCGACCAGCACCGCCCAGCGCGCCGCCACCAGGTCGGTGCCCCAGCGGTCGTAGGCAGCGGTGGGCACGTACTGGACGTCGACGCCGGCGGTGGCGTCGACGAGTCCGGCGGCCGCCGCGAGCTCCACGACAAAGGCGGCGGTCCGCTCGTCGGTGTCGAGCAGCTTCGCGGTCGCGCGCAGGTCGCGCACGCTCAGGCCGCCGGTACGCAGCGGCGTCACGGGCGTCGTGCCCCACGCGTCAAGCAGCATGGTGATCCAGCGCACGACGGTGTCCGCGGCGAGCGCGGCGGCGGCGTCGGCGGCCGAGGCACCGACAGCGGCGCCGGTCAGCTCGGGCGGATGCGGATGCAGCCGGCCGGCCGGCTCGTCACCGCGCACCGCGAGGCCGACCTCCCGTGGCAGCTCGACGGTGTCATCGTCGATCCCGACCAGCAGACCCCGGGCGAGCAGCTCCTCCACCGGGCTGCGGGCCGTGGCGACGGTGAGCAGCCGACCCGCCTCGGCGGTGGTGCCGAGCGCGGGCCCGGCCGCCAGCCGGCGAAGGAGCTGGTGGGCCCGCTCGGAACACCCGTCGAGCCAGCCGCGGACCCGAGCCGGATCGGCGAACAGGTCGGCGATGGCGTCGACGAGATCGGCTCGGACGGTGAACCCGCCCCCGGACTCCGTCGGATCCGTCGCGGCCGGGATCAGGCCGAGGGCGCCTGCGACCCTGGCGAGCTGGGTGTGCCGGTAGACCGACAGGCACTCCCGCACCGGCCGGCCGAGCCCGAGCGGCCGCGCTCCCACGAGGTCGACGGCCATGCCGACGACCCGTAGCGCACCGTCGTCGCCCCAGAGCAGACCCAGTTCACGCAGCCGGCGCACCACCCCGACGACCTCGGCGTGCCCGCAGAACGCGGTGAGCTCGGCGAGCGGCACCGGGGAGGGCAGGATGGTCAGCGCCTCCAGCACCTCGCACGCGTTGGTATCGAGGCGCTCCAGGGCACGCGCGACACTCACCCGGATCTCCAGCCGGGCGGCCAGGACGTCGAAGTCCGGCGGCGGTGGCGTCGCGAGATCGGGCCGCAGCAGAAACAGCCGGATGATCGCCTCATCGGGCAGCGCGCGCAGCCAGCCCACGAGCGTCGTGGACTCGTCTGGCGCGGGATCGGCCGGCATCGACACCATCATGACGGTAGCTGGCCCGGCGCCAGCCGGACACAGCGCCGCGACCTACCCCGAACGCGCCGCGTCACCCGTCCGAATCCCGGAGTCGCAACCCCGCCGGACGCCACCGTCACGGCGGACCGGCGGCGCCCCGGCGACCTGCAGGTCCGCGCGCCGCATGGCCGGGCCGCCACCGCCGGCCGTCCCGAGACCAAGCCGGGCCGTGCCGACCTGGTCCAGCACCCAGCCGCAGCAGGTGTCCCAGCGCAGCACGGCGATCGCCGGGTCGGTGCCGCCCGGTGTGCGCAGGACGGCGAACGCCCAGTCCGGCGCGCCGGTCGAGGTACGGATGCCGGTGATGCGAAGATCCGCCACTCTGGCGACCAGCGGGCTGTCGAGGACGGCTGCGGCGATCGCGGCGGCCTCGGCCTCGGTGGCCGGGCGACCGGGGCCGTCGGAGACGTCGGCCATGGTGGCGCCCGTCCCCGCGAGACCCGGCGCCGTCCAGTCCCGCTGCGGCACCCCGTGACCGGCGTCGCCAGCCAGCGGGACCGCAGGGGCTACTGCGAGTCTCGGACGCACGTGGCCTCCTTGGATGCCTTGGCAGGCCGGGGCACGCGTTCGGTCGAACATCGGCGACCAGGCTGCCCGGCGGTAGCGGGCGCTCACGAGACGAGGTCGACGGAATGCGACAGACCTACCAATACCGATTGGACACGCCGAGGACCGCCGGACGCAAGGGGATTCGGCAAACTGGGACGCATCAATTTCGGCCGGGTCCGCTTCCCGCGTCTCGAGAGGGGGAAGGCCACTCGCAATCCTAGATCGCCGGTTACGCGAACATTGATTTGATCACACGCAAGGGCGACCATAGAGTGACAATCTCGACAACATCAACAATAATGCCCCTCCATCTGACAAACCGGTAACTAAGTCACCGCCTGCGACGGCATTCCCACGCGGACCACCAAAGCGGCCACCGGGGCTACACCGGGGCCACCGGGGCCACCGGGGCCACCGGGGCCACCGGCCAGGCCGTCAGCGCAGCGCATCGACCCGATCGACGAGGAACGACAGGTGGTTTGCGCGACCCCAGTCCGCGAGCCTCGAGATCGTCCCGGCGTCCCCGGGCAACGCCAGCGTCCGACCGAGCGACACCCCGACGACGAGTGCCGCCAGCACGAGCGCGGCCTGGAGCAGGCCGGGCCGATCACCGCGCCGGCGCCGCCCGCCCGGTCGAGCGCCAGGCCCGCTGGCCGGACCGCCCGTCCGGGCACGGCCGCCGCCGCGTTCGCGTGACCCCTGACGGTCGTACGGGTCGTCACGGTCGTACGGGTCGTCACGGTCGTACGGGTCGTCACGGTCGTACGGGTCGTCACGGTCGTACGGGTCCGTTGGCGAGCGCGCCTCCTCGGGCGGACTGCCGAAGCGCGCGCGAGGCCGGTCAGCACGGCGCACAGCCGTGCCTGCGGCGGGCTCGCCGGCCTGCGGCGCGTGCCCGGCGAACCGGGCCCGCTCGCCATCCGGCGGACGGCGGCCCGGCCGGGGACGCTCGGCGCCCGCGGGCGGCCGCGCCCCCTCCCGGGCGGCCCCGCGCGGCTGCCAGCCCTCGCGGATGGCGGGCTGATAGCCGGTGAAACTGACCTCGTCCAGCGCCGAGCCGCCGTCCGGACTCCGTCCGCGGGGGCTGGCCGGCCCCGGTTCATCCACTGACACCGCCCGCTGTATGCCGGTGAAGCTGACCCGGTCGAGCAGGCTGGGCGCGGCAGGCCCGTCGCCGGTCGGGCCGGCAGCGGTAGGGCGCGGCTCGGGCTGACGGAGATCCCGGTGGCGAGGATCTCGGTGGCGAGGATCTCGGTGGCGAGGATCTCGGTGGCGAGGATCTGGATGGTGGGCGTCTGGCGCCCCGGGGACGGGAGCGACCACGGGTTGCCGACGCTGGTCGGGAAATCGACGGCCGCCCGGCGGATCGGCCGCGGGAAAGTCGCGACGGCCCGGCGGATCGGTGCCGCGAAATCCGCGCCAGCCCGGCGGGGCGTCATCCCGAAAGCCGGTCGGAGGCGGCGCGGGTTCGCGGCCGAACTCCGTATACGCCGCCCCTCGCCGAATTCCGGCGGGGTCGGATCGGTCGAACCGGTCGGACGGATCAGCCGGCGGATCACCGCCGGGGACGCGGTTGGCGGGATCGGGGCGCCACGGGCCCGGCGGAGGTGCGTCCGCGGGGTCGAACGGCACCACCTCGGCGCCGCCGGCCGTGGGATTGCCGAAGGCCACGGCTCGGAACGTCTGGCGAGTCCGGCCCTCCGGCGCTCCGGCGGGCGCTGGGCGGCCGGCCGGGGGCGCGTCGGCGGCCCGGGTCGGCAGCCCGCCGTCAGGGGGCCGGGCGGTCACCATGTCCGCCGCGTCGAACCCGGTCACGGCCGCGATGCGCTCGGCCCGGGGCTCGGGGCGCCTGGTGGGGCCGGTCGACAGGGTGCCGAACGCGACGATCCGGCCGCCCCCGGGCTGATCCAGCCCGGCTGGGTCTGCGTACGGAGCCGACGCCGGCCCTGGGGGCGGGGCGCGTCGGGCGGCGTCGGACGGGTGGCCCCGCGAACCATCGCGGCTCCGGCCCTCAACGACCACCGCCCGCACCTTCCCGCCTTCGCGTCGTGCCACCGCGACCTCGACCGACCGGCACAGAAGATCCGCCGCCAATCACCACAAGGTGGTCTTAACACGGACAACCCTGGCATCGATCGGGGTCACATGCGGCGATTCACCTCAGAGTAGCTCCGGCGCCGAGCCGCCCGGCGACCAGCTCGGCGGTCATGACCAGCCCCGATCCGCCACCGCGAGCACCGGGAGACGACCGGCTCGTTCGGGCGGGCACGGTCGCACCGCGGCGGTCGGAAGGACGGGAGTCGGGCCGGTGACGAGGCTGCGGGCCAACGGCGCGCCCTATGGCTTCTTGACCCGGCACACCCGTTCCAGGACCAGCCCGCCGACGAGAAGCACGACGGCGGCGGCCAGGCCGAGCCCCGCGCTGATCGCGTCGCCGCCCGCGGTCGGGAACTCGTCCGTCCGCGGCGCGGTGTACCCGAGCACGCCCGCCCAGGCTCCCGCGAGCGCGGCCCCCACGACCGAGCTGGCCTTCGCCAGCGCCGCCAGGCGGGCGACGGTGAGCGGCAGGATCGGCCGGGTGCCCGGCCGGCCCTCCAGCCGGCGCCGGGACTGGACGGCGACCTGAAGCTCGATGACCCCGATGACGACCACCGACAGCGACGCCGTGCGGGGCAGCGTGGGAATCGACCGGTACGCCCACCACAGCAGCAGATAGCCGAGGATCCCGAACACGACCGCGGCCAGGACGAGATCACGCGGCCGGGTGGGTCTCACGCCGACGCACCGCCCTCACCGGCCGGATCGGTGCCGCGCAGCCGGCCGGAGGTCCGCCGCAGGCCGACGAGCTCCCCGGCGCCCGCCATCC
Organism: Frankia torreyi; assembly: GCF_000948395.1. GTDB lineage: Bacteria > Actinomycetota > Actinomycetes > Frankiales > Frankiaceae > Frankia > Frankia torreyi. The sequence continues at coordinate 89,413 of NZ_JYFN01000026.1, read as the reverse complement.
GGGCGACCAGGTCGGCGACCCGGCCGTGACCCGGCAGGATCGCCTCCGGGTCGACGTCCAGCCAGGGCACGCAGACGAAGGCCCGCAGGTGTGCCCGCGGGTGGGGGATGATGATCTCCGGGTCGTCGCTTCGCACCGCGCCGAGGGCGATGACGTCCACGTCGAGCGTGCGCGGCCCCCACCGCACGGTCCGCGTTCGCCGCGCCCGCTCCTCGACGGCGCGCACGGCGGCCAGCAGCTCCCGCGGCGGCGCCGGCGCCGTCAGCACGACCGCGTTGAGGTAATCGTCCTGCTCGGGACCGCCCACGGGATCGGTCTCGTACACCGCCGAGCACGCCGTCACGCCGAGGACCTCGTCGAGCTGGCGCACGGCGGCCCGCAGCAGCGCCCAGCGGTCACCCAGGTTGGAGCCAAGCGCCAGCACCGCATGGGCGACCTCGGTCATCCCGTCACCGGCCCTCGGGTGCGGGGCCGGCCGGGGGCGGCGGGTCCGCGGGCCGGGCTCGGGTCACGGTGACGGCGACGTCACCGAAGGGGATCGGGATCGGCGCGGCCGGCTTGTGCACGGTCACCTCGGCGCGCACAACCCGATCCGCGCGTAGGCAGGCGGCGACGAGACGCTGGGCCAGGGTCTCGATCAGATCCACCGGGGGGCCGCCGACGATCTCGGCGAGCGTCTCGGCGAGCTCGCCGTAGTGGACGGTGCGGGTGACATCGTCGTGGCGCGCCGCCTCGGTGACGTCCAGCCAGACGACGGCGTCGATGACGAACTCCTGGCCGAGTTCCCGCTCGGCCGGCAGCACCCCGTGGTGGCCGCGGACCCGCAGCCCGGTCAGGGTGATCCGGTCCAGCGGCACGTCGCCGGGCCCCGGACCGTCCGTCACCGGGCTGACCACGGCACCTCCCGCTCCCCCGCACAGCCGGGCGGGGCCGTGGGCCGGTCCCGGCGACCCGGCCCCGACTCGACGCTGCCGCCGCTCCTGCCCGTGCCCCTGGCCGGGCCGGCCCCGGTCCGCGGCGCCGCGCCCAGCCGCGGCCGGTGCCCTACCGAACCGCCGGCGGTGCCGGGCAGCACCACCGGCAGGCTCGCGGTGGGCGCCGCATCCCCGGCGCCGCCCTGCCGCCATGCCCGCACGACGCGCACCGCGTCGGCCGCCGGCCGCACCGCGTGCACGCGCACGGCCCACACCCCGGCGGCGGCCAGCAGCGCGGTGGTCGCCTGCGTGGCGTCGTCGCGCTCGTCGCTCGGGCGCGCGCCCGCGTCCCCGGCGGCCAGGACCGTACCGAGGAAGGACTTGCGCGACGTGCCCACGAGCAGCGGCCGACCGAGGGCGGCGAGCGCGTCGATGTTGTTCAGCAGCGCCCAGTTGTGCGCCGCCGTCTTGGCGAAGCCGATCCCGGGGTCGAGGATCACCCGCTCCGGCGCGACCCCGGCGGCGACGACCACCTCCAGCCGCGCGGCGAGCTCGGCGGTGACCTCCGAGACCACGTCGCCGTAGACGGCCCGGCTGGACATGTCGACGCTGGGACCACGGGCGTGCATGAGCACATAGTGGACGCCGCGGTCGGCCACCAGGGCGAGCAGGTCCGGGTCGCAGCCCCCGGAGACGTCGTTGACCAGCACCGCCCCCGCGTCGACGGCGGCGGCCGCCACCGAGACCCGGCTGGTGTCGACGCTGACCCGTACCCCGGCCGCGGCGAGCTCGGCGACGACCGGCAGCACCCGGCGCATCTCCTCCGAGGCGACCACCCGGGACGCGCCCGGGCGGGTCGACTCGCCGCCGACGTCGATGAGATCGGCGCCCTCGTCCACCATCCGCAGCCCGGCCCGCACCGCGTCCACCGGATCGAGGAACGTGCCACCGTCCGAGAACGAGTCGGGCGTGACGTTGACGACGCCCATCACCTTGGTAACGCCATCCGGCTCGAGGAGGTCGTCGACGGTCGCGCTCACGCGGCACCCGCCCCGGCCGGCCCGCCGTCCCGGGCGTCCGGCAGGTCCCGGACCGCCGACAGCGGCGCCCGGCGGTAGGAATACCGGTAGACCGGCCGGAAGCCGAGATCGGCGTACAGCCCCCTGGCCACGGTGCTGACCTCCTCAACCTGGAGATAGGCGTGCGTGGCGCCGCGCGCCCCGGCCCACTGCGCGAGCGCGGCGACGACGCGACGCGCCGCGCCGCGGCCGCGGGCCGCCGGCAACGTCGCCATGCTGTAGATGCCCAGCCAGCGGTCGTCGGCGACGCCACGGCCCACCGCCACCGGCGCACCGTCGACGGTCAGCGTCACATAGACGGTGGGCAGGCGCAGCGCCGAGAGCACGGCGAGGGTGCCGGCCCGCTGCGCGTCGAAGGTGGCGAGCACCTGCCCGGCGACCCGCAGCCATTCGTCCCCCGGCACGTCGGCGGTGGTCACTCCGACGGAGGTCGACGCCGGCGTCGCTACCGGCGCCAGCGCCCCGAGCGGCGCCACGCACATGTCGGTAGGCCCGGTGTCGTCGAAGCCGGCGGCGTCGAGCACAGCGCCGAGCTGCGCCGGCTGGGTGACGGGGGTCCGCTGAAACATGGGCGGCAGGCCGGCGGTGGCGTAGAAGTCGCAGACCGCGGCAAGCGCGGCCCGCACGTCGGGCACGCCGCCGTGGGCCCAGACCGAGTTCCCGCGGCGGGACGAGCCGGCGGAGGCCCGCAGGGTCCACCCGCCGATCTCGATCTGCCGCTGCGGCGGCCAGGCCCGGTGGGCCACGGCCTCGAGCTCGCGGGCCAGGGTCGCCTCGGCCGGCGGCAGGTCGGCCCGCGGGCCGATCAGCTGGTCCGGCGCACCGGGCGCCACGTGGTCACCGAGCACGGCGCACCCCGGTGGGCCGGGCAGATCCGCGCCCACGGCGCGACCTGCTGGAGTGGGAGTACTGCTGGGCCGCATCCGCCATCATGCCGAGGCTACCGACCCGACGGCGTCGATGGACGGCGACACCGGTCGGACGAGCGCCACCCGTGTACCCCACCCAGCAGCGGCAACCATGACCGAATGTCATAATTTCGAGACTATTGCCGCATCGTTCCCATTCTGGAGCAGACCGACGGTCGGTTGCCGCCGACGGCCGATCCGGCACCATCGCGCAAGGCCGGCGGATTCCGACGGCAACTGCACAATCCTTCACCGTTCGGTCCGGTCAGGACGTGATTTCCTTCTCCCGCGGCCGCCGGAACCAGTGTCGGCGCAGCCCCACCAGGCGATCGAGAGCAGCCGGCCACAACAAGATCAGTTGTGGAAACCTCGGAGAAACACCACGTAGAGCCACAATGGCCGGCACATTGCGGCTGCTTCATCGTTACCCTCCGGCGCAGCGGTCCTTCTACTATCGATAACGAGGAACCGGTAGAACCCGGGTCAACACGACCGGAGTGATTGGCCGGTGGCAGCGTCGCCGCCGCGCGATCGCCGGAACAGCCGGCCATCGACCGCCGAACCAGACCGGACCGCCGCCGGAGCAGCCGGCGGTCACGGAACCCACCAGGTCGCGTGGTCTCACTGTGCGCTTCCGATGGGTTGCCCCTCGCAGCGGACCTCGCCCCTCGCTACCTTGTCGACACGGTCGCTGACCGTGACGTTTTCGGAAGGAAGGACGCGCGGCATGCCGCAGTCGAGCGGATCTTCACCGGGCCGTGGAGCCGACCACGGATCCTCGGGTCCGACCGGTCGCTCCGGCCCTCCCCCGGTCCGGCGAGCGACGAGCGAGTCGATCAGCANCCCGCCGGCCCGCACCCCGCCGGACGATCACCCTGAGGACTATTCGCCGGAGCCGCCCGCGCAGCCGCCGGTCGACCGGTGCGACCTCGGCCCCATCAGCGCGCCGTCCGCCCAGCGGCTCTGGGCCGCGGACGACCTCGCGGACCTGGCCCGTTCCTCGACTCTGTTCGGCCAGGATCCCCTCGGTCCCGGGAGCCCGATCGGGTCCGGGTGGTCACCGGGCGGCCCGCACCCGTCGTGCGCGGCACCCTCGACGCACCCCGCCGCCCTCTCGTTGACGATGTTCGGCGGCCCGCCCGCGTTCGCGCCGCCCGCGTTCGCGCCGACCGCGGCCGGCCCCGCGCCCGCCGATGCCGTGCTCCCGGCCGCGCGGCCCGCGACCCCGGGCGTCTCCGACCGGCGGCAGTTCCACCGGTACGCCGGAGCGGCGATGATGACCGCGATCCTCGCCGAGGGCCAGATCATGGAGGTCTCCGACGTCCTCGCGGCCAGCCCGATCCAGCTCGCGCTGGAGCGGGCCGACGACATGCTCGCCGACCTCCTCGACGCCCACGAGGCGACCCCACCGGCGCACATCTTCGCCCAGACCGCCCGCCTGCGCCGGGGGCTGGAGCGGCTCGGCCGCCGCTCGATGCCGGCCGGCGACGCCCGTCGCCGCGACCTGCTCACCGGTCGGGTCGCGGTCCTCGGCGCCGACGCGGCCTTCAAACTCGGCGACATCGAGACCGCCCGGTCGCTGACCGCCCTCGGCTTCCAGGCCGGAGGGCTCGCCGGGGAGGGGGCACTGCGCGGCTCCGCCCGGGAGGTCGCCGCGGTCAACGAGTTCTACGCCGGCCGTCCCGACGAGGCCCTCCGCCTCGCCCGCGACGGGCTGACCCACGTCGGCGACGGACCCGTGCGCGCCCGGCTCACCTGCCAGGTGGCCCGTGCTCTGGCCGCCCTCGGCGACGTGCGCGGCGCCGCCCAGGCGTTGGACCAGGCCTACGACCTGGCGGATCTGATCCCCCCGGACCAGTGGGGCCGACCGGGTCCGAGCTTCGAGAACTTCAACCCGGTCGAGGTGTCCTACAACGCCACCACCGCGCTGTGCCTGCTCGGCCGGCCGCAGGCTGCACAGGAGCACGCCGAGCTCGCCCTGCCGAAGCTCGACGCGATGAACGCCCCCGGCTTCCGTTCGGTGATCCGGCTGGACCTCGCCCTCGCCCTCGCCCGCCAGGGCCGCCTGGAGCTCGAACGGGTCTGCGACCTGGCCACCGAGGCCATCCAGATCTCCTGGGGACGCACGGTCGCCTCCGTTTCCGGCCGCGCCGACCAGCTCCTGTCCGCGACCCGTCCGCACAGCGAGGTGCGTGAGGTCCGGGAGCTCGCCCTGCTCGTCCGGGAATGGCAGCGCTCCGCCGCCGGCCAGCGTCCCGGACCGGGTGCGGTCACCGCGCCGGGCCTGACCGTCTGACCCGACCGACCCGCCGACGACGGGGCCCGCGTGCCGATCCCGCGGCCCGCGCCCCGACCCGGCGCCCCGACCCGGTGTCCCTCGATCGGGAGGACCGCGGCGATGGCCGACGACAGTCCCACTCGGCACGATCTCCCCGCAGCGCCGCGTCGGGGCCGTTTCACGGCGGCGGCCACCCGCCGCGCGGTGGCCGAGCTCGCCGCCCGCGCCGGGCTCGACGACGCCGACGCCGTCCTGGTCAAACGCACGGTGAACGCCGTGTACCGATTACCCCGCGCGGGGGCGATCATGCGCATCACCGGTTCCGCCGCGATGACGCACCGGGTGGCGAAGGTCGTCCGGGTCGCCGGCTGGCTGGCCGATCGGCGCGCCCCCGCCGTTCGCCTCCTGCCCGGCGTGCCCGCCCCGGTCGAGGCCGGCGGCTTCGTCGCGACCGTCTGGGTCGACGCGACGCCCGCCGGCGCGCCGCCCGCCGGCCCGGCCCCGCGCACCGGGGACCTCGCCGCCTTGCTGCGCGCCCTGCACGCCCTCGACCCGCCCAGTCCTCCGCTGCCCCGCTGGGACCCCCTCGACGACGTCCGGCGGCGATTATCGGACGCGGAGACGTTGGCCGGCGCCGACCGCCGGTTCCTGGAACGGCTGACCGAACGCGTCGCCGCGGCGCTCGACACCGTCCGCTACGCGCTGCCGACCGTCGTCGTTCACGGCGACGCCCACCTGGGCAACCTGATCCGGGCGGCGGACGGTCGGGTGCTGATGTGCGACTTCGACGCCACGAGCGTCGGCCCGGCCGAATGGGACCTCGTGCCGGTCGCGGTCGGGCGGACCCGCTTCGGCCACGACCCCCAGGCCCACCGCGACCTGGCCCACGGATACGGCTTCGATGTCACGTCCTGGGAGGGATTCGCCGTCCTGCGAGCCGTGCGCGAGCTGAAGCTGGTCACCAGCGTCCTGCCCGTGTTGGCCAGCAGCGCGACCGTCGCGGCCCAGTTCCGGATCCGGCTCGACAGCCTGCGGCACCGGGACCACGACGCCCGCTGGTCGCCGTACCGATGATCCTGCTCCCCCCGAGCCGGGCCGGCCGGCCCCGCGCGCCCGGCGGCGACATCACCCGGCTGCCACGGACGCAGCAGGGCCGCCATCCCGAGCGCCCACGCGACACCGAGCAGGTAGCCGCCGAGGACGTCGGACACGAAGTGCACCCCCAGCCCGAGCCGGGAGAAGCCGGTCAGCGCGACGATCACCCCCGACCCGACCCACCAGGGCCATCGCGCCCGGCGACCGGTGACGGCCCGGACGGCGACGAGGCAGACGACGGCGGCGACCATCGCGCCCAGCGCATGCCCGGAGGGGAAGCTGAGCCCGGCGGCGTGCGCCACCGGATTGGTGAACGACGGCCGGGCCCGCCCGATCAGGTCCTTGAACCCCGTCGCCAGCAGGCCCCCGGCGCCGACCGTGACCAGGGCGAACACCGCCAGTCGGCGGGTACCCGCCGGATCGGCTCGACCTACACCACCGCGGCGGGAACGCCACCACAGCGCGCCGGCGCCGACGGCCGCGAGAACCCGGAACACCGTCGGGTGGAACACCTCGCTCACCCAGCGCAGCGCGGTCACCAGCCAACCCGTGGTGGCCGCCAGCCGGCCGAGCGCCTCCGCGACGTCGGCATCGTTCTCCACCACCGGCGACCAGCCGGCGTCGACCATGATCGCGAGTACCACAAACGCCAGGGCGGCGGCCTGCGCGCCCCGGCGAATTCCGCGGGTTCCCGATGGCATCGTCGTGTCCCTGCCCAGCTTCGTCCGGCTTATCCCGTGCAGCGCCCGGCTCTCGAACCGCGCGAGCTGGGCGTTCCTCAAGCAACACGGGCGAGTCCCGGCGTTTGGGACGCACCGGCCTGTGCGGTCCGTGCCATCGCATGTCATTCTGGTCCAACCCGCCGGACCCGTCCGGCCGGCCGCGTCCTGCAACGGACGGTCGGCTCCGCTCGCCGCGAGCCGGCGTACCGTCCCCCCGCACGGGCGTCAGACAGCCCCGGCCACCTGGCTCGGCTCGCCCGATCGGAGGGGAGACCCTTGGACATCGCGGAGGGAAAGCCCGGATCGGAAGATCCAGCCCAGGGCCTCGCCGCCCCGGAAGTCCGCCCGTGAACGGCGACGGACGGGAGATCAGCGCCATCCAGGTCGGCGGTGTGACCGACGCCGAGCGGGCCGGCGGGGATGCCGGGCGGCGCAACGGCGACGCCAGGCCGGTCGCCGGCGACACCGGCTGGGCCCTCGGCGACACCGGCTGGGCCGCCGACGACACCGGCTGGGCCGCCGACGAAGCTCGGCGCGCGCAGTCGCCCGGCCGTGGCTCGACCCGCGGGCCGGCCGGCGGAAGCGCGCTGCCGGGACCCGGGCATCCGTCCTGGCCGCAGGGCCGGCTGCCGGCGGCCCTGCCGGCGACCCCGCCCCCCGGCGAGGGAGCGGTCAGCGCCGCCGCGGGCGGTTCCGAGTGGTCCGCTCCGGCGGGGCGACCTCGTTCCGATTGGCCCGCGGCGGGCTCCGATTGGCCCGCGGCGGGCATCGCCGGCCCCGGTCCCACCGCGGGCCAGGGCTGGTCGGTGGACGCTGCCCCGCGCGGCGGCAACGCGAGCGCTCGGCCCGCCGAACAGGCCGGTCACGCGGCGCCGCCGGCCGTCTCCGACACCTGGCCGTCGATCCGCCAGGCCGAGCCCGGCCCGGCCCCCGCTCCGGTCCCCCAGCCCGATTGGACCAGCGGCAACGGCCGGATGCTGCCGGTCGAGACGCGCACGTTCGACCCGCTGCTCGACCAGTTCCCACTGACCCCGGGCAGGGCGTTCGGTCAGTCGTACCCGCCGGCCCCGCCGGCCGAGACCCGCGCCTGGCGGGCGGACCCGCCCCCGCCCGGCCCCCAGGCACAGCCGCCCGACGCGCCGCTCCCACCGGCCCCGGCGCCCCCGCCCACGGCGGCCCCGCCCACGGCGCGCTACGCCACGCCGGTGATCCGCGGCGACCAGCGATTGGGCGGTCCCGCCGGGTCGGCGGACTTCCCTCCGCCCGGCGCCGCCCCCGGCGCGGCCCGCGGCGAGCGCTTCGACGAGTACCGCCCCTCGACCGAGTATCCGGCCCCGCCGCCCGGCAGCGCGGCGACCGAGGCGATCGCCCTCGGCGGCCCGCTCACCGGACCGGCGCCGCTTCCCGCCCCGCCCGAGCGCGTCCCGTCCTGGCTTCGCGATCCCACCGTCCCACCGTCCCGCCACCAGCCGGCTCCGGTGGACCCCGAGGCCTCGGCGGGACGGGACGGCCGCGGTCCCGGGCCCGACCCCCGACGCCGATTTGCCGCGCCCGAGGCACCGCATCCGGGCGAGACGCGCCAGCACCGGCCGCCCGCCCAGCCGCCCCACCCGGGCCGGGCCTACCAGAGCCGGCCGGCCGACGCGCCCGACCGCGACGCGCCCCGTCCCGCGCCGCGCGCGGACAGTCACCACCGCGTCATCCGGCAGGAGGCGCTCGGCCGCGGCGGCGCTCTCCCCGGACCGCCGCCCGTCGACGGTGCGCCCTACGGTGCCGGACGGGCGTCACTCGGACCGCCGCCGGGACCGGCCCCGTATCCCGACGACGGTTCCTCCGGCCGGTCCCGCCGCCCGACGGATGCCGACCGGCAGCGCGCCCAGCGAGGCGCCGGGTCCGGACGCCACCGCGGCGCCCGGACCGACCACGAGCCCAGGACCGACCACGAGCCCAGGACCGACCAGGAGCCCCGGACCGACCACGAGCCCAGGATCAACCAGGAGCCCCGGACCGATCGGGAGCCCCGGACCCGGCCGGGCCAGGAATCCCGGCCGGACCGCGGCCCCCGGCGCGATCGCCGCCGCCCCTCCCAGGACGTCGGACCCGACCGGGATGCGGAGATCCGTCCGGACCTCGCGCACCGCCAGGACCCCGCCGCCCGCCAGGACAGCGGCCCGTGGTCGAGCCGAGGGGCGCGAGCCGGCCGAGGATCGCGCGCGGACTACGACCCCTACCCGGACGACGGTCCATCGGTCTCCGCAGATCCGTACGTCCCGTATCCGGACGGCGACGCCCATCTCGACCAGACCCGGCGGCACCGGACGGACGGGTCCGGCCCGTCTCCGTCCGGGGAACGCCCGCCCGCCGGGACGGGGCCGGGCGAGACACGCCGGCCGGCCGCCGCGGAGTCGGAGCCACGCGACGCGGGTGGCCGCGCCGGGTTGCTGACCAGCGCCCTGCTGCCCCCGCCGCCGCAGACGGCCTCCCGCGGCTGGCGCAAGCTCGTCTACCAGGTGTCGGCCGGCGCGGTGAATCCCGGACCGTCGCCCGACGAGGTCCGCGACCGCCGGCAGATCGCCCGCATCCGCACCCCGCTGCTGGACTGCCATCGGATCGCGGTGCTGTCCCTCAAGGGGGGAGTCGGCAAGACCACGACCACGGTGGCGGTCGGTTCGACCCTGGCCAGCCTGCGCGGTGACCGCGTAGTGGCGATCGACGCCAACCCCGACCGCGGCACGCTCGGCTCGAAGGTGCCGCGTACCTCCGCACACACCGTGCGGGAGCTGCTGGAGGACGCCCCACGCCTGCACCGGTACGTGGACGTCCGCAAGTACCTGTCCCAGGCCGACTCGCGGCTGGAGGTGCTGGCCTCGGCCAACGATCCGGAGCTGTCCGACACCTTCGGCGCCGACGACTACCGGGCCGTGGATGATCTGCTCCAGCGGCACTACTCGATCCTGCTCACGGACTGCGGAACAGGCATCCTGCACAGCGCCATGCATGGGGTGCTGGAGCTCGCCGACACGCTGGTGATCGTGAGCAGCGCGACCGCGGACGGCGGCTCCAGCGCGAGCGCCACGCTGGACTGGCTGGACGCGCACGGGTATTCGGAGCACGTCCGCGAGGCGGTCGCGGTGATCTCGATGTTTCCGGCGCAGGGCGAACGCGTCGACGTGGACACCCTCGCCCGTCACTTCGAGGCGCGGACCCGCCGGGTGGTGCGGGTCCCCTTCGACCCGCACCTGGCCGACGGCGGACGGATCGTGCTGTCGGACCTGAAGCGGGAGACCCGGACGGCCTACCGGGAGATCGCGGGCGCCGTGGCCGAACGCTTCGGCGAGGAGCGCGGCAGCCGCCCCCGCTGAGCCGGCGGCGGCCGGCTCAGCGGCCCAGCGCCGCCACCGCCGTCCGAACGCCGGGGCGCCGCAACTGGCGGGCGACCGTCGTGCGGCCCTCGATGAGCCGGGTGAACAGTCCGAAGGTGCCCGGGCCCGCCATGAGCGCGTGCATCACCCCCGGCCGCCGGGTGAACGCGCCGAGCACCTCGCGGCCCGCCGCCATCTCCGGACCCAGAACCGCCTCGACGCGGGCCGGGTAGGCGTCCAGGGCGGCCGAGCCGGCGGGCCCGGTGGCGCCAGGGGCGCCGACCGCCCCCGCCGCCGCCTCCCCGGCGAGCCGGCCCGAGCGCAGCGCGAACGAGATGCCCTCCCGGGTCCACGGGTCGAGCAGGCCGGCGGCGTCTCCGGCGACGAGGACCCGGCCGCGGCGCAGCGGGGAGTCGACGGCCCGGACCCGGGTGAGATGCCCGGAATCGTGCTGGCGCGGGGCGCCCGCGAGCCCGAGCCGCTCGACGAACCGCTCGTAGTAGTCGCGCAGGGCGGCGCCCCTGGCCCGGTCGCCGATCACCCCCACCGTCAGCACCCGTCCCTTGGGGAACAGCCAGCCGTAGGAGCCGGGCACCGGACCCCAGTCGAGCAGCATTCGACCGGCCCACCGCTCGGCGAGCGCGGCGTCCACGACGAACTCACCCTCCAGGCCGACGTCGATCTGATCGCACCGGACTCCGACGTGGGTGCCGCAGCGCCCCGAGGCGCCATCCGCCCCGATGACGACCCGGGCCCGCAGGTCGGCGCCGCCGCGCACCCGGACGCTCACCCAGCCATCGTCGACCACGGGCACCGCGGCGCCCGCCAGCCAGGCGACCGGCTCGGCCTCCTCGCGCAGGCCCAGCACCTGCACGCCGGTCCGCACTATCGCGCCCGCCGCCTCGGCCGCGGCCAGCAGCGCGGCGTCCAGGTCGGTCCGCATCACCATGGACAGCCAGGGCCGCGCGTTCCGCTGGCCGCGGCTGACCGTGTACCGACCGTCCAGGGTCATCGTCAGCGAGCTGACCGTGGCACGGACCAGGCCGGCCAGGTCGATGCCGACGTGATCGGTCGACAGGCCGACCAGTCCGCCGCCGCAGGTCTTGTACCGCGGCATCGAGGACCGTTCGAGGACGCAGACGCGGGCCCCGGCGGCCGCCGCCGCCCGCGCCGCGCTGCCCCCGGCGGGGCCCGCCCCGACGACGATGACGTCGAACGTGTCGTCCGGCCTTTCGCTCGTGCCCACCGCAATCCCCTCCTGTCGGACCACCGACCGCGTCAGCGCAGGGTGAGGCTGCGGCCGACGAGACCGGCCCGGACCCGGCGCTCCTGCGCGGTGAGCGGGGTCGGGTCCGCGAGCGCCTCCCGGTAGGCGAGCCCCAGCGCGGCAGCCGGCTCCTCGCAACGCTCGGCCGCGGTGTCCGCGGCGAGATCCCAGACCGGGATGACGAGGCCGTCAGCCCGGAAGAAGCCGACGAACCGGGTTCCCGGACCGACGGTGAGCCGCTCGGCCGCGGCCAGCCGGGCCAGGGCGTCGAGCAACGCCTCCTCCGAACGGGCGGCGTCGCCGACGTCGGCTGAGTCCGTGGCAGCCCGATCCGCCGCGGTCGGATCCGTGGCAGCCGGATCCGTGGCGGCTCCGGCCGGCGCGGCCAGGGGCAGCGCCCAGCGCAGATGCCACCGGTCGCTTGGGTGGCACCAGTAGGCGGCGGACACGGCGGACAGCCGCACCGTGGGCACCACGGTGGCGTTGGCGCGCTCCAGCATCGCCGCCACCTCCTGATTGGGCCCGCTGTCGTCGTCCGACGGCGGCAGCCACCACCCGAAGCCGGGGTGGACGGTGATCTCCAGGGGGGCGGGGTCGAGCAGGTCGGTGAGCCGGGGCAGCCCGGCCAGCCCGTCCGGCCGCTGCTCGACCAGGCGCGGCGACGAGGCCGCCGGTGCGTCCACCACGTTGCCCGGCTCGGCGTCGAGGGCGGCGAGCAGCGCCCCGGCGATGTCCCGGGACGCGTCCAGCCCGGGCAGCGCGGTCTGCATGGCGACGAGGATCTCCCCGTCCTCCCGGACCAGCGCCGGCGCCGCCTGCGGCAGCATCGTGCAGAGCGTGATGCGCCGGTCGGCGTGCTCGGGATGCTTGGCGAGATGGTCGGCCGCGAGGATCACCGGGGCGGTCGCGCTCGGCACCAGCTCCCGCAACGCGACCAGGTCGGGCTCGTCCCGGCGGCCGAGGAAGGGCCGCAGCACCGGCGCCGGCCGGCTCCGCTCGCCATGGCACGCCTTGTAGCGACGCCCGGAGCCGCAGGGGCAGGGCTCCCGCGGCCCGACGACGCCGATCGCGCCGATCGGGCCGTCGGGTCCCGGCTCGGCTGAACGGCGGCGGGCGGCGGTCGAACCGGCCGCGACGCGGGAGGGGCGGGTGCCCGGACGCTGGGGTGCGGGTCGACGTGCGATCACGGGCTCCTAAGGTCATGACCGTCACGCACGGTCGTGGACATGGACTGGGTACGGCTGGATTCGGGGTAAGGCTAGGCCATGGGCGGCGCTGGACGGGAACGCCGGGCGCTGCGGCGGCACCCCGCCCGCGCATTCCGGGAGAACCCCCGCCTGTCCTGGGTGTTGTCCCGTCAAGCCGGCACCGGCCGTACCCGGGCGTCGGAGATGACAGGCACGATGATGGTGCCTGACTGCCGGGTCGATCCCGGCGGGTGCGCGGAGATGATCACTGTGCTTGGCTCGCCTGCGGCCGCCCGGCCGGGCCCGCGATCCCACGAAAGCGACGGCCCAGGACGGAGAAATGGGGGTTTACCCGCGAGCCGGCCGGCATCGATGTCGAGACAATGGGGGGGTTGGTGACAAAGGTCGTCGTCGCCGGCGGAGGAATTACGGGAATCGCCTGTGCCAGTGTGCTGCAAGCCCGGGGAATCACGGTGGAGGTCCGGGACCGGGGCCGGGTGATCGGCGGCCGGATGGCCTCTCGGTGGATTGACGGGCGGATCGTGGACTCCGGCGCTTCCTACTTCACCGTCACCTCACCCGAGTTCGCCGAGGTCGTGGATGACTGGACGGCCCGGGGAACAGCGCGCCCGTGGACCCGGCGGATGTCGGTGATCAGCGGGCCGAACGCGACGCTGACCGCGGCCGAACCGGGGCCGCTGCGCTACGCCGCGCCTCGCGGGCTGCGGTCGCTGGTCGCGGACCTCGCGTCCCGCGCCGGAATCAGCGTGGCGCAGTCCGCCCCGATCGCCCGGATCACCCCGGGCCCGATCGTCGACGGTGAGCCGGTGGACGCGGTGGTGCTGGCCATGCCCGACCCGCAGGCGCTGCGCCACCTCGACGAGGCCTTCACCGAGGAGCGCGCGCTGGTCGCCGACCGGTCCTGGTCACCCGCGCTGGCGCTGCTCGCGGGCTGGTCGCACCGCTGCTGGACGCCGGTGGACGGCGCCTTCGTCCACGACGACGACACGATCGAGTGGATCGCCGACGACGGTCGCCGCCGCGGCGACAACGCGCCCGTTCTGGTGGCGCACTCGACGGCCCGGTTCGCCCGACCGCACCTGACCGAGCCGGCCGCGGCCGGACCCGCGCTCATCGAGTCGCTGCGGCGGCTGCTCGCCATCCCGGAGCAGCCCCGGTGGGTGTATGTGCAGCGGTGGACGTTCGCCCGGCCGGAGCGCCCGCACGAGCAACCGTTCCACCTGTCCGACAATGGAATCGGTCTTGCGGGCGATGGATGGGGCCGACCGAAGATCGAGAATGCCTGGCTCTCGGGCACCGGGTTGGGCCGGGCGATCGCCGAGCGACTCCGATGATCCGCAACGGTGTGACGCACTTCCGAAAATGTTCGTCTAGCAGGCTCGATTGACGTTGCCCGAGGGGGGTACACCTGCCGACATGGAGATCAAACTAAGCCTGTCGTTGCCCCGCGATGAGATCTCCATACCCGTGGTCAGACGAATCTGCACACAGTCTCTGAAGGTTCTCGGGGTATCCCAGGAATGCATTGACGATGTTGAGCTTGCGTTGACGGAGGCATGTGCGAATGTTCTTCTTCATGCCCAGGCTGAGGACGAGTACGAGGTATCGGTCGGCGTCGACAACGAGGTGGCCGTCATCGAGGTGAGCGACCGCGGCGGCGGCCTGGACGCCACCTTCGAGAGCGTGTTCGATCCGGAGCGGGCGACGCGCCCGACCCCGGACGGCACGGCGCCGGAGAACGTCCCGGAGCAGGGGCGGGGGATCTTCCTGATGCGGGCGCTCATGGACCGTGTCCAGTTCCACCGGGTCGAGGGCCCGCATCGGGGTACCCGCGTGCACCTGGAGAAGGCGCTGGTCTGGGAGGAGAGCGCCCCGGGTGCGCAGTTGAGCCGGGCGCGCAGGACGACCGGACCGTGGGGCACCGCCCGCCCGCCGAAGGCCGCCGACGAGCCCGTCTGACCCCGGTCCGCCCACGACCACACCCGGACTCCGAGGCCGATCGACCGCCCTTCCTTCGCGAGGGGAGCGGTTACGCTGACGGGAGCGGACGGGCGAGCGGAAGCTGGGTGGGTGCCGGGATGGATGCGGTGGGGACCGACACGACCAGGACGACGGCCAGGACGACGGCCAGGATCGGGGTCGTCACCTTCCCGGGGTCGCTCGACGACCGGGACGCGGCCCTCGCCGTGCGGGCCGCCGGCGCCGAGCCGGTCGCCCTCTGGCACGGCGACGACGACCTCGCCGGGGTCGACGCCGTCATCCTGCCCGGCGGCTTCTCCTACGGGGACTACCTGCGTGCCGGTGCGATCGCCCGGTTCTCTCCGATGGTCGCGGCCCTCGTCGCCGCGGCCGCCGACGGCCTGCCCACGCTGGGCATCTGCAACGGCTTCCAGGTGCTGTGCGAGGCCGGCCTGCTGCCGGGCGCGCTGACCCGCAACGCCGGGCTGCACTTCGTCTGCCGCGACCAGCGGCTGCGGGTCGAGACCGCGGCCACGGCGTGGACGCGCGACTACCAGGCCGGCGAGGAAATCACCATCCCCGTCAAGCATGGCGACGGCCGCTTCGTGGCGAGCCCCGGGGTGCTCGCCGAGCTGGCCGCGCAGGACCGGATCGTCCTGCGCTACGTCGGCGGCAACCCCAACGGCTCGGCCGACGACATCGCCGGGGTCTGCAACGCCGAACGCACGGTCATGGGCCTCATGCCCCACCCGGAACACGCCGTCGACGAGCTGACCGGCTCGGGCCTGGACGGGCTGCGCATGTTCACCTCGGTGCTGACCGGCCTGCTCGCCCGCGCCTGACCAGCCCGCCGGTCACACCTGCCCGCAACCGGGGGCGGCCGGCGCCGACCGCACCGACCCGGCCGGCCCAGCGGGCTCCTCGGGCTCGGTGTCGGACTCGGTGTCGGGCTCGTCGTCCCGCGCCACCGACCGGCGCAGCGCCGCATGCAGGGCCGCCGGCGTGAGCACGCCTGCCAGCTCGCCGTGGGCGTGGACGTCGAGCACGCCGCTGTCCTGCGCGAGCAGCGCGGACAGCGCCTCCCGCAAGGACGCCCCCACCTCGATGCTCACCCGCTGCCCGGCACCGCCAGCCGGCCCGGCACCGCCAGCCGGCCCGGCGCCCGCGGCCTCGACCTGGCCGGGTCGGGGCGCTTCGAGATCCTCCCGGCGCAGCGTGGTCACGGACAGCCGCCGCAGCGCCCGGTCGGAACCGGTGAAGCCGGCGACGAAGTCGGTGGCCGGGCGGCCGAGGATGCGGGCCGGTGGGTCGATCTGCTCCAGCTGGCCGCCCTGGCGGAACACCGCGATCCGGTCACCGAGCCGGATCGCCTCGTCCAGGTCGTGAGTGACGAACACCACGGTCTTGCGAATCTCCCGCTGCAACCGCAGGAACTCCGCCTGCAGCCGGTCCCGCGCGATCGGGTCGATCGCGGAGAAGGGCTCGTCCAGGAGCAGCACCGGCGGATCGGCGGCCAGCGCCCTCGCGACGCCGACCCGCTGCTGCTGCCCGCCGGACAGCTCGTGCGGGTAGCGCTTCCCCACCGTCGCCGGGTCAAGGCCGACGAGGTCGAGCATCGCGTCCACCCGGGCGCGGATGCGGGCGCGGTCCCAGCCCAGCAGCCGCGGCACGGTGCCGACGTTCGCGCGCACCGTCAGGTGCGGGAACAGACCGATCTGCTGGATGACGTAGCCGATGCGTCGACGCAGCCGAACCGGGTCGGTGCGGGCCACGTCCTCGCCGGCCACCAGGATGCGCCCGGACGTCGGCTCCACCAGCCGGTTGATCATCTTCATCGTCGTGGTCTTGCCGCAGCCGGACGGGCCCACCAGGCACAGCAGCTCGCCGGCCGGCACGTCGAAGGACAGGTCCGCGACCGCGACCGTGCCGTCCGGGTAGCGCTTGCCCACCCCGCGCAACGAGATCATCGGGTCCGCCGAGGTCGTCGGTTCCACCGAGGTCGTCGGGTCCACGGTCATGGGCGTCGCGTCCTCCGTACCGGTTACGGTGCTTCGGTGGCCATCGTCGCGTCCGGGAGCTGTCTCGAACGAAACGCCTGGATCTGCGGAGATTACGTCGAGACCCGCTCGGACGAGCTGCAGGCGGCACTGCGCGAGCACGTCAGCCTCACGCTGAGCGCGGTCGCGATCGGCCTGGTGATCGCGGTGCCGCTGGTCCTGCTCGCCCGGCGCTGGCGGTTCGCCGTCGCCTGGATCAGCGGGCTGGCGAACATCCTGTACACGGTGCCGTCGCTGGCGTTCTTCGCGCTGCTGCTGCCCGTCACCGGCCTGTCCACGACCACGGTGCGGATCGGGCTGGTGGCGTACACGCTGGTCATCCTCTTCCGCGGGCTGCTAGCCGGGCTCGACTCCGTGCCGGCGGACGTGCGCGATGCCGCCCGGGGCATGGGCTACGGCCCGTTGCGGCTGCTGGTCACCGTGGAGATCCCGCTCGCGCTGCCCGCGATCATGGCCGCGATCCGGGTCGCGACGGTCTCGACGATCGCGCTGGTCACCGTCGGCGCGACGATCGGCCACGGCGGCCTGGGCGATCTCATCTACGACGGCCTGACCAGCTCGTTCAAGTCGGAGGTGCTGACCGCCTCGGTGCTGTGCGTGGCGCTCGCCATCGTCGCCGACCTGCTGCTCGTCGCCCTGCAGTGGCTGCTGACACCCTGGCGTCGCGGCCGCCGGACCCGCGCGGGCCGGGCGGTCGGCCCGCCGTCCGCCGGCTCTCCCGCCGCGAGCCCGCCGGCCGCGAGCCCACTGCCTCCGCAAGGAACCGCCGCATGAGCACCCTGAGCAGCGCGTTCGACTGGCTCACCACCGGCGCGAGCTGGCGCGGCGACGAGGGCATCGCCCACCGCCTCGGCGAGCACCTGCTGCTCACCGGCGCCTCGGTGGGCATCGCGTGCGCGGTCGCGCTGCCGGTCGGGATCGGTCTGGGGCACCTCGGCCGGGGCGGCACCCTGGCCATCAACGTCTCCAACATCGGACGGGCGGTGCCGACGTTCGCCGTCCTCGTGCTCCTGGCGATCGGCCCGCTCGGCATCGGCGACACGACCACCGTCGTCGCGCTCACCCTCTTCGCGATCGCCCCGCTGGTCACCAACAGCTACGTGGGGATGCAGGAGGTCGACGCGGGGGCGAAGGAGGCCGCCCGGGGCATGGGCATGTCCGGCGGCCAGCTCCTGCGCCGGGTGGAGCTCCCGCTGGCCCTACCGATGATCATGCTCGGCCTGCGACTGGCCGCGGTGCAGGTGGTGGCGACGGCGACCATCGCGGCGCTGATCGGCGGCGGCGGGCTCGGCCGGTTCGTCGTCGACGGCCTGGCCAACAACCGCCGCCCCGAGGTGGTCGGCGGCGCGATCCTCGTGGCCGCACTCGCGCTCCTCGTCGACGGCCTGCTGCTCGTCCTGTCCCGCGCGGTGTCGACCGCCCGAGCCCCCCGAGCCCCCAGAGCCCCCAGAGCCCGCTGATTGGAGCTGACAGGGCGCCTCCGCGCAGAAACGTTCAGACGCTCCGGTAGGCGCTTTCGCGATTCACGCAAAAACCTCGACGGGACACCTGGCGGCACCGCTGCGTTCAATGCGCGCGTCACTGGTGATCAATGGCAGTCCCAGGGTCTCGGCGAGGGCGACGTACTGGGCGTCGTAGGCGCTGAGGTTGTGGTGCAGGTCGCGGACGCGCGCCCACAGGATCAGCGTCTCGTGCCGCACCAGCGGCAGGAGTTGGTAATCGCCGATCGCCTTCTCCGCATCCCGATCGGTAAGCTTCCGGCCGCGGACCATCCCGAACAATGCCGAGATCACCTCGTAGTCGAGCAGTCCGGGCGCGGCGAGCGACGAGAGGCCGGCGAGCCGGCGACGCACCGCCTGCCCGGTCGCGCCGTGATCGGCCAGCGTCCGGATCAGCGCCGAGCAGTCGATCACGGCCTCCGGACCACTCACCCCCGTTCCCGGCCCTCGTCGATCGCGGCAAGGATGTCCGAGGTGGCGAGATCGACGTGCGTTTCACGGTCGAGACGAGCCGCCATGTCCGCCAGGCTCGGCGTACGGGCATCCCTGGTGACCAGGTCGAGCAGGTAGGCCTGCAGGCTGCGGCCCGTCTGCGCGGCCTTGAGCTTCAGCGCTTCAAGAGTCGGATCCGAGACGTCGCGGATCGTGATCGCGGCCATGCCTGCATTTTACCTGCAATGCCAGCAGTCTGCTTGCGAGTGAGGTGGTCTCCGTAGTGGTACCACGATCACCACCGGCTCGTGGCCGGCACGGGTGATAATGATCTCCTCCCGGTCATCCGTCATTGCCGAGAGAACTTCCGCATACCGCGCCCGAACCTCGACCTCAGCCTTGGCCTTGGCCTTGGCCTTGGCGATCATGGTGTTCCGCGGAACCGCGCCCCCCGCACCCCGCGCGGATCCCGTCTCGCGGCTCAGCCTGGCTCCGGGCATGCCCGCTGGCACAGCCGCGCACGGACCCGGCCCAGCTCGTCTATGGCTGGAGGCCGAGAAGCGAGGCGTAGTCGCGGCGGCGGTCCAGTGCGGTGAGGATGTCGACGTTGTCGCAAGCCTGGTCGATGGCGCCGAAAAGGTGGCCGACGGTTCCGTCGGGTTGGTGTCCGAGTCGGGCGAGGAGGGCTCGTATCAGCGGGTCGGTGATCGCGTCGGTCAGGGCGCGGGTGAGGCGTTCGGCGGCGAGGACCTGGATGTCCCGGGTGTGGAAGCGGCGCGGCGTCGGGTCGACGGGTTCCGCCAGGCCGAGACCGTTCGTGGCGGCGGCGAGGCGGCCGGCCGCGGCGCACAGGGCCGCCTCGCGGTCCCGCCATCCTGTCGCGCCGAGCGCCCGGCGTAGGTGTGGACCGGCCTGGTCGGCGAGAGCGAGGCGGGCGAACGCGGTCGTCAGCCACTTGTTGTACGGGGCCCAGCGGCGTTCGGTGAGGAATCCGATCCGGACGAGGTCGCGGGCCACCCTGGCGGTGAGTATCCGGAAACCAAGATCGTCGCCGCGCCCGCCCGTCCGGCCGATGAACGGCTCTTCCTGGCTGACGCGGAGCCAGCCGGCAGCGAGGACGTAGCGCCAGATGTCGTCGGGATACCAGTTCAGTGCCCGGCGTCGGGCGGTGAGCAGGCCGAACGGGTCATGCAGGACGACACCGTCGACGAGGCTGGCGAGGATCTGGGTGGGGGCCAGCAGCCAGTCCGTCAGCTCCATCCCCTCGGCGGGGTCGGCTCCGAGACGGCTGACGAAGAACGCCGACACGGTGGTCACCTCGACCTGATGATGTGGCCGGGCATCGTGGCGGTCGGTGTCGGAATACGCGACGGGGAGACCGTCGAAATACTCCGGCAGGTTCTTCAGGGCGGCGTCGATCGGAGCAGTGTCGACGCCCGGAGCGACGAACAACTGGAGGCGAGGACCGAAATCGTGATCGGTGGAGACCTCGTCGTCGAAGCCGAGCACCTCGGAGCCCTCGCCGAGCAGCGCGGCCGCGTGGGGCACGCCCGCCACCATCGGACCGACCACCTGATCGTAGAACCGTCGAGAAAGCTCGCGGCCGGACACGGCCCCGATCGTAAGGGATGAGTAGCGAGCCGGCTGATACCAACCGGGGGCGCGTGCCGAAAGTGAAAACCCCGAGGTTACGGCCTCAGGCCCACGGGAACAGTTCGGGCAGGTCCGGCCTGTGTAGCCGGCCGTAGATCCAGGCAAGCTCGTCGTGGGCGTCGAGAGCATCGGCGGTGGGGNGCGACGCACCCGCAGGCAGGCGTCCGTCCACCGTCGTCCGGAGTGCCGGAAGTCGATCGGCAACAAACTCGTCCGATCCATTCCCATCACCGACGGTCACGTTAGTTAGCATGATAGTTAGCATGACCGGCGACAAGGTAAGTCTGGCTCGAGGGCAGCGAGCGCATGCCGGACGCATGATCAAAATCGGGGCGAGCCCGGAGGGCTCGAATCAGCTGCGTGACCGTTTGTCTACCTTGGCGCTGTTACTTGTGCCTTTTTCGATTGCGGGACCGCCCTGGCGCGGAGGAGCGTGTCCCGGACGTCCGGAAGTTGTCGGACCCGAGTGCGATGGTGTGGGACAGCCGGGGGCCGCCGTGGCACGCGCCCGACGATCAGGGAGAACGAGCCGAAGATGAACGGTGGGGTCCTCGAACGTGACTGACGCAACAGCACCAACCGCTCCGCGGCGCCGGGACGCTCCGCGGGACTGGCTGCATCACCGTGCCATGGCGGTCCGCCGGCCCGCCGGGCGCCCACGCCGCGTGTTCGCGGGTCTGGCCGTGCTGCTCGCCGTCGCCCTGACAGCCGCGGCCTGCGGCTCCGACTCGGACGGTGGCAGCAGCAGCGGCGCCGCCGGGGCCAGCGTGTCGGCCTCGGCCGGGGGCTCGCTCACGGTCGCCGACGCCGGGTTCACCGAAAGCAAGATCCTCGCGGAGATGTACGCGGCGGTCCTGGAAAAGGCCGGCTACAAGGTCGACCGGACCTCGGTGCAGCAGACCGAGCTCGCGCAGTCGTCGCTGGAGAAGGGCACGGTCGACGCGATGCCGCAGTACGTCGCGACCTACGCCGACCTGCTCAATTCCAAGGTCCATGGCCCGGACGCGGCCTCGGTCTCCTCGCCGGACCTGCAGAAGTCGCTGGCCGCGCTGCGCCCGCTCGCCACCGGCCTCGGCCTGACGGTGCTCGACCCGGCCGACGCGGTCGACCAGAACGCCTTCGCCGTCAGCAAGTCCTTCGCCGCCCAGCACAACCTCAGGACGCTGTCCGACCTGGGCGCCAGCGGTCAGACGGTGAAGATCGCCGCAGGCCCCGAGTGCGAGACCCGGCCGTTCTGCCAGCCCGGCCTGGAGAAGACCTACGGCATCAAGATCAGCCAGATCGTCAAGACCGGCGTCGACACCCCGCAGACGAAGGCCGCGGTCAAGGACGGCACGGCCCAGCTCGGCCTGGTCCTCACCACCGACGCGACCGTCACCGACTACGACCTCGTGGTGCTCACGGACGACAAGAAGCTCCAGAACGCGGACAACCTCGTGCCGATCGTCAACACGAAGTCGCTGACGCCGCAGATCTCGGCGGCGCTGAACAAGCTGGCACCGGTGCTCACCACCGCCGACCTGGCCGACCTGAACAAGAAGGTCGACGCGCAGCGGGAGAAGCCCGCCGATGTCGCCAAGGAGTACCTCAAGGGCAAGGGTCTGCTCAGCTAGCCACGACGCGGGCTCGGCATGGCAGTGGCCCATGCCACGCCGGGCCCGCGGGGCCGGTGTCCGGGCACGGGGGCCGCGAGCTGGCCCGATCCGCGAGGATGGGGGGGTGACCGGCAACCCGACCGCCCCGGCGGCCACCTCCGAGACCACAGGCAGCGCGACGTCCGGTGCCACGGACACCGCCGAGCAGCCGTACCGCGAGCTGGGACTCACCGACGACGAGTACGTACGGATCGTGGCGACCCTCGGCCGCCGCCCCAGCGACGCCGAGCTGGCGATGTACTCGGTGATGTGGAGCGAACACTGCTCCTACAAGTCCTCCAAGGTGCATCTGCGGCAGTTCCGGGACACCCCGTCCACCGACCGGCTGCTCGTCGGCATGGGGGAGAACGCCGGCGTCGTCGACGTCGGCGAGGGCCTGGCCGTCACCTTCAAGATCGAGTCACACAACCATCCCAGCTTCGTGGAGCCCTACCAGGGGGCGGCGACCGGCGTCGGGGGCATCGTCCGCGACATCCTGACCATGGGGGCCCGGCCGATCGCGGTCCTCGACCCCCTGCGCTTCGGCGACGCCGACGCGCCCGACACGGCACGGACGCTGCCCGGGGTGGTCGCCGGCATCGGTGGCTACGGCAACTGCCTCGGCCTGCCCAACATCGGCGGCGAGGTCGTGTTCGACCCGACCTACGCCGGCAACCCGCTGGTCAACGCGCTCTGCGTCGGGGTGATGCCGGTCGGCCGGGTGCAGACCTCGGCGGCCACCGGGGTCGGCAACGCCGTGGTCCTGCTGGGAGCGAAGACCGGCCGGGACGGGATCGGCGGCGTGTCCGTGCTGGCGTCGGCGACCTTCGACGCGGGCGGCGGCCCGGCCCGGCGGCCGTCCGTGCAGGTCGGCGACCCGTTCACGGAGAAGATCCTGATCGAGTCCTGCCTGGAGCTGTTCGACCGCGGGCTCGTCACCGGCATCCAGGACCTCGGCGGCGCCGGGCTGACCTGCGCGCTGACGGAGACGACGGCGGCGGGGCTCGCCACCGGCCAGCCCGGCGGCATGGACGTCGATCTGGACCTGGTGCCCCTGCGCGAGCCGTCGATGGCGGCGCACGAGGTGCTGGCCAGCGAGTCCCAGGAGCGGATGCTCGCGATCGTCACCCCCGAGGCGCTGCCCGAGGTCCTCGCCCTCGCCGAACGCTGGGGGGTGCTGGCGACCAGGATCGGCACGGTCACCGACACCGGGCGGCTGATCGTGCGCTGGCACGGCGAGGTCGTCGTCGACGTGCCACCCGGCTCGCTCGCCGACGACGGCCCCGTCTACGAGCGCCCCCTGCGCCGCCCCGCCGACCTCGACCGGGTCCGGGCGGACGGTCCGACGGCGGCCCGGCTCGCCCGGCCGACCACGCCGGCGCAGCTCCGGGAGACCCTGCTGCGGATGATCGCCTCCCCCAACCTGTGCTCCCGGGCCTGGGTGACCGACCAGTACGACCGGTACGTGCAGGCCGCCACGGTTCTCGCCCAGCCGGAGGACGCCGGCGTGCTGCGGCTGTCCGAGTCGACCGGGCTCGGCATCGCGCTGGCCACCGACGGCAACGGGCGCTACGCCCGGCTCGACCCGTTCACCGGCGCGCAGCTCGCCCTCGCCGAGGCATGCCGCAACGTCAGCGCCGCCGGGTCGGTGCCGATCGCCGTGACGAACTGCCTGAACTTCGGCTCCCCGGAGGATCCCGAGGTGATGTGGCAGTTCGCGCAGGCGTGCGCGGGCCTCGCCGAGGGCTGCCGGCAACTGGGCCTGCCGGTCACCGGCGGCAACGTGTCGTTCTACAACCAGACGGGCTCCGCCCCGATCCACCCGACCCCGGTGATCGGAGTACTGGGCCTGTTCGACGACGTCGCCCGGCGCACCCCGATCGGCTTCACCGACGAGGGCGACGCGCTGATCCTGCTCGGCGAGACCGCCGACGAGTTCGGCGGCTCCGAGTGGGCCTGGGTGACGCACCGACACCTCGGCGGAGCGCCGCCGGCGGTCGACCTCGCCCGGGAGAAGCTGCTCGGGGAGGTCCTCGTCGCCGGTTCCCGCGACGGCATGCTCACCGCCGCCCACGACCTGTCCGAGGGGGGACTCGCGCAGGCCCTCGTCGAGTCGTGCCTGCGCGGCGGGCACGGCGCGCGGATCGTGCTGGGCGCCGGAGCCGACCCGTTCGTCGAGCTGTTCAGCGAGTCGGCCGGGCGCGCCGTCGTCGCCGTGCCGCGCTCGGAGGAGCTGCGCTTCACGGACATGTGCACGGTCCGCGGCCTGCCCTGGCGGCGTATCGGCGTGGTCGACGGCGACGCGCTCGACGTGCAGGACGTGTTGCGCGTCGGCCTCGACGAGCTGCGTGACGCCCACGAGGGCACCCTGCCCGCCCTGTTCGGCCGCACCGCCTAGGGTCCGGCCGCACCGCCCAGGGCCGGAACGGAACCGGGCCTGCGGTCAGGAGTGGCCGTAGGGTTCGGGGCCGGCGGCGTCCGCGGCCTGCTCCCCCGGCTCGGCATCCGCCACCGAGCCGGGGCTGTGGGCGGCGACGCTGATCAGCTCGACGTCCGTCGGCTCCAGGTCGGAGGGGTCCTCGTCGAAGACGATCGGTTCCGGGTGCGCAGACGGCGCCACCAGCGCCTCGGAGTGCGCCCCGCAGCCGTGATCGATGGCGGTGACCCGGCCGTCGTCGGGGGCCAGCTCGTTGGCGCAGGCGCCGAACATACGGCCGAGCGCGCCCGCGAGGCGGACGTGGAAACCGCAGGTCAGGCACGAGGCCGGGGCGACCTTGGCGATCGAGGCGTCCGGCCCGGCGTCACCGGCGTACCAGCGCTCGACGGCCTCCTCCCGACCGGTGACGGACAGCACCCGGGACCGGCCCAGGCCGAGCTCGAAGTAGTCGTCGACGTCGATGAGCTCCTCGACGTCCTCCACGCGCAGCGCGAGCCGGGGATCGTCGATCGCCGTGGGCAGCAGGTCGCCGACCCCGACATCGCCCGGCCGCAGCCGCTGCGACCACGGCACCCACGCCGGGGCGAGCAGCG
Source organism: Frankia torreyi (assembly GCF_000948395.1). Taxonomy (GTDB): domain Bacteria; phylum Actinomycetota; class Actinomycetes; order Frankiales; family Frankiaceae; genus Frankia; species Frankia torreyi. The sequence goes on along the minus strand of NZ_JYFN01000026.1, from coordinate 64,316 downwards.
CGCCCTCGCCCGGCATCAGCACCACGTCGTCGACCGTGACCTTGCGTACCCGCGAGGCGCGGGTGACGACGACCGTCCAGGCCCAGCCCGGGTAGGCGGGCGAGGTGCAGGCGAAGCGGTGCAGGACGATCCGGTCGCCCTCGGCCTCGATGCCAAGGTGCTCGCCGACCTCGCCCTCGCCGCCCGCCTGCTCGACCGCGGCCGCGCGGGCCAGGTCCACGGCGGCCGCGCACACCGCGTCCACCGCCGGCTCCCGCGACGCGCGGACCGCCCGGGGCCGCGCGGCCGGCACCGCCGGGTCGGCGACCGCCTCGGTGGCGAGGCTCACGTCGGGCGGCGGCGCCGCGGTGGTGGCGGACGACGCCCGGGGGCGAGTCCGCGGGGTCGGCGCGTCAAGGTCCGTCGCCGGAGCCGTTGTCACCGTTGTCACGTCTGGGACCTCCGCGCTGCCCTGGGCCGTTGCACCCGCCATGATTTCCGCGCCGGCCGTCTGCGCAGCGTCCGGCACCGAATCCGCACCGAGGGTAGCGGATGGATCCGGCGGCTCGGTCGTGGCGGAACGGACCTCGGGAGCATCCACGCAACGTATTCTCACCCACGGACACTCGCACCGCCCGACGTGGTCGTAGGAGCGCAGGCCAGGGACGAGGACACTTGGCATGGTGAACCTGGGCAGCACGGTCTCGAACAACCTGCGAAGGCTGCGATCGAGCGTGCGCGGGGACGGTGCCGACCGGACCGGACTGTCCGCCCTCACCGAACTGTCCTTCGTCAACGCCGCGGGCGACGCGCTGGTCACGGTCGCACTGGCCGGGTCGCTGTTCTTCTCGGTGCCCTCGGGGGAGGCCCGATCGAAGGTCGCCCTCTACCTGCTCATCACCATGGTGCCATTCGCCCTGCTGGCACCGGTCATCGGGCCGCTGCTCGACCGGGTCGCCTACGGCCGGCGCACGGCGCTCGCCGCCATCTGCCTGGGCCGAGGCCTGCTGGCCTGGCAACTTGCCGGGGCGCTGCACGGGCTGGCCGTCTATCCGCTCGCCCTCGGCCTGCTCGTGCTCTCCCGCGGCTTCGGCGTGGCGCGCAGCGCGGTCATCCCCCGGGTCGCCCCGGCCGAGCTCACCCTCGTCAAGGTCAACTCACGGATCTCGCTGGTCAACATCGTCGCCGGCGCCATCGTGGCGCCGGTCGGGCTGGGCATCGCGCACATCCCGTTCGTCGGCTATCCGTGGGTGCTGCGGCTCTGCGCGATCGTCTACATGGCCGGCGTCCTGCTGGCCTTCAACCTCCCCAGGCACGTCGACTCGGCGGCCGGCGAGCTGCCGCTGCGCGCCCCGGTCGCGCCCGACGGCCGGCGCGGGCTCGGGGCGCGGCTGCGGGCGTTCCTCGGCGCGCTGCCGGTGGCCCTGCGCGCCACCGCGGTCCTGCGCGGCCTCGTCGGCTTTCTCACCTTCTATCTCGCCTTCCTGCTGCGGACCAACGGCGGCAACAACCTGTGGCTGGGCGGCCTGGCCGTGGCCGCGGGCGTCGGCAGCGGGCTCGGCGTGTTCATCGGCGGCCGACTCGGCCGACGACGCCCGGAGGGCATCCTCATGCTCGCCCTGGTCCTGGCGGCCGGCGGTTGTCTCGGCGCCGCCATCACCTACACCAGGTTCACCTCGCTCGTCGCGGCGCTGCTGGCCACCATGGCCGGCTCGATGGGCAAGCTGGCGCTCGACGCCGTCGTCCAGCGCGACATCCCGGAGGCGACACGCAACTCCGCGTTCGCCCGCTCCGAGACCGCGCTCCAGCTCACCTGGGTCGCCGGTGGCGCCCTCGGGCTCATCGAGATGCCCGGGACAGTCGGCTTCGCGGTGGCCGCCGCGGTCGTCTGCGCGACGCTGTTCGTCCAGGCCGGCGCGCTGCGCCGCTCGCGCCTGGCGGCCCGCGACCGGCTGCGGGGCGCCGATCTCCCGCCGCCGGGCGGCGCGGTCCCGGCGGGTGCACCCGCCGGCGCCGTCCCAACTCCCGCCGGCCAGCCCCGCGTGGGGCCGCCCGGGCCGGCGTACCCCGCCGGCGCCGCGGCGTATCCCCCGGGCGCCCAGCCGCAGGCCCCACTCCCGGACCCGACGGCATACCCAGGGCCGACGACATACCCGGAGTACCCGGACCCGACGGCATACCCAGGGCCGACGGCATACCCAGGCCCGACGGCAACGGTGTCCACACCGGCGCCGCCCGTCGACCCCTGGCGGGAGGCGCCGCCGGCGCCCATCCCGCCCACGCTGGAGGACCCCACCCGGCCGGACGCGCCGCGGCAGCGCCGAGGCCTGGGGCGTCGGCGGCGCGCCTGACCTCGCCGGCCTGACCAACGACACCGACCCGACCAACGGCAGGGCCCAGCCGAATCTGCCGGCGGGACGTGACACCGCTCACGACGTCGGCCCCACGCCACTCGCGGACGCCTCGGCTCGGGACGCCGCGACGGCGGCGGCGATAGCCTCCGAGCGTGCGTACGTCAACGCGGTCCCGTCGCCGGCCGTTCCCACGGCTCGCCGCGATCACCGCCGCCATCGTCGCGGTCGGTCTCGGGGTCGCCGGCTGCGACCGTCCGACACCGCTGGTGACGATGGAGTCCGGCGGCGACTTCGTGAAGACGAACGCGGCGCAGTACCTGCGGGACGGTGCCCTCATCCAGCAGACGGTCTCCCCGCCCCACCTGGACGCCCGCCCCGGGGGCAGCCTCAACATCGACGTCCCGACCTCGGTGGCCGATCGCGGCTACTTCCTCTCGGTCAACAACCAGCGGATCACCGAGACGATCAGCGACACCCACTACCGCTACCTGCTCCCGAACGTGCAGGGGACGGTGAACCTCGTGGTCTTCGCCGCGCCCACCGACCCGAAGTCGACCACGGCATCGGGGAGCTGGCCGTTCGTGGTCTCGATCAAGCCCTGACCCGCATCCCGCCGCGCCGCCCGCCCGAGACGCTCGCCCGCGGCGGCCCGACCGGCGACCGCCCGGGCCGGATCGGGGGACGTACCGTCCGGGTACCCCCGTTGCCACCGCTCGGCCCCTCGGCATGCGCGCAGCGTGCCCCTGGTCGCCATCAGGACCACGCAGCGTCGACCGTGGTGCTAAGGTCCGGCAACAAGTCCGATTTGCACCACATCGAAAATCCCGTGCCGTTACATCGCCGTCCGGCCCGGTGCCATTCGAGTAGATCAACCAACAGCGCATGACGGCAGACGAGGACATTCCAGATCATGATCCGGACCTGGTCGTGAGCCGCACCCTGATCGTCACCGCGGTGACAGCCGAGGCAGACGCGGTGTGCGCAGGGCTGATGGGTAGCTGGTCGCGTGGCCGGACGAGGTTGCCGGCCGGCCCGGGCAACCTGGTGTCCCCGGACTGGGACCGCCAGTTGCTCACCACGTCGACGTTGGGCCCCTACGTCGGGCGCCGGCGTGGCCCGATCACTGTCCTCGCCGCAGGCACCGGCGGTCCGGCCGCCGCCGCCGGCACCGCGACGGCCCTGGCGGTCGCGAGCGCCGCCGGGCAGCCGTTCGATCTCGTGGTGACCATGGGCGTCGCGGGCGGGTTCCGCGGCTGGGCGGAGGTCGGCGACATCGTCGTCGCCGAGCGGATGGTCGCCGCGGACCTCGGCGCCGAGTCCGGTCTCGACGAGGAGCCCCCGTCGGCACCGGCCGGCCGGATCAGCGAGATGGACCGCAACCTCGGCTTCCACGCGGCCGGCGCACCGACCCGTCGGGGCCCCGACGGACGCGGCCCGACCGGCAGCGGGACGTTTCTCACCCTGGACGACCTGGGACTCGGCTCGTCCACCGTGCGCCCCGAGCCGGAGCTGGTGTCGCGGCTGCACACCGTGCTCGACGCCACCGGTCGACGGATCGTCACGGGTACCGTGGTCAGCGTGTCGACCGTGACAGGCACGGAACGCCGGGCCAGCGCCCTCACCGAGCGGCTGGACCCGGTGGCCGAGGCGATGGAGGGCTACGCCGTAGCCCTGGCCGCGAGATCCTTCGGCGTCCCCGCCGCGGAGATCCGCGCTGTGAGCAACCCGGTCGGCCGTCGGGACCGCGCCGGCTGGAACCTGCCGGCCGCGCTCGCCAGTCTGCGCACGGCCGCGGCGGCGCTGGTCGCGCACCCCGAGGGCCTGGTCGCCGCCGAGGCGCTGCCCGCCGCCGGCGGGACGGCCGCGGCGGGCTCCGGTCCCCAGCACGGCAGCAACGGCGCGCGCTGACCGGCCCGGACAACGCGCCTACAGGACACCGACGCGACCTTCAGGACGGGGCGGCGGACACGAGCGAGCGGCGGGACACCGACGAGCGGGAGGACACCGGATGAGCGAGCGCCCGACGGGCACGGCGGCGCGAGACACCCAGTCGCTGTCCCTGGCCATCTCCCCGTGTCCCAACGACACGTTCGCCTTCCACGCCCTGGCCCACGGGCTGGTGCCGGACGCACCCGCGATGACGGTGACGTTCGCCGACATCGACGTGCTGAACTCCCGCGCGGCCGAACGGCGTGACGATCTGGTCAAGGTGTCCTACGGGGCCCTGCCGTGGTTGCTGGCCGACTACCAGTTGCTGACCTCCGGCGGGGCGCTGGGCCGCGGCTGCGGCCCGCTGGTGCTCACCGCCGGCCGCACCGACCTGCGCGGAGCCCGGGTTGCCATCCCCGGCACCCGCACCACCGCCTACCTGCTGTTCCGGCTGTGGGCCGCCGATCGTGGCGTGGCGAGCATCGACGTGGTGCCGTTCGAGAAGATCATGCCGGCGGTGCAGGAGGGCCGGTACGACGCGGGGCTGGTCATCCACGAGTCGCGGTTCACCTACCCGTCGTACGGGCTGACGGCGCTCGCCGACCTCGGCGACTGGTGGGAGGAGCAGACCTCACTGCCGATCCCGCTCGGCGCGATCCTCGCCCGCCGCGAGCTGGACGGCGCCGCGCTGTCCGCCGCGGTGCGCGCCAGCGTCGCCGCCGGCTTCGCCGACCCGTCCGCGAGCGCCGACTACGTCCTCGCCCATTCGCAGGAGATGGCGCCGGACGTCGTCGACGCGCACATCAAGCTGTACGTCAACGAGTTCAGCCTCGATCTCGGCGACGAGGGGTTCGCCGCCATCGAGACGCTGCTCGCCCGTGCCGCCGACGCGGACCTCGTGCCGAGGCTCAGCCAGCCGTTGCGCTGAGCCCCGGCATCGCTGGGCCCCGGGGCATCGCTGGGCCCCGGCATCGCCCGGCTCGGCGTCGACCCGCTCGGGGCGGCCTTCACCGTGGCCGCGCTCGAGAAGATCCTCGCCGCCGCCGGACGGGCCCAGCTCAAGGGGGTGCTCACCGATCAGGCTCGCCTCGCCGGCGTCGGCAACGCCTACTCCGACGAGGCGCTGTGGACGGCGGGGCTGTCGCCGTTCAAGCCGGCCGCGGGGCTGTCGGCGGCGCAGACCGCGAGCCTGCACGCCGCGCTCGTCGGTGTGCTCACCGCCGCCCGCGACAGCGCCGCCGGGCTCGCCGCCGGCGAGCTCAAGGCCGAGAAGAAGGCCAACCTGGCGGTGCACGGACGGGCCGGGTCGCCCTGCCCCCGCTGCGGCGACACCGTGCGGGAGGTCTCGTTTGCCGACCGGGCCCTGCAGTACTGCCCGACCTGTCAGACCGGCGGGCGGACGCTCGCCGATCGCCGGTTGTCCCGACTGCTGAAATAGGTGGCAGGATGGCAGGGTGAGTTCTGATCAGATCCCGGCCGTCAGCGTCGCCGACCTGCCTGCCGACCTGTCCGCGGACGGTGCCCCGCTGCTCGTGGATGTCCGGGAGCCCGACGAGTGGTCCGCCGGTCACATCGCCGACGCCCTGCACATCCCCATGGGTGAGCTCGTCACCCGGCTCGACGAGGTGCCCCGCGAGCAGGACGTGGTCGTCGTGTGCCGCTCCGGCGGACGCTCCGCCGCCGTCACGGGCTACCTCGCCCAGGGCGGCTGGCAGGTTCGCAACCTCACCGACGGCATGCTCGCCTGGCAGGCCCACGGCCGGCCGATGGTGAGCGAGAGCGGCGCCGCGCCCCGAGTCCTCTAGCCGTCCTCCAGCTGTCCTCCGGCCCCGGCGGCCCGCCAAGCCCGGTGCGGCGGCCGGGGCCGGCCGGCTCAGCCCGCGGTGCTCGGGCTGGGCTCGGCCGACGCGTCCTCGACCCGCACCACGTAGTCCTCGATGACCGGATTGGCCAGCAGCGTCGACGCGAGATGTTCGACCCGCGCCAGCACCGCGCCGTCCAGCGCCACCCCGTCCGCCAGCTCCAGCTCGAAACGCTTGCCCTGGCGGACGCCGACGATTCCGCTCACCCCGAGGCGAGGCAGCGCGCCCAGCACCGCCTGGCCCTGCGGGTCGAGGATCTCCGGCTTGAGCATCACATCCACCACAACCCTGGTCACACCCGCGGACACTACCGGCCCGGCGGCCCCGTCGGCGGCGATTGCGGGCCGATTGGGGGCCGTGCCGAAGAGTCGACCCGCCGCGGCCGCGGGGGTGGCCACCCAGGCGAAGCGTCCGGCCGGCCCGTCGGGTCCGGCCTAAGCTCGGTTGGTGCCGTCCTGGAATGCCTCAGCCCCGGTTGTCGGGTTCGACCTCGACCTGACCCTGTTGGACGCCCGTGCCGGCATCCGGGCCACCTTCGCCGCCCTGTCCGACGAGACCGGCGTGGCCGTCGACGCCGATCTGGTCGTCTCCCGGCTCGGACCGCCGCTGGAGAGCGAGCTCGCCCACTGGTTCCCCGCTGCGGACGTGTCCGCCATCGCCGCCCGCTACCGGGAGCTGTCCGCTGTGCACGCGGTCCCCGCGTCGGTCCCGATGCCGGACGCGCGCGCCGCGGTGGACGCGGTACGCCGGCTCGCCGGTCGCGTCGTCGTCGTCACCGCCAAGAGCACCCCGCTCGCCCGGGCGAGTCTGAAACGTATCGGCATCGCCGCCGACGCGGTCGAGGGCGCCCTGTTCGCCCGGACGAAGGGGGCCGCCCTGCTCACCCATCGGGTGGACGTCTTCGTCGGGGATCACGTCGGCGACATGATCGGCGCGCGGGAGGGCGGCGCGCTCGCGGTGGGCGTGGCCACGGGCCCCTGCTCGGCGGAGGAGCTGCGCACGGCCGGTGCGGACGTCGTCCTGGCCCGGCTCGGCGAGTTCCCACCCTGGCTGCTGGGCGAGGACACCCGGCGACGTTGACCGCCGCTCAGCCGCTCAGTCGATCGGGAGGTGCGGGTTGGTCCGGTAGAGGTCCGGATCGGCCTCCTCGGGGATCCGGGAGCGGACGGCGACGAGCACCCCGGCCAGCGCGACGGCGAACCCGATGGTCAGCCCGCCGCCGGCCACGGCGTTCAGCCACGTCGGCAGGTTCCTGACCCCGAAGAAGAACGGGATCACCGCGACCGCCGTGGCGAGCAGGCCGATCCCGAACAGCACGCACCCGGCCGCGACGAGCCGGTCCGCGCGGCCCGCCGCCGGCTCGTCCCGGGGTCCGACCTGCTCGGTCGGTGGCGACGTCAGCGGCACAGCCGCCAGCCTACGGGGCGCCGCCGGCGGGAGCCGCCCACGGCGGCGGCCACGGGAACCCGCGAGGGCTCCTCGGGGTGCCCGGCTCCGGGGCGGGCACCCCGCGGGCGGCGCTCAGACGACCGGCGCGCCCTCGCCCTGCTGGTGTGCGCCCCGCTCGACGTGCTCGCGGTAGTTCGCGGCTTCCTGGTCGGAAACCTCCAGACCCTCGGCCGCGCGGTTCGCCTCGGGATCGTCCGGGCCGCCGTCCGCGCCGAGCACGGCCTCGTCCCGAGCCCGGCTCCGCTCGGCCTCCTCGAAGTCCTCCGGGGTACGGAAGTCCTCGCGATCGGGATTCGCCATCGAAACGCCTCCTGCCATCGGGGGCCGGCCGTCCAGCTCGGACGGTCGGCCCAGGGTCAGGACCTGGCATGCCCGGGGTGCACCCCGGATAACACCGGGAAGGGGATCGTCACTGGTGAGGTCCGGCCGACAGCCGATCGCGACCGAAGACCCCGCGCGTGGTGCGGTCGGCGGATAGCCTGGGATTCCCTCAGCTTTCGTCGCGTTGTCCTGTCGTTACACAGAACGAGGTCGCCCGTGCCCACCGGCAAAGTCAAGTGGTTCGACGTTGACAAGGGCTTCGGCTTTCTCAGCCGTGACGACGGCGGCGACGTCTTCGTCCACAAGGCCGCGCTACCGGCAGGGGTGGAGCGGCTCAAGCCGGGCGATCGGGTGGAGTTCGGCGTCGCGGCCGGGCGGCGCGGGGACCAGGCGCTGTCGGTCCGGCTGCTGGCCGCGCCCCCGTCGGTGGCGAAGGCGGCCGCGCAGGCGGCCCGCCGCAGCCCCGACGAGCTGCACAGCATGGTCGAAGACATGATCAAGGTGTTGGACGACGTCCAGCGCGATCTGCGCCGCGGTCGCTACCCGGACCGCCGGATCGCGCAGCGGGTGGCCAAGGTCGTGCACGCCGTCGCCAATGAGCTGGAGGCGTAGGAGGCGGCGGGGCGTCAGTCCTCACGGCTCCGTCGGCGGCAGGAAGCTCACCCGGCGGCCGCAACCGGTGCACACCGCCACCTGGGCGCCGGGTTCGTCGTCGGAGGCGACGAGATGGGTCAACGGGACCGGCCCCGCGCACCAGGGGCACAGCAGCCACGGTCCGTCGACGCCGGGCGGGCCACCGGTATCCATTCGCCCACGATGCCTCATCCCGCCGCGGGCGCGGGCCACTATCGCCACATCCACTATCCGCAAACGCCCGGAGTCCGCAAACATCCACAATCGCAACACATTGTCGGCCAACCGACCCGAACGACCGCCCGGGAGCCCGCGCGTGCCGAAGACGGCCCGCGGTGCGGCAGACTGCGAACGGAGACGACGCGACCCAGAAACACCGGCGAACCCCGACCGCCGCGTGCCGCCGGACGGGAACGAGCTGGTAGCGGGTCGGGTCCGGGCCGTGCGTGGGATCGGGAGCTGAGAGGCATTCGCGTGACAAGCAGTGGGCAGCGGTCGTGATCACATCCGTAGGGTGCTGACCGTGGTCGACGACGCCGGGGGCCCGAACCCCCGCCGCACCGATCCGGGCGACCCGCTCAACCCCCACGAGCCGCGGTCCATCGGTCCCTACGCCCTCATCAGCCGCCTGGGCGTCGGCGGGATGGGCACGGTCTACCTGGCCCGCAACACCACCGGGCGGCGGGTCGCCGTCAAGGTGATCCGGCCCGACCTCGCGGCCGACGAGGAGTTCCGCCGCCGGTTCCGGGCCGAGGTGGAGGCCGCCCGGCGGGTCGCCCCCTTCTGTACCGCCGAGGTGCTCGACGCCGATCCGAACGCGCCGGCACCCTACCTGGTCACCGAGTTCATCGACGGCGTCCGGCTGGACGAGCAGGTCGAGTCCGGTCCGCTGGCCTCCTCGACCCTGACCGGCCTGGCTGTCGGGGTGGCGACCGCCCTGACCGCCATCCACAGCGCGGGGCTCGTGCACCGTGACCTCAAACCGAGCAACGTCATGCTCTCGCTGTCCGGTCCCCGGGTGATCGACTTCGGCATCGCCCAGGCGTTGGAGGGCGCGAAGGCCAAGCCGACGGCGTGGGGGTTCGGCTCGGCCGGCTGGATGGCGCCCGAGCAGGTGCACGGCCAGCCGATCGGACCCGAGGCGGACGTGTTCGCGTGGGGCATCCTCATCGCCTACGCCGGCACCGGCCGGCACCCCTTCGGCGACGGCTCGGATATCGACCTCGGCATGCGCATCGTGGGCTCCGCCCCGGATCTGCGTGGCCTGCGGGAGCCGCTGGTCGGGCTGGTCAGCGCCGCCCTGGCGAAGCATCCCGACGACCGGCCGAGCGCCCGGGAGCTGCTGCTGCGGCTCGTCGCGCAGCCGCCGGCCCGCGGTGGCCCCGCCATCGGGCCGGCGATAGGCCAGGTCGAGGAGCTGCTCAACCGCACCGGCGAGGTGCCCCGCCCGGCGCCGACGCGGGTGGGCCCGGTGACCTCGGCCCCCGCCCGCCGCCCGCCCCGGGACGGCGCCCCCGCGGTGAGGCCCGACGTGGCCGGCCCACCGGGCCGCGCGCCCGCCGCAGACCGGGCCCCGGGCGCCCACGGGCCCAGCCCGACGCCGGCGATGGGTGGCCCGCCGAACGGCGGCCGGCCGCGGGGCGCCCCCTACCCGGCGACCGCCGGCCCCCCCGGTGGTCGCGGGCCGGGAGCCGCGCCAGGCGCTCCACCGGACGGGCGCCAGCCGGGCGGGCGGCCGCGCGGGTCGGCGCCGGGCACGCCCGCGGCCCGGTGGGCCGGTCCTGGCGGTCAGCGAGCACCCGGTCAGGCCCCGGGACCCGGGCCGCAGCCGGCGCGGATGGCCGAGCCGAGCCGCACGCCGGAGCCGACCCGGACGCCCGGCCCGCCGCGAATGTCGGAAACGCCGCGAATGTCGGAACCACCCCGGTCCTCGGAGTCGGCACGGATGGCGGGGCCGGCCCGGATCGCGGGGCCGGCACGGATGTCGGAGCCGGCACGGATGTCGGAGCCGGCACGGATGTCGGAGCCGGCACGAGTGCCGGGTCCCACGCCGATGCCCGGCGCCGCAGACACCCCCTATCCGCCCTATCCGCAGTCCCGGCCCCGGCGCGGACCGGACCGCCGGCAGCTCGCACTGATCATCGGAATCGTCGTGGCGGCGCTGATCGCCATCGTGGTCGTGGTCAGCCTGCCGAGCCGCAACGGCGGCAGGACTGACTCTGGCCGGCCGCCTGGCTCCGCCGGGACGGTGGCGGGCGGTGCGTCGGTCACCCCGAGTCCCACCGCGGGGCTTGGCCTGCCGGCGACGGACGGCCGGCTGGAGTTCGTCGTGGCGGGCGTCGACTGCTCGAAGACCCGGCTAGGCGACGGGATCCTCGCACTGCGCGCGGACGGCAGGTTCTGCCTGGCCCGGGTGACGGTGCGCAACACCGGTGACACCTCCGCGGCGTTGGACAACACCACCGAGCTGCTCTGGGACGATCACGGCGACCGTCACGAGGCGAACTTCCTCGCCCGCTTCAAGCTGGACGAGAACCTGTGGGACTCCATCAACCCCGGCGAGACCAAGCGCGGCACCCTGGTCTTCGACGTCCCCCGCGATGCGCAGCCGCAGGAACTCGAGCTCCACGAGAGTTCGCAGAGCGCCGGGGCCCACATCCCGGTCCGCTGACGGCGGCCGGCCGCCGTCAGTCGACGCTCGGCGGCGTCTCCCCGGCGCCCGCCAGCGCCGCGTAGGCCGGCACCGGCACCGGCAGCTCGCCGTTGCGGGAATCCGGCCTGAAGCCGGCCAGGATGATCTCCAGGGAGCGCCGCCAGGACCCCGGCGCGACTCGCTCGGTGAGGTCCACGACCAGCCGTAGCGACCGCATCAGGACCAGCAGGTCCGCCAGCACCACGTCGCTGCGGACCGTGCCCGCCCGCTGGGCCGCGGCGAGCATCGCCGCCACCGACGGGACGACCTCGGCGATCATGCGCTCCGCGGTGCGCCCGCTCCACAGCCGCTGCGCCAGGAAGGCTCCATGGCAGGGGTCGGCCGCCAGCACCCGTACCACGAAGCAATGCAGCGCGCTTGCCGGTGGTTCCGTCGCGGCCACCTCCACGGCGAGTTCGCGGATGTCGTCGACGGTCGACCGCAGAATCGCCTCGATGAGCGCGTCCTTGTTCGGAAAACGTCGGTAGAGGGTGCCCATGCCGACTCCGGCGCGGCGGGCGATCTCCTCGACGCCGACGTCGTTTCCGCGCTCGACGAACAGCTCCCGGGCGGCGGTGAGGATGCGGGCACGGTTCAGTTCGGCGTCGCGGCGTAAGGGCCGGGATGGCACAGCCGAGGATCGCGGCGACGCGGACGGGACGGCAACCACGTGCTACCCGCGGGGATGGGACGGCATCGGGGCGGCGACCTGCGCCAGCAGTCTGAGCATGGCAGCACACTGTAGGGGATTGACTGGCTACGTTGCGATGTTTCGCGCTAAGAACTGCCCTTTCCGGGTTGTACCAACCACCAGGACACCACGATCGACCGCTAACGTGACTCTCTGCCCGGACGGGCGTCAAGCGGGCGGAGGCGTTCTTCCCGCGGACCCGGGGCGTCGAGGTGGGCGGGGCGTCGAGGTGGGGAGTCAGGTGCGGACAAGCGCTGTCGGTGCGGTCCCGCGCCGCCGGGTCGGGCGGGCGGCATCGGTTGGACGGGCAGGATCGGTTGGACGGGCAGGATCGGCCGGGCGGATCAGGTACGGCGGGCTCGTGTTGCTGCTCGCGGTGGCCACCGCGCTGGTCGCCTGCGACAGCCGCGGCGACCAGACCGGCGCGGCGGATCCGGGCGCGGCGAGCGCGGCAGGCGCCGCAGGCGCGACCTCCCGGGGCGCCGCGGGCTCGGCGCTCGCGCTGCTCGCCACCCTGCCGGTCCGCGCCGAGGACAACTCGCCGAAGTACCAGCGCGACGAGTTCGGCACCCCCTGGTCCGACGTCGACCACAACGGCTGCGACACCCGCAACGACATCCTGCGCCGAGACCTGCGCAGCACCACCGTGCGGCGGTCCGACGGCTGCACGGTGCTGACCGGCGAGCTCACCGATCCGTACACGACCCGGATCATCCGTTTCGACCGCTCCCGCAACGCCTCCGCCGTGCAGATCGACCATGTCGTGCCGCTGGCCGACGCCTGGCGGACCGGCGCACTGAACTGGACCGATGCACAGCGCCTGCAGTTCGCGAACGACCCGGAGAACCTGCTCGCGGTGGACGGCCCGACGAACCAGCGCAAGAGCGACCACGATGCGGCCGAATGGCTGCCGCCCAGCCCTGGCGAGCAGTGCCCGTACATCGCCCGCCAGGTGGGGCTGAAGTCCCGCTATCACCTGTGGGTGGTGGCGGCGGAGGCCCAGGCGATGCGGGCGGTGCTCCAGAAGTGCTCCGCCCAGCCGGCGCTCGGCACCACCGCGGCGCACTGACCGCCACGATCAGCCGTCCACTTCACGACAGTCGCCCGCCTGACCCCACCCCCCGAGGGTGCACTCAGTGGTGTGGCCGCAGGGGCGTCCCAGGGGCGTGAGTGGTTGCTGTGCGACTGGGAATGGCTGCTTTGGGCCAGTTTCTCGGTGCCGGGGCAGCCTGGACGGGGTGGTCGCCTCGGGGTGGCAAAGTTCGCCCCCCACCCCGCCCCCCTCACCCACCCACCCACCCGACAGGCCACCGTGGGGGGCTCGGGGGGGCTCGGCCCCCCCGGCAAAATAAAGGAAGCCCCTACCGGCGCAGCATGCTCCGGTAGGGGCTGACGTGGGCGAGGGGGGAGTTGAACCCCCACGTCCGCTAGGACACACGGACCTGAACCGTGCGCGTCTGCCATTCCGCCACTCGCCCGAGTGGGACTATCTCTTAACCAGGGGACACGCTATCACGCCGGAGATGTCCACTGCGCCGGGGGGTCGCCCACCGCGGTGGACCTGTCAAGCGGCCGAGCCGTGGGGCGTCCGCGCCCGGGGGCATACGATCTCACAGACCGGGAGAAGGGAGGTCGAGCATGGGCGTGCTACAACGCTTCGAACGGCGCCTGGGCGGCCTCGTCGAGGGTGCGTTCGCCAAGGTGTTCAAGGGCGGGGTCGAGCCCGTGGAGATCGCCAGCGCGCTGGCCCGGGAGACCGACGACCGGCGGGCGGTCAGTTCCAACCGCGTGCTGGTGCCCAACGAGTTCGCGGTGGAGCTCGCCACCGGCGACTTCGCCCGGCTCTCCCCATATGACCGGGCGCTGTGCGACGAGCTGGCCGAGATGGTCCGCGAGCATGCGGCCGAGCAGCGGTACACCTTCGTCGGCCCGGTCTCCGTCCGGATGTCCGAGGCGGCCGACCTCGACGTCGGCGTCTTCCGGATCCGCAGCAGCGTGGCGGCGGCGGACCCGGGGGTCGTCAGCGGGCGCCGCGGCCGTCCGCGCCCGAGTGCGCCCGGCACCCCCCATCTACTGATCACGACGAAGGCCCCGGGTGGGACGGGTGGCGGCGGGGAGCGGGAGTACCCGCTGGACGCCGAGACCACCGTCATCGGGCGCAGCGTCGAGTGCGACATCCGGCTGAACGACACCGGGGTGTCCCGGCGGCACGGGGAGATCCGCCGGCTGCCGGACGGGCAGTTCCTTTACGTCGACGCCGGCTCGACGAACGGCAGCCTCGTCAACGGCCGCGCGGCCACCCAGGTCAAGCTCGTCAGCGGGGATCGGATCGAGCTCGGCACCGCGACCATCGTCTTCCACCGTGAGGACGGCCGGGGCAGCGCCGCGGGCCGGTCGCCCTCCCGGGCCACCCCTCCGCCGGAGCGGGTCGGGCATCGGACGACGGCCCCGCCGGACCGGCGCTCCACGCCCCCGCCGGACGACCCGTACCGGCGTGGCTCGCCCCCGCGCGGCGGCCAGCCCTACCCGACGGATCCCTACCGGGAGCGCCCCGCCCGGGCAGGCAGCGACCCCGGCTACCGCGGCCACGGCCCGGGCTCGGATGTCGGCCGGGCCCGTGACCAGGCTCGTCCGGCCCGCCGCGAACCCGGCCCCCGGGACCCGGGCCGCGACGCCGGGCCGGAGCGCGCGGTGCCGGAGCGCGCGGTGCCGGAGCGCGGCGGGCGCGACCCGTATCGCCGCGATCCGCGGGACCGCCGCGACGACGGTCCCCGCCGGCCGGACCCTTACGGGGAGGACGCCACCGACCGCTACCGCGAGCCGGCCCGACCCGCCCGCGGCGCGGCGGGGCCCGACAGCGGCCTCGAACCGCTGGACGACGTGTACGACGCGCAGACGTACCTGCCGGGCCAGCTCGACCCCCCGGCGGGCGGCGACGGTGGGCGCGGGCGGTCGCGGTCGGATCGGGGCTGGTAGCGGCCGATGGATCCGACCGAGCCCAGCGAACTCGTCCTGCTGATCGTCAAGATCGGCTTTCTTGCCCTGCTGTGGGGATTCGTCCTGGTCGCCGTGCGCGCCGTCCGGCTGGACATGTTCGGCCCGACGAAGCGCCAGCAGCGGCGCGAGCCACCCCCGATGGCACGGCCGACACCCCCCCGGACTCCACCTCAACCAGCACGCAAGCCACAGTCTCCGAGCAAACTCGTGGTAACCAAGGGGCACTTGGCAGGCACAACGATTCCCCTAGGATCGTCACCTGTCACCATCGGACGGGCACAGGACTCGACTCTGGTCCTCGAGGATGACTTCGCATCAGGTCGGCATGCGAGACTCGTGCCCCACGACGGACAGTGGTTCGTCGAGGACCTCGGCTCGACCAATGGCACATTCCTCAACCGTTCGAAGGTGACCAGTCCCATGCCGGTACCTCTCGGCGCGCCGGTCAGGATCGGGAAGACGGTCCTGGAGCTCCACCGGTGAGCCTCAGGCTTCACTTCGCCGTTCGCTCGGATGTCGGGCACGTACGGGAAGGAAACGAAGACTCCGCCTACGCCGGGCAGCGCCTGCTGGCGGTGGCCGACGGCATGGGCGGGCACGCCGCGGGCGAGGTCGCCAGCTCCATGGTGATCTCCCGGCTGGCCGACCTCGACGACGACATCGACAGCGACGACCTCGTGACAGAGCTGAACGAGGCCGTCCGCGACGCCAACCGTCAGTTGCGCGAGATGTCGCTGGAGAACAGCGCCCTGGACGGCATGGGCACCACGGTGACCGCGGTGCTCTCCTCCGGAGACATGCTCGGGGTGCTGCATGTCGGGGACTCGCGGGCCTACCTGCTGCGCGAGGGCATCCTCAGCCAGGTCACCCACGATCACACGCTGGTACAGGACCTCGTCGACCAGGGCCGGATCACCCCCGAGCAGGCGAACACGCACCCCCAGCGCTCCCTGCTGATGCGTGCGCTGGACGGCCGCGAGGTCGAGCCCGATCTGTCGGTGCGCCAGGCTCGGGACGGGGATCGCTACCTGCTGTGCACCGACGGCCTGTCGGGGGTGGTCAGCGAGGAGACGATCCTGGAGACGCTGCTGCTGCCCACCCCGCAGGACGCGGTGGACCAGCTCGTCGATCTGGCGCTCAAGGGCGGCGGTCCGGACAACATCACGGTCGTCGTCGCCGACATCTCCGAGGACCGTGGAGAGAGCCGGCCCTACCCGCTGGTCGCCGGTGCCGCGGCGGAGAAGCGGGTGGTGCCCGGGGCCGCGTCCGCGCGCAGCGGGCCCGACCCGCGCTACCCGGACGCCGAATCCGCGGCGGCCAAGGCGGCCCGGATCGGCCGGTCGGGTTTCCACCGCCGGGACCGCCAGGAGCAGGCCAGCGACCGCGGCGACGGCGAGAGCGACGATGCGGACGGGGAGGGGGACGCCCGACGCCGCTCGGGTCGGCGGATCCTGTTCGTCTCCACCGTCGTGTTCGTCCTCGTCGTCGCGGGGGCCGCGGCGGGGTGGACCTACGTGCGCGGCCAGTACTACGTCGGCGTCGACGAGAACGGGCGGGTGGCCCTGTTCCAGGGGGTGAAGGGCAGCATCGCCGGCGTCCATCTCTCGTCGAAGGTCTCGCACGGCCCGCTGCTGTCCGAGTTCACCCCGGCCGATCAGGACGATGTGCGCCGCGGCATCCCGGCCAACAGCCGGGACGAGGGGAAGCAGATCATCGCCCGGCTGCACACGCCGAGCCCGACGCGGCCGGCGGTCACCGCGGCGCCCAGTCCGTCCCCGACCAACCGTCCCAAGTCCCCGTCGCTGGACCCCGCCGGTCTGGTGCCTGCGGCGTGCCAAACCGCGATCCCCGTCGGCGTCGCCGTTCCAGGCTGCCCGAGCACGCCCGTACCCACCACGTCACCGTGACCTCAGGCCAGCGATGACCCGCCCGCCGATACCCCTTCCTCCGCTGCGCAGGCCGAGGTCGGCGGACCTCACCGCGACGTTCGCCGGCCTGCCGCTGCCACAGGGCACCGACCTGCCGCCGTACCGCCGCCGTGAGCTCGTCCTGCTGGTCTTCGCCGGGGTGCTGGCGACCAGCGCGCTGGCCGCACTGACCTTCGCCGACATCGGCGAGCTCTCGCTCGGCATCTTCTCGATCGGCCTGGGCTTCTTCTGCCTGTGGGCGCTGGCGCACCTCGCGGTCCGCCGGTTCGCGCCGGCCGCCGATCCGGTGCTACTGCCGGTCGTCGTCGCCCTCAACGGCCTCGGCCTGGTCATGATCTATCGACTGGACCTGGCCAAGAGCCAGGCGGCCAAGCAGGCCGGCACCCACATCCCGCCCAGCGCCGCGCAGGTGCAGCTCGTCTGGACGCTGCTGGCGGTCATCGTCTTCGTCCTGGTGCTGGCGCTGGTGCGCGACCATCGCAACCTTGCCCGCTATGCCTACACGGCCGGACTGGTCGGCATCGTCGGCCTGCTGCTGCCCATCGTGCCGGGCATCGGCACCTCCATCAACGGCGCCCGGCTCTGGTTGCGGGTCGGGCCGTTCTCGTTCCAGCCCAGCGAGGTCTCGAAGATCATCATTCTGATCTTCTTCGCCGGCTACCTGGAGAACAAGCGGGACGTGCTGTCCCTGGCGTCGCGGTCCGTGCTCGGGGTGAAGCTGCCGCGCGCCCGCGACCTCGGACCGGTCCTGATGGCGTGGCTGGCGAGCCTCGGCATCCTGGTCGTGCAGAACGACCTCGGCTCCTCACTGCTGTTCTTCGGCATGTTCATGGTCGTGCTCTACGTGGCCACCGAGCGGGCGTCGTGGTTCCTGATCGGGTTCGTGCTGTTCATGATCGGTGCCGTGCTCGCGCACAGCATGTTCAGCCACGTCCAGGTCCGCGTCGACGGCTGGTTGCACGCCTTCGACGGCGACAACCCGTCGAGCACCTCCTACCAGCTCGTGCAGGGTCTGTACGGCTTTGCGGCCGGCGGGATGACCGGCACCGGCCTCGGCGAGGGCCATCCGCAGAAGGTGCCGTTCGCCAACACCGACTTCATCATGGCCAGCCTCGGCGAGGAGCTGGGACTCACCGGGGTGATGGCCATCCTGACGATGTACGCGCTGATCGTGCTGCGTGGCATGCGCGCCGCCCTCGGGGCGAAGGACCCCTTCGGCAAGCTGCTGGCGACCGGGCTGTCGTTCACCCTGGCGCTCCAGGTGTTCGTGCAGGTCGGCGGGGTGATGCGACTCATCCCACTGACCGGGCTCACCCTGCCGTTCGTCTCCTATGGTGGGTCGTCCATCGTGGCCAACGCCGCGATCATCGCGTTGCTGTTGCGGGTCAGCGACAGCGCACGCCGTGCGCCCGAGCCGGCGTCGGACGCCCCGCTGTTCGATCCGGGCGCGGTCGCCGACAGCCCCACCCAGGTGGTGAAGACGACATGAACCGCCCGGTGCGCAAGGTCGCCGTCGCCTGTCTGGTCCTGTTCGCCGCGCTGCTGGTGAACGCCAACTGGCTGCAGGTCGGCGAGGCCAGTGACCTCAAGACCCAACCGACCAACGGCCGCCAGATCACCGAACGGCTCGAACGCGAACGCGGGACGATCCTGGCGGGAGACGTGGAGATCGCCCGGTCGACTCCGTCGAACGACCAGTACAAGTTCCAGCGGCAGTACCCGGCCGGGACGCTCTACTCCGACATCACGGGCTACTACACGCTGTTCACCGCCGCCGGGCTGGAGCGCTCCCAGGACGTGTTCCTCTCCGGCGACGACGACCGGCTGCTGGCCAGCCGGGTGACCGGGCTTTTCACCAACAAGCAGCGCCGCGGCGGCTCCGTGGTCACCACGATCCTGCCCGCGGTCCAGCAGGCCGCCGCGCAGGCGCTGGGCAACCGTAAGGGCGCCGTGGTCGCGTTGGACCCGTCCACCGGCGCCATCCTGGCGATGGTGACCAGCCCGTCCTACGACCCGAGCCCGCTGGCCAGCCACACCGAGAAGACGGCGACGGGCGCCTACGGGGTGCTCTCCGGCGACCCGGCCCAGCCGCTGCTGAACCGGGCGACGCAGCAGACCTATCCACCGGGTTCGACGTTCAAGCTCATCACCGCCGCGGCGGCGCTGTCGCACGGCCGCCACCCGGACGACCGCGTGCCGGCGCCCGACGAGCTCGCGTTGCCGCTGAGCACGGTGCGGCTGCCGAACTTCGGCGGCGAGCGGTGCGGCGACGGTGAGACCGATACCCTCACCCACGCGCTGACAATCTCCTGTAACACCGCCTTCGCGCAGCTCGGCATCAATCTCGGCGCCGAGACGCTGCGCCAGCAGGCCGAGGCGTTCGGCCTGAACTCGACCTTCCCCGACTTCCCGTTGCAGCAGGCCCGCAGCGTGTTCCCGACCAAGCTCGACGGCGCGCAGACGGCGCAGTCGGCGATCGGCCAGTACAACGTCCGGGTCACGCCCCTACAGATGGCGGAGGTGGTCGCGGCGATCGCCAACGGTGGCACCGAGATGAAGCCCTACCTCGTCTCCGAGCTGCGCGGCCCGGACAAGAAGACGATCAGCCGGACCGATCCCAAGGAACTCGGCAAGCCGGTGAGCAGCGACGTCGCCGCCGAACTCACGACCATGATGGAGAGCGTGGTGACGTCGGGAACGGGCCGCAAGGCGCGCATCGACGGCGTCTCCGTCGCAGGGAAGACCGGAACCGCGGAACACGGCACGGGCGAGCTGCCGCACGCCTGGTTCGTCGGGTTCGCCCCGTCAGACGCGCCGAAGGTGGCGGTCGCCGTCATCGTCGAGGACGGCGGGGGTGAGGTCGGCACCGGTGGTGCCATTGCCGCCCCCGTCGCGAAACAGGTCATGCAGGCCGCATTGGACACACCATGAACAACTCGCCGGGTAACCCCACCTCACCGTCGCAGCCGTTCGCGGGCGCCGCCTCGCCGAACACCGTCCTGGACAACCGCTACCGGCTCGACGGCCGGATCGCCGCGGGCGGCATGGGCGAGGTCTGGCGGGGCCTCGACCAGACCCTCGGCCGCCCCGTCGCGGTGAAACTGCTGCGCCCGGAGTACGCCAGCGACGAGTCGTTCCTGGTGCGCTTCCGCGGCGAGGCCCGCCACGCCGCCCGGCTGTCGCACCCCGGGGTCGCCTCGGTCTACGACTATGGCGAGGTCGCCACCGCGGACGACTACCCCACCGCCTACCTGGTGATGGAGCTGGTGGAGGGCGAGCCGCTGTCGGCCGCGCTGCACCGGGAGAAGCGGCTGTCGCCCGAACGGATGCTGGACATCCTCGGCCAGGCCGCCGACGCGCTGCAGGCCGCCCACGCCCTCGGCGTCGTCCACCGCGACGTCAAGCCCGGCAACCTGCTGCTGCGCCCGGACGGCGCGGTCAAGGTCACCGACTTCGGCATCGCCCGCGCGGTGGACGCCGCCCCGCTGACCGCCACCGGCATCATGATGGGCACGGCGTACTACGTCTCACCCGAGCAGGCGTCGGGGCGACCGGTGACGCCGGCCAGCGACGTCTACTCCCTCGGCGTCGTCGCGTACGAGTGCCTCGCCGGCCGGCGGCCCTTCGACGACCGCAACCCGATCGTCGTGGTCATGGCCCACCAGCAGGACACCCCGCCCCCGCTACCCGCCGACATCCCCTACCAGGTGCGAGCCCTGGTCGAGTCGGCCATGGCCAAGGACCCGGCGCGCCGGCCCAGTTCCGCGGGCGCGTTCGCCCGTTCCGCCGCGGGCATCCGGCGCAGCCTGTGGAGCCCGGACACCGGTCGCTGGCCGGGTCCGGGCGACACGCCGGACGCGACCGCGCGCCACCCCGGCCCAGGCCCGGGCCTGCCCCCCTCGGGGCCCGCCGGCCGCCGGCCCACCTCCCGCAACCGGCCGCCCTCCTGGGTCACTCCCCCACCGTCGACCATGGGGCGGACCAGCGGGCCGGGCCGGACCGGCGCCGGGTCGGACCACACCCAGGCCGTGCCCGGCGGTCCGGCCGGCCCCCCGCACGGCGCCGCCGAGCTGCCCGCGACGGCGATGCACAGCCCGTCGTTCGGTCCCGACACGGGATACCCCGGCTATCGCGGCGAGCAGACCGCCTACGGTGCCGAGACCGCCTACGGGGAGCAGGGCTACGGGGAGCAGGGCTATCGGGCGGGCGACCGCGGCGACAGCCGCGACCCGGGCACGCTCTACCGACCGGGTCCCCCGTCGTGGTCCCGCCCACCGGGCGGCCCGGCAGGCCCCGGCGAGCCGGACGCGGCCCGGCCAGGGCGGGCGGCCCGGCGCCGATCCGGTCCGGCGGCCCGGCGGCCGATGCCACTACCGGTCCTGATCATTCTTTTGGTCCTGACGGTCGCCATCACCGCCTTCGTGACCAACAAGCTGTTCTCCAGCAAGGGCTCCGAATCGAACTCGGCGGCCACACCACCAGGTGTGGTGTACGCGCACGCATTCGGTGATGAAATCGTCAGCGGCAACGCCGGGTCGGCGCTCTCCGACGCGGGAGGGGCGACGGCAGGGGAGTATTGGTGACCGACGCGACGGAGATGTACACGCCCGACGCGGCGCCGCAGCTCATCGGTGGCCGCTACGAGCTGGGCGCAGGCATCGGCTACGGCGGGATGGCCGAGGTCTTCCGCGGCCGCGACATCCGACTCGGGCGCGAGGTCGCGATCAAGACGCTGCGTTCGGACCTCGCCCGCGACCCCACCTTCCTCGCCCGGTTCCGGCGCGAGGCGCAGTCCTCGGCCGCCCTGAACCATCCGGCGATCGTCTCGGTGTACGACACCGGCGAGGACGTCATCAACGGCAACCACATCCCGTACATCGTCATGGAGTTCATCGAGGGCCGGACTCTGCGCGACGCGCTGCAGGCCGAGGGCCGGTTCACCGAGCGCCGCGCCATGGAGATCACCTCCGACGTCTGCGCCGCGCTGGACTACAGCCACCGGATGGGGATCATCCACCGGGACATCAAGCCGGCGAACGTGATGCTCAGCCCGGACGGTTCGGTCAAGGTGATGGACTTCGGCATCGCCCGCGCCACCACCGCGACGTCCTCGACGATGACGGCGACGGCGGCCGTGATCGGCACCGCCCAGTACCTGTCCCCGGAGCAGGCCCGCGGCGCCCGCGTCGACGCCCGCAGCGACGTCTACACCACCGGGGTGCTGCTCTACGAGCTGCTCACCGGCTCCCCGCCGTTCCGCGGGGACAACCCGGTGGCGGTCGCCTACCAGCACGTCCGGGAGGATCCGGACCCGCCGTCCGCACACGACCGCGACATCTCCCCCGAGGCCGACGCGATCGTGCTGAAGGCGATGGAGAAGGACCCGGACGACCGCTACCTCACCGCGGGTGAGATGCGCGACGATCTGGAACGGGCGTTGGCGGGACGCCGGGTGCAGGCCATGATGGGAGGTGGTGGCGCCAGCGGTGCCGCCACCACCCTCGGCCCCGCCGCCACCGCCGGCACCGCGCTGCTCGGCCGGGGCGACCGGGCGGGCTACCCGACCCGGGACCGCTACCCCGACGACCGCTACGGCGACGAGGCGACCTCCTACCGCGACGATTCCTACGACGACGGCCGGTTCGGCACCGGTCCGTTCGACCGGTACGACGTCACCGGCGCCATCGATCGCCGGGCGGTGCCGGACCAGCAGCGGTCCCAGACGTTGAAGTACGTCCTCGCCGGCCTGAGCATCGTCGTCGTGTTCGTTGCGGTGGTCCTGCTCGCGACCACCTTCCTCGGCGGCGGCGACGGCAACCAGGCGGCCAAGTCGTTCACCGTACCGAGCGGCCTCACCGGCCAGAACGAGCAGCAGGCCAAGGCCCGGCTCCAGAGCGCCGGTTTCACCGGGCGCGTGGAGATCACCTCAGTCGATGCGCCGGACATGGCCGGCCGGGTCACCAAGGTCGACCCGGCCGAGGGCAAGCAGGTCGACATCAACGGCGTGATCACGCTGTCGATCGGCAAGGCCGCCGGCGACGTCACAATCCCGGCCGACCTCGTCGGCAAGTCGCAGGCGACCGCGGAGGCGGAGCTGCGCGGGCTCGGCCTGGTGCCGAGCTCGGTGCCCTACGCGAACGCGACCAGCCACAAGCCCGGCACTGTCGACAGCACCGACCCGCAGGTGGGCTCCGCCGTCAGGCCCGGCGCCACCGTCACCCTGAACGTGGTCAGCTCCAACGTCAACGTGCCCGACGTGCGCAACCGCTCCTACGAGAACGCCGTCGCCGAGCTCGGCCGCTACGGCCTGCAGGCGACCCAGCAGTCGGTGGCGAACAACAACGTGGCCCCCGGCACCGTGGTCGACCAGCAGCCCTCCGGAGGGAACGTCCCGCGGGGATCGACGGTCCAGCTCTCGGTCGCCGCGCAGATCCAGACCACCCCGCCGCCGAGCCCCACCCAGACCCCGCCGACCGACCAGCAGCCGACCGAGCAGCCGGACACCACCAGCCCGAGCCCGGCGGCCACCCAGACCCAGCCGAACCCGACCCCGAGCCGCACAGGCCTGCTCGGCCTGTCCGCCGGCAACGGCGGGGCGGCCAACCGCGGCGGGGGCGCCGCAGGCACCGGCGCCGGCCCGGGTGGCGGCGCGGCGCAGAACGGGAACGGGTGAGCTCGATGATCGAACTCGCCCCGAACTCGCCGGAGGTGGCGTGCTGATGCGGATCCTGGTGGTCGACAACTACGACTCGTTCGTCTTCAACCTCGTCCAGTACCTCGGCCAGCTCGACACCGAGTGCGTGGTGCGCCGCAACGACGAGATCACGCCGGCGGAACTCGGCGACCTCGGCGTCGACGGCGTGCTGCTGTCCCCGGGGCCGGGCACGCCCGAGGCGGCCGGAGTGAGCATCCCGATGGTGCGCGAGTGCGCCCGGCGCGGCACCCCCCTGCTCGGGGTGTGCCTGGGGCACCAGGCGATCGGCGTCGCGTTCGGGGCGACGGTCGACCGCGCGCCGGAGCTGCTGCACGGCAAGACCTCCCAGGTCCACCACGACCGCGTCGGCGTCCTCGCGGACCTGCCGTCGCCGTTCATCGCGACCCGCTACCACTCGCTCGCCGTGGAGGAGAGCACCCTGCCGGCCGAGATCGAGGTGACCGGCCGGACCGACAGCGGCGTGGTGATGTCGCTGCGCCACCGCGAGCTGCCGCTCGAGGGCGTGCAGTTCCACCCCGAGTCGGTGCTGACCCAGGGCGGCCACCTGATCCTCGCCCGCTGGCTCGATCAGTGCGGCGACGGTGGCGCCGCACGCCGGCTGGCACCCGAGCTGTCCGCCGAGGTGGAGACGCTGCGGGCTGCCGCCTTCGCCTGAGCCGGCCGGTAGGTCGCCGTGTGCGGGTGTGGGTTCCGCGGAACCTCGCTGTCGGGTCCCGGTCCCGGTCCGGGTCCGGGTCCGGGCCGGGGTCCGGCATCGGCGCCGGGCCGGTTCGGGTTCCGCCGAACACCGTGACCGTCTTTCGGTGTGCCGGCTCGTCTGTCGGCTTGTGTCAGCTCGTCTGTCGGCTTTGGTTTCACGCCGAGGTTTTGGGTCCGTGGTTGCGGGGTGGGCGGCCCCACCCCAGTTGATCTTGGTCGGGTTCCTGTCGGTGGTGGGTGGGACGATGCTCGGGTCCGATGACCGACGACACCCCTGGCCCGGTGATCATGATGAGTGCGGTTCCCGCGTTCCCTCTGCCCCCCGCTGCGTCTGCTTCGTCTGCCGTGTCTGCCCTGGTGGGGGTGGATGTGGAGACTGCTTCGTTGGGGGAGGTGGAGGAGGTGGTGTGCCGATGGGCGGGGCGGATCGCGGCGGCGACGTGTGGCTGGTTGGTGGCGTTGGCCGCGTTCGATCGGCGTGAGGGCTGGTCGGGGATCGGGATGGGATCGTGCGCGCACTGGTTGGCGTGGCGGTGTGGTCTTGGTCTGCGCACGGCCCGGGAGTACGTGGCGACCGCGCGTGCGTTGGAGGGTCTGCCGGCGATTCGGGCGGCGTTCGCGGCGGGGACGTTGTCGTATTCGAAGGTGCGGGCGGTGACCCGGGTCGCGGACGCGTCGACGGAGCAGGTGTGGTTGTCGCATGCCCGGTTCTGCACCGCGGGGCAGGTGGAACGGCTGGTGCGGTCCTACCGGCAGGCCCGAGGGGATCAGAAGGTGCGGCGGGCCTCGCGGCGGTTGTCGTGGCGGTTCGACGACGACGGCATGCTCTGCCTGCAGGCGGTCCTGTCCGCAGACGAGGGCGCCCAGCTGATCGCCGCCCTGGACGCGGCCCGGGCCAGTCTCGACGACACCACCCCCCTCGGCTCCACCGAGGCCACGACCGGCGACGCAGGGTCGGACGACGCAGGGTCGGGTGATGCCGGGTCGGGCGAGCTGCCCGCTGATGGGGAGAGTGTGGTGACCGCGCGGGATCGCCAACGCGACGCCGACGCGCTGATCGCGTTGGCCGACGGTTTCCTCGACCGGTCCGCTCCCGGTCTGACGACCCCTGGTCACACCCTCACCGTGCACCTGACCACCCGCCCCACCGGCGACACTCCGACCGCCGACGCCTCCCCGGCTGTGGGCCCGCAGGACAGCGCTGCGGTCGGCGACGGAGGCTCGGGCGACGCGACGGCGGAGGGCGTCGCGGGGCTGCTGGGGGTGCCGCGGATCGGGATCGGGGCCTGGGCGCAGATCGACGGCGGGATCGGGTTGCCGCCGCAGGTCGTGGAACGCCTCGGCTGCGACGGGCTGATCCGCGCGCTGCTCACCGACCCCGAGGGCAACCCCCTGCACCTCGGCCGCCGGCAGCGCCAGCCCGGCCCGCGGCTGCGCGACGCCGTCTACGCCCGTGACCAGGGCCGCTGCCAGTACCCCGGCTGCGGACACACCCGCTGGTTGCAGATTCACCACCTGTCGTGGTGGATCCGCGGGGGTGACACCGACATCGACCGGCTGCTCCTGCTCTGCTCCGCGCATCACCGCGCCATCCACGAGGACAACATCAGCCTCCGCCGGACCGACGACGGCACCGTCACCGCACACCCCTCCGACGGCCGCACCCTCACACCCGCCCCACCCGTCCTGGCCGGACCCGACCCCGCCGGCATCCTCGCCCGCGCCACCCGCCACATCGACCCCGCCGCCATCCACACCCGCGACGGCGGCCGACTCAGCTACGACGACTCCCTCCACGCCATCCTCAGCCGCACGGTCCGATAACCCACACTCTGATAACCGGCACGTCGAACCGGCACGTCGAACCGGCTCAGTCCGCCCGGCCCGCCGAGTTGCCCGGGCGGGCGAGGGTCAACGACCCGTCGTAGGCGGGCATCCTGACGTCCGCGACCTCGTCGACGCGGTAGCCCAGCCGGTAGGCGGCGACGTACTGCTGGTAGATCGCGATCTGCGGGCTGTCACGAAGCGCCGCGTGCAGGGCGGCGGCGCCGCCGATCGCGGTGATCCGGAACGGCGGTGAGAAGACCTCCCCATGCAACAGCAGCGTGTTGCCCACGCACCGGACGGCCGTCAGGGCGGTGACCCGCCGATCCATAATCGTCATCGCCTCGGCACCGCCGGCCCAGAGCGCGTTCACGACCGCCTGCACGTCCTGCTGGTGCACGACCAGGTCGTCCGGCCCCGGAGCAGGGATCCCCGCCGGATACGGACCGCGGCGGTTCTCGCGCGGCGCGTCGTCGAGCTGCACGGTCAGCGCCGGCCCGTGCACCGGCGCCAGCCCGGCGGCCTCCGCCAGTCCCGCGGCCGGCCCCTCGCCGGCTCGCAGCGACCTGCCCGGCTCCATCGTCGAGTCGGTCGCGGTCGAGTCGGTCGCGGTCGAGTCGGTCGCGACGGCTGCCACGGGCCGACGGGATTCCTCGGCCACCGCGTCGCGCCGCGCGGCGACCCGCTCCGACTCGTTCCCCACGACCTCGGCGATGCCGCCGGGCCCCAAGGCGACCGCGGCCGGGGAGTCACGCAGTCCGTCCGGATCGGCGAAGGGTCCGGCGCTGGCGGCGGCTGTCCCGGCCAGCAGGCCGAGGCAGCACACCAGCCCGATCGCCGTCAGCCGCCGAGCTCGCCGGCGCTCCGCCCGCCCGCCGACCATTCGCCCGACCCCGACCGCCCGACCTGCGCGGAACACCCGGCTCACGCTCGCCATTCGACGCCCGCTGCACGCCCAACCCACCATGGCGTCGGCCTCTCCGACGCGCCGGGCGGGCGGCGCGTCCGCATGTCGGCGGATCGTCGGTCGGCGGCGCACGGACACGCCACCAGTGGCCCGGCCAGGCGATCCGTCCGCCGCGTCGGTGGTATCGCCTCTTGCCGCAGGCTACGCGGCCGGCGACACCCGCGATGCCACGTCGCGGCGATCGCCGGGCTCCGGTCGCCGGGAGAGAATCCCGCACGTCGGTACGCAGCCGGTGTGTCCACAGTCCCGCCGTCTAACCTGTTGCCCGCCGTCTAACCTGCTGCCCGCCGTTTACCTGCTGCCCGCCGTCTAACCTGTTGCCCAGCGCGGGACCGCCACCCGCCGAACCGGGAGGGCGGCGGCGGTCGCCGCTCGTCCACGCACGGCCAGCCGAGGAGTCCCGCAGTGCCCGAGTCACGACGTCGCAAGCCGAAGAAGCCGACGCCGAGCGTCAACGCCAACCAGACCCGCCGCAGCAGGCCGCCGTCACCGCCCTGGTTCGGCGGGCTCATCCTGGCCTTCTTCCTCATCGGGATCGCCTACCTGCTCGTGTACTACTTCTCCAACGGCGGCGTGCTGGGAATGGAGGGGTTGGGCGGCTGGAACATCCTCATTGGGTTCGGCTTTGTCGTCATCGGTCTCGCCGTGTCGACCCAGTGGCGCTAGCCGGATATCTGTCGAGCCGGCGGTCGTTCCGGCCGGTGCCCCGGACTCGCTCGGCCGGACTTCCAGCGGTGTCATTTATCCACAACCGTTGTCCACAAGTGTGGATATCCACCCCCGCACGTCACTGACGAAAAGCGACCGCATGCGTACCGATCGTCAACTCATCGCCGGAACGTCCCCCTTCGAGGCAACCATCGGGTTCTCCCGGGCTGTCCGGGTCGGTGACCGGGTGTTCGTCAGTGGTACGGGCCCCGTCTGGCCGGACGGAACGGTGGCCGCGGACGCGCAGGCGCAGGCGCAGGCCCGGCGCTGCTTCGAGCTCATCGGCGCCGCGCTGACGCAGGCCGGGGCGAGCCTGCACGACGTCACCCGCACCCGCATGTTCCTCACCGGCGCGCAGCACGCCGCGGCGGTGGGCGCGGTCCACCGGGAGCTGTTCGCGGCGATCCGTCCGGCCGCCACCATGGTCGTGGTCGCCGGCCTGCTCGACCAGCGTTGGGTCGTCGAGGTGGAAGCCGAGGCGACAATCGGGATTGGGTAGGGCTTCGGTTGTGTCAGCGGGCGAGGACCGCGGCACGCAGCCGGGACACGGTGCCCTCGGCGTCGTCGGCGTCGTCGGCACCGATGATCAGCCGACGGAACTCCCCGCCCGGCCGGACCTCGACGACGACCGCCGGCCGCCCCCGGTAGACGGCGGCGAAGGCCTTGCCGTCCCGGGAGCGCCACGTGCCGAGGGCGATCACGCGCGGGATTCCGGTTCCCGGCAGCCGCCAGCCGCAGAGCTCGGTGAACGGTTCCGGTGCCGGGCGGACGTCGAGGATTTCGTCGAGGGACACAGAGACATCGCCGCGTAGCGCGCCGAGCCGCTCCAACCCGCTCATGACGACCTCGACCCGCTTGTCCTTGACTTCCAGGCTTGCCACGCCCCCACGTTAGTGCCACAACCACCATCGACGCCGCGAATACGGCCGAGGCTCAGGTGGCCGAGACTCAGGTGGATGGGGACGGGCGGGCGTACGCCTCGGCGTCCTCGGCCCGGATCACGTACATCACGGCGTTGATCAACGCGAGGTGGGTGAACGCCTGCGGGAAGTTCCCGAGGTGGCGGCCGCTGTTCGGATCGATCTCCTCCGCGTAGAGGTCCAGCGGGCTGGCCAGGCTCAGCAGCCGCTCGCAGAGCTGGCGGGCCCGGGCCAGCTCGCCGATCTCGACCAGTGCCGACACCAGCCAGAACGAACAGATCAGGAAGGCGCCCTCCTCCCCGGCGACGCCGTCGTCGGTCTCCCCGGTGCGGTAGCGCAGCACCAGGCCGTCCTCGGTCAGCTCGTCGGCGATCGCGAGCACGGTCGCCTTCACGCGTTCGTCCGACGCGGGCAGGAATCCCAGCAGCGGGATCAGCAGCAGCGAGGCGTCCAGCGCCTTCGACCCGTAGTACTGGGTGAACACGCCGCGGTGGTCGACGCCGGAGTCACAGACCTCCGCGTGGATCTCCTCGGCAATCGCCTTCCACCGCACGGCTGTCTTCGCGTCGCCGCGCATCTGCGCAAGCCGGCGGCCGCGGTCCAGCGCCACCCAGCACATCATCTTCGACACGGTGAAGTGCTGCGGCGCCCCGCGAACCTCCCACATCCCGCGGTCGGGCTCCTGCCAGTGCGCCGCGGCGGCCTCGACGAGACGCACCAGCACCGGCCACAACCGCTCGGAGAGATAGTCGCGTGACTTGGTGTGCAGGTAGACCGAGTCCAGCACGACACCCCACACGTCGTGCTGGCGTTGCAGCGCGGCGGCGTTGCCGACCCGGACCGGCGAGGCCCCCTCGTAGCCGGAAAGGTGACCGAGGATCTCCTCGTCGATCCTCGGTTCACCGCCGACCCGGTACATCACCTGGATGTCCTCCTCGTGCTCCGCGACGTCGGCGATGAACGAGAAGAAGTCGTTGGCCTCGTAGTCCAGGCCCAGGGTGTACAGGCCCCACAGCGCGAAGGTGGAGTCCCGCAGCCAGCTGTACCGGTAGTCCCAGTTCCGCTCGCCGCGTGGCGTCTCCGGCAGCGAGGTGGTGGCTGCGGCCAGCAGTGCGCCGGTCGGCGCGTAGGTCAGCCCCTTCAGGGCCAGGGCGCTGCGCTGCAGGTGACGCCGCCAGGGATGGTCGGGGAACATCCCGCGCGAGAGCCACTGCCGCCAGAACTCGGTCGTGCGGTCCACCGCGCCACAGGCCTGCAGGTAGGTGTCCGGCAGCAGCGGCTCCTCAGGGCGCCAGGTCAGGGCGACGAACGCCGTGTCGCCCTCCCGCAGGGAGGTGCGGGCCAGGGCGCGCCGACCATCGAAGCCCAGCCGGAGGTCGGTGCGCAGCCGCAGGGTGATGTTGCTTCCGCTGTTGGAGATCACCCCGGAGGAGTAGTCGTCCTCCTCGTACTCCCAGGACTCCGCCTGGCGGCCGTAGTCGAAGTTCGGCTCGCAGACGAGGCTGAGGTCGACCGAGCCGTGCTCGCAGCGGGCGAGGCGCAGCAGCACGTGGTCGGCGTCCCAGTCGCTGGGGGTCCGCCGGTGGGTGTTGGAACGCTTGTGGGTGCGATGCCAGCGGCCGACGACCAGGCAGTCGGTGACGATGAGCCAGCCGTTCGGCGTCTGCCAGGTCGTCTCCAGAATGTTCGTCCCGGGCAGGTAGCGGCGCCCGGCCGGGATCTGCGTGCGGTCGGGGCCGAACCGGAAGCCACCCGCCGAGCGGTCCAGCACCGAGCCGAAGACGCTGGGCGCGTCCGGCCGCGGCACGCACATCCACTCGACGTTCCCGCTGGGGGCCACCAGGCACGTCGTCTCGCAGTCGGACAGGAATCCGTACTCGGCGATCGGCGGGAACGGACTGCCCCCGCTGCGTCGCACCGGCGAATGTGCCACCCGTACCCCCTGATCACGATCTGCCACGGCATCTCTCACGCCATCGCCACCTCACCGAGGTCAATACAATGAGTGTTGATGAGATAGCGAATAGTAGCCGCTACTCAGCATGGTGCAAGCACCTCGGCCACCTGGCAACTCGGCGCCGATCTCCATCGCCCGCGCCGACCGCGGCCGCCTGGGCGGGATGTGGTTGCGTGGTGGCGTGACCACGCAACCCACCGGGTCCGGGGAACCGCCCGGCGCCGACCATCCGCCGACGTCCGCCGCATGGTCGCCGCCGCTGTGGCGGGTCGGGCTCTACGCCCTCGCCGGCACGGCGGCGGCGCTGGTGGCCGCCGTCGGTCCGCTGGCGCAGCGGGTCGGCTCGCTCGACGCCGCCGGCCGGCTGCTCGTCGGGGTACTCGCCGCCGGCCTGTGGGTGCTGACGCTGCGCGACCTGCTCGCCCGGCCGACCCTGCGGGTCTCCCCCGCCGGGCTCGACCTCGTCGATGGCCTGCGCCGCCGGCACCTGCCCTGGGCGGCGGTGCTCCGGGTGCGCGCCGGTACCCTCACCCACAATCGGCGCGCGGTGCACCTGCGCACCCTCGAGGTGGAGACGATCGACGGCCCGATCCTGCTCACCCGCCGCCAGCTCGGCACCGATCCCGGCCCGGTCGCCGAGCACGTCGAGGAGATCCGACTCCGGCTGGGCTGACCAGCCACGGCCGAGGCGGGCTGGCCGAGGCGGGCTAGATCAGCGTCGAGGACTTGACGGCCGCCGCGACAAACAGCAGCGCGATCATCCCGACGACGCCGCCCGCCTGCACCCACGCCCGCCGCGGGGGTACGTAGGCGTAGATCAGGCCGACGATCACACCGGCCGCGAGCCCGCCGAGGTGGCCCCACTTGTCGATACTGCTGAACGAGAAGGTGATCAGCAGGTTGATCCCGAGCACGATGAGGATCTGCCGCGAATCGACCCGCAGCCGACGGGCGATGACGTAGTAGGCCGCGAAGAAGGCGAAGATCGCGGTGGACGCGCCGACCGAGGCCGTGGACAGTCCGCCGAGCAGGTAACTCAGTGTGTTCCCGCCGACCGCGCCGGCCACGAACAGGCCCAGGTAGCGGACCCGGCCGAGGATCGCCTCGAGCTGGAAGCCCAGCAGGTACAGCGCGTACATGTTGAACAGGATGTGCAGCACGCCCGCGTGCAGGAAGGCCGCGGTGAGCAACCGGTAGTACTGGTCGTCCGCCGCGATCCGGAAGCCGATCATCGCGAAGTCGTCGGTGAACCGGTTGCTGGTGTCGCCGCCGGCGAGCCCCGGCGCCCCCTGAAGGATGTACGCGACCACGCACAGCCCGATGAGGATCTGGGTGACCAGCCCCTGCCGGGCGAGCTGCGCCCGGCCGCCGAGGGTCGTACGCGGCTCGCGCTCGCGCGGGGCGATCCGCCCGCCCTCCGGACGTCCCTCCTCCGGGCAGTGGAACCCGACCGCCGCCGGCCGCATGCAGTCGGGGCAGATCGGCCGGCCGCAGCGCTGGCAGGAGACGTAGGTCTCCCGATCCGGATGGCGGTAGCAGTGCGGAATCGACGACCCCTGCGGACCTTGCGCGGGCGAGGGACCCGGTGCGGGCGAGGGACCCGGTGCGGGCGAGGGACCCGGTGCGGGCGAGGGACCCGGTGCGGGCGCGCCGGGTGGCGGGATCCAGCCCGGGTGGCCGGCCGGCGGGCCGATGGCGGGCCGCCAGCCCGCCCCGGCCGGGCCGGAGCCCGCGTCGCCCGCGGGTCCGCCCGGCTCCGGCGGCGGCTGGGTCATCGCCCGACCCCATGAGTGCGGCTGGATCGCACCCGCCGCGCCCCCGCGCACGACCGGCCGGCCGGCGGCACGTCCGGTGTTCTCATGGTCGTACTCCCCCGGAGTCGGGCCCGGCCGGACCGGTCAGGCCGGCCGACGGTCGATGACGATCTCCTGGATCACGATGTCGGACTTCGGGCGGTCCTGCGCGGCGGTCGGCGCCTTGGCGATCGCGTCGACGACGTCGGTGCCCCGGGTGACCTCACCGAAGATCGTGTGCTTGCGGTTGAGCCAGTCGGTGGGCGCGACGGTGACGAAGAACTGCGAGCCGTTCGTGCCTGGCCCGGCGTTCGCCATCGCGAGCAGGTAGGGCTTGCTGAACGTCAGGTCGGGGTGGAACTCGTCGGCGAACTGGTAGCCCGGGCCCCCGCGGCCGGAGCCCAGCGGGTCCCCGCCCTGGATCATGAAGTTCGGGATGACCCGGTGGAAGATCGTGCCGCTGTACAGCGGGGTTCCGGTCTTCTTGGCGCCGCTCGCCGGGTCCGTCCAGTCCTGCGTCCCGGTCGCCAGCCCGACGAAGTTGCGGACGGTCTTGGGAGCGTGATCGGGGAACAGACGGATCTCGATATCCCCCTGAGTCGTCCGCAGCGTCGCGTACAGCTCCTCGGCCATGAGCCTCTCTTCTCTTCAGGTCTGGGTCGATGTCCGGTCAGACGGCGCCCGAGCCGGACCCGATCGTATGCGCCGGGCGCAGCCGACGTTCCGCACCGCCCGCATCGGCATGCACCGCGTGACGGGCCTCTGCACAGCCCAGGCATGTCACGCAGGTCGGCGTGACACGCCTGCGGGGGGCCGGCGCGTTGGAGAGGGCCGCCAACGGGGTACGGCACACTGCACAGATCTTGACCGCCCGCGACCCCCCGCCACGATCTCGGCTCCAGGGAAGGACGCCATGAGCACCACCATCAAGGACCGTATTTCGCACGTCACCGAAACCGCGCCGGTCAGCGGGCTCTCCGACGCGGCGAAGCACGCCGCCGACCGGGCCGGTACGGTCGCCCACCGCGCGGCGAGCATCGCCGGGGAGACCGCCGGCACCGCCGCGTCGGCCACCCGGGAGGCCGGGGTGACCGTGGCCCACCGGATCTCCGACGTCTCCGGCTCCGCGACCCGCGGCGGGACGGCCGTCCCGCGCGTCGCGAGCAAGGCTGCCGGCAAGGCCGCGGGGAAGGCCGTCGCCGTCTCCGGGCGGGCCGGCCGGCGGATCGAGAAGGCCCGCTCCCAGGCCGAGCTGTCCGCCGAGCGGGCCCGCGCCGCCGCCGAGCTGCGCTCGGAGCGGCAGCGTTCACGCAAGGCCGTGGCCAACGAGGCGAAGGCCCGCGTCCAGGCCGACAAGGCCCAGGAAATCCTGGAGAAGCGGCTGGCCAAGGCCGAGGGCAAGCTCGCCCGGGTGCACCGCCGGCGCCGCCGCGGCCTGCTGACGCTCGTCCTGGCCGGAGCCGGTGCGGCGGGCGCCGTCGCGGTGCGCCGTTACCTGGCCCAGCAGGACAACCCGACGGTCACCGCGGAGCCGGCGCCGATCGGCGGCACGACCGGCTCGGTCGCGGCCACCGATCGGGCGAGCGGCCGCGCCCCCTTCGACGACCGCCTGGCGAGCTCGACGAACAGCCTCGAGGAGATGCCGGGCGTGGACACGACGTTCGGCGAGCCCAGCCGGCCCCGCTGAGGCACGCGGCGGCGGCATCCGGCCGGCGGGGTTCGAGTCCGCCACGCGCCGGTTCCGCCGCCGGCGTCCGCCCCTGGTCACCGGCCCGGCCGTGTGTCCGTCCGGCCGGCCGCCCGGGGCGGGCGCGGGCGAGCCGGCGACCGGTCAACGGCGCGGCGCGGCGACCGGATCGCCGATGCGGTACGCGCCCGGGGCGTTCACCGGCACGGCCGGGCGGGCCGGCGGGCGGGGATCGACCCGCCGGTAGGGCTGGCCCAGCGTCGGACGGGGGTCCGCTTCCCCCTTGTTCGGCCAGAATGACATGGCCCGTTCGGCCTGCGCGGTGATCGTCAGCGACGGGTTCGCCCCGAGATTCGCCGAGATCGCCGCGCCGTCGACCACGTGCAGGCCCTCGTGCCCGAAGACCCGCTGGTAGGGATCGATCACCCCGCTGGACGGGTCCGCGCCGATCGGCGCGCCGCCGAGGATGTGCGCGGTCATCGGGATATCGGCGATCTCGCCGACGGAGCCGCCGGGGTAGCCGCCGATCCGGGCCGCGATCCGGCGGACGGCGTCGTTGCCCGCCGGGATCCACGACGGGTTCGGATCTCCGTGGCCCTGCCGGCTCGTCAGCCAACGTAGGCCGAACGGGCCGCGCCGCAGGGACACGGTCAGCGAGTTGTCGCGCGACTGCATCACCAAAGCGATCATGGTCCGCTCGGACCAGCGCCAGGGCAGCCCCATGGCCACCGCGTGGTGCGGGCGGACCAGCAGCTCCCGCAGGTACTTCAGCCAGCGCGGCACCCGACCCCCGCCATCCGTCATCGCCGCGCTGATCAGGGCCATCAGGTTGCTGCCCCGGCCGTAGCGGACCGGTTCGACGTGGGTCTGCGCGTCCGGGTAGAACGACGACGTGATCGCCACTCCGCGGGCGACCCGGCGGTCCGGGCGGAACCGCGTCGCGCCGAGGATCGACTCGGAGTTCGTCCGGGTGAGCTCGCCGAGCCGGGGCGACAGGGCGGGCAGGTCGCCGCGCTCACGCGCCGAGAGCAGCAGACGCTGGGTCCCCAGGGTGCCGGCGGCGAGCACGACCTGCCCCGCGGTCAGCGTCCGCCGCCCGCGCCGGGGCACCCCCGGCGTCCGGACCGTGTCGACCTCGTACCCGCCGTCGGACCGCGGGCGGATGGCCGTGACCGTGGTGTCGGGCAGGACCCGCGCGCCGGCCCGCTCGGCGAGGAACAGGTAGTTGCGGTCCAGCGTGTTCTTCGCGCCGCGGCGGCAGCCGGTCATGCACTCGCCGCATTCGATGCAGCCCGTGCGGCCGGGCCCGACCCCGCCGAAGTAGGGGTCGGGTACCCGGACTCCCGGCTCCTGCCGGCCGCCGCGGCCGAAGAAGACCCCGACCCGTGCCGGCGCGAAGCTCGGACCGACGCCCATCTCGTCCGCGACCGCGTGGAACACCTCGTCGGCGTAGGTCGTCGTCGGGTTCGCGGTCACCCCGAGCATCCGCTCGGCCTGCTCGAAGAACGGGGCCAGCTCGGCGCGCCAGTCCGTGATGCCGCGCCACTGCGGGTCGGTGTAGAAGGCGTCGAGCGGCCGGTACAGGGTGTTCGCGTAGACGACCGATCCGCCGCCGACCGCCGTCCCGGACAGCACGATGACCCGACCCAGCCAGGTGATCTTCTGGATGCCGTGGCACCCCAGCCGCGGCAGCCACAGGAACCGGCGGATGTGCCAGTTGTTACGCGGCAGCGTCCGCGGGCTGAACCGGCGACCCGCCTCGATGACGAGGACCCGGTAGCCCTTCTCCGCGAGGCGCAACGCGCTGACGCTGCCGCCGAAGCCGCTGCCGACCACGATCACATCCGCGTCGAGACCATCGCCGGATCCGCGTTCCGCCATGCTGTCACCTGCCGCCGTCGACGCCGGCCTCCCATGATGACCCACCGACCGGCCCGCGCAACACCGCGCCGAATCCGGTCAGGCCGCGCCGTCCGCCGCCTGCTGCCGTTCCCGCAGCCGGGCCTCCCGCGCCGCCTGGGCGGCTCGCTCGATCGCCTCAAGGGGAGGCCGCGGGATCTCCACCGGCGGTGCCTCGGTCTTCGCGGCCGCGGAGCGTTTCGGCTCGGCCGCGGCCGGCCGGCCGACGCCGCGACCCGCCCCACCCGTGCGGTTGAACCGACCCTTGGGGGACGGGGCTGACGGCGACTTCAACTGGTCGGCCCGGCGCTCCCGGCAGGAGCGGCACTCACAGTCGGTCGAGGCCCGCGGCAGCCGGTCAAGGCGCCAGGACAGATTGTCGATCTCGTCGCCGTCCCCGACCAGCACCCCGGTCTGGATGATGTGGACAAGGTGCAGGGCCAGCGTGACCGGATCCCAGTTGTCCTCGTCGAAGATGATCTGCAGCTTGCCGAAGATCTCCAGGAAGTCGGAGGTCGGGCGGCGCATCGCGTTCGCCAGCACGTTGATCACCTGGGTCGCGGCGAGAGTCATCGGCGCGGGCGGCGGCGGGGGCAGCGGAACCGTGGGCGCCGGGGCCTCGCCCGACGTGGCCTCGTCCGCCACCTCCTCGTCCGCGGCCTCTTCGTGCACGTGCGCGGCCTCTTCGTGCGCGGCCTCTCGCCGAATTTCGTCCGCGGTCGCTTCGTCCACCAGGGGCCGCGCGGCGGGCGCCTGGTGCGCCGTGGCCTGATCCGTAGGCTCCGCAGCGGCGGGCTCGGCGGAGATCAGGTCGGTCACGGCGGTGGCGGTGGGCGCGGTGGGCGCGTCCGTCGGCTGGTACGGATGGTCCTCGCGGTGCCAGTCCTCGGGACGCTGATGGGGCTCGGGACGCTGATGGGGCTCGGGACGCTGGGCGGCCTCGGGAACGACGGGGCCACGATCGCGCGAGGGCACGAGGTCGACGACGAAGCCGCCGGCCCGGTCCTGCGCCTCGCTGCCCACGGTTGCCATCTCGCGCTCGCGGGTGCGGCGCCGCGCGGCGCCCTTCGGGTGGGAGCCGGCACGGCTACGGCGCCCGCGGCGGCGGCCCGACTCGCGCGAGGATTCCTGGGTGCTGGCGGCCTCGGCGCGCGTCTCGTCGGTCGACTCGACGGGCGGCTCGACCAGGCGGACGAGACCGGCCCGGACCATCGAGTCGGGGATGCTCAGGGCGAACCGGGTTGTCCGGCCGGCGGCCGGCCGCGCCACGGTGGTCAGCCAACCCTGCCGGCGCAGCAGGGAAACCTGCCGCTGGACGTGGGTCCGGCTGTAGCCGGTCTCCTCCCGCAGGGTGATCAGCCCGGGGCCGCTCACGGCCGCACCGGCGGGGAGGAACTCCGGCGCCTCGGCGATGTGGCACGCCAGGGTGCACGCGACGAGTTTCGCCGCGGAGGGCATGGATGCGCGTAACACGGCCCGTTGCCATCCGCTGCGGTCCGCGATCAGAGTTCCCGGCTCCTGCACCGCCTGAACCGAAACCAGAGCACCGGGGATGGTGAGCTGGATCGTGTCCGGCGGCACAAGCCTCCTTCCCTCGGCTGGGTCACTCGATGCTGGCGGACTGCCCGGACCCGATGTGGTCACGGCCGGCTGTCCGGGGATCAGCCCCACCGGAACGGGCTCGGTGGGACGAGAGCGGGTCGACGTCTGTTCAGGCACCGTACTCCGCACCGGGTCAAGCGGCTCCCGTGGAGGGCCACCACGGTCACATGAAGAGGACATGACTCCATCACCGCCGTTGGGTAGTCGTGGTGTGACAGAAACATCAAACATCGCCCGACTGCTTCCAAGCAAAAAGATGGCGACGCGGCCACGAAAGGGCCACACTGGGGCATCCAAATGGCGAGTTCGAGCAGCCGAAAAATTCGGCAAATCAAGCCGCCGATGACAACCGGTCATCGATTTGATCGGTTTCTTTCGGCCGCGCCCCGGCTTTCCGACGAGAGAGCAGGGGTGACCGTGGGCACGAGGCCTTCGGTGCCACACCCAGGCCCCGCGACACGCCCGACTCCGGTTCGCCCCGCCGCCCGGGATCCGCCCGGCGGCACCTCGCGCCGGCCGCCCGTCCCGGGCCGCCCCCCGGACCACCGCGCGTCGCGCGCGCAGACGACCGGATCTGGCCGGGCGCGGCGCCCGACGTCGAATCAGCCCTCTCATCGGCCATCCCCGGCCTGCCGGGGATGGCCATTCACCAGCGGCCCTCCGGCCGCGCTCCCGACGCCGCCACGAGCCGGACGGGCCGGCCGCGGCCCCAGGCGCCCCGAGGACGCAGCGGCGGCGGCGAGGCGGTGGCAGTGCCGGCGGCGGGAATGCCAGACACCTGAGCGACGCATCCCCGCAACCGCCGAGGCCGTGGCGAACCAGCCGTCCCGTTGGCGGCCGGCAGGGCCGATAAAGCCCCACCCGCCGGCGAATCAGTGAGCGGCAGGCCGACATTCTTTCGAGCAAGACGTCATATCTTTGCGCGACCTTGCCGGGACGATTCCGGCGTCCTTTCCTCACGCGTCCAGTGCCCGCCCCCGACCGGGGCCCGGCGCGACAACCACCGACCGACGGCATCGGCCGGGGCCGGCCGGCACATCAATGCCGGGAATGCGGGACAGGGCACGGCCGGCAACATCTCGTCGCGCCCGGTGACGAATGCCGCCCGGCGGCGCCGTGATTCCCGCGCGACCGGATTGAAAGGATCTCCGGGTGCTATAGATCATTGCCGGATCGCGGCCAACCGAGGCGGTTGTGGATCAGGCGCTGCCACGCTTGCCCAACCACACCTCATGATCTGCCGACTTTCCCGCCGGCAGGTGGGACCGAAAAGTCACGGGTAGCGCACGCACGGCCACAACCCACGGTGGGACCACTACAGTGGGCCGCCGTCCGGCCGCTTCCGGCTTGGACCCTCCGGACGGTCGGGAAACCGAAGCCAGGAACATCGAACCCATCTGTCAGGCTATGGAGACACCACGCCACGGGCCCCGGTAGCTCTGGCCGGGGGTCGGGCCGGGGATCGGGCCGGAGCAGTCCGCCTTGCGTCGCGGGCCGCCGGTCAGGCCCGCTCGCCGAGGGTTCCCCACCGGCGGGNGGGGNATTTNGACCGTGCTTCCGCGGACGCGGCGCCACTCGGGCGGCGAAGGAGGCGGCGGATGGCCGACATCGTGGTCGGGGTCGATGGCTCACCGGGCTCCCACGTGGCGTTGTGCTGGGCACTCGACGAGGCCGAGCGGCACGGCTGCGGGCTGCGGGCCGTCGTCGGGATCGGACACGGCGGCCCACCCCGGCCGGAGGAGAGCGACGGCCTGGCCGAGCGGGCGGCCCACGTGCTGCACGAGACCGTCGCCGCCACGGTCCCGGCCGGCTCCGCGGTGCACGTCGCCGAGGAGGTCGTCGATCAGCCCGGGGCGGAGGCACTGCTCACCGTGGGGCACGACGCCCGCATGATCGTGGTCGGGGCCCGCGGGCGGGGCGTGCTGCACCGGCTGCGGGTCGGCTCGGTCAGCGCCTCGGTGGCCGTGCACTCGCCGGCACCGGTGGTGATCGCCCGCGGCGGCGACCCGGCCCAGACCTGCGGCCGACCGGCGCGAGCGGTGGCCGTGGGCGTGGACGGCTCCCCGAACTCGCTCGCCGCCCTGGCCTGGGCCGCCCAGGAGGCCTACCGGCGCGGGGTTGCGCTGATCGCCGTGCACGCCTGGCTCGCGGCCATCCCGCTGCCCTTCGCCGAGGCACCCGGGGAGATCACTCAGGCGCTGGAGGAACAGGCCCAGGCCGCGCTCGACGAGGCAGTCGCCACGGTGCGCGACGCCCTGCCCGCCGGGCTGGAGCTACGACGCCGGGTGGTGCCGGACTCGCCAACCCAGGCGCTGCTCGCCGCCGGCCGGGAATGCGACCTCGTCGTCGTCGGTGCCCGCGGCCATGGCGGATTCGCCGAGCTGCTGCTGGGTTCGGTCAGCCATCAGTGCATGATCCACTGCCCGACCCCCGTCGCGATCATCCGCAGACGGTAGCCGGCCGTCACCGGGTGGGCCCGTGCACGACCGTGTGCACGTCCGCCACGACCTGCGACCAGGCATACCACCGCACGTTGTCCGTGCCCGGCGCGGGATCCCAGGGATTGCGCAGCAGCACGCGTCCCCGCGCGGCATCCACCGCCAGCGCCGGGTACGCGTGGGCGGCGACGAGGCCGCCGGGCCGGGTCCGGCTCCGGGTCGCGAGCACGACAACCTCGCCTCGGCCGAGCAGGGCCACGAGATCCGCGACACTCGTCTCGCGGGCGGCTCGCCGGCTCACCGACCGTCCGGTGAGGGTCCCCAGGGCGACCGAGGCGCTGCCGAACCCGATCGCGGGGTACCCGCCGTGCAGGCGGGCGTACGCCTTCTCGTAGAGCGCCGGCCAGAGCTCGGGCTGACCCGCGGCGTTGTCGCCGTCCATCGCGATCTCCTGGACCGCCTCACCACGCCCGCCCCCGCCGCCGGGGGGAGCGGGTGCGGACACTCGGCTCGCGGGCAGCGTCGCGGTCACCGTCACGCCGACCGGTGCGCCCGAACCCGGGTGGAGGGTGACCGTGACGGTGCCGTTGGGGTTGCGCCGCAGCCGTTCGGCGAGCAGGGCGGGGTCCTGCCGCGCGAGGCCGATCAGCGCCGCGGCGAGGTAGCAGTCGGCGACGGCGCCCTGCCCGACGTCACCGGGTTCGGCGCCGTCGCGCACGATGGCGTCTCCGGAGCGGTCCACACCGACGACCGGTCCCGACCGCTCGCCGCCGGCGGGCGGCGGCGCGGCGGGNTCGAGCCATGGCAGGGCCCGCACCAGCTCACCGAGCAGGTCGGGCGGCGCCCCGGCGAGCAGATCGTCGGCGAGGCCCGCGAGTTCGGCTGCGGCGAGCACCGCTCCCGGCTTCGGCGTGCCGGCCAGCCGCGCGGCCATCGCGGCGAGGACGGTCAACGGCCCGCCTCGCAGCAACCCGATCACTCCCGCGCGGATCGGACCCGGCAGGTCCGCCAGCCGCGCCCGGATCGCCCGCAGCCGCTCGACGCCGGGAGTGTCCGGGATGGACCTGGACCCGGAATCGAACAGGGCCAGCAGTCCCGCCGCCACTGCCAGGGCCGTCGGCGACGCGGGCCGGCCGCCGGGCGTCCGGCCCGGCCGCTCGGATGGATCGCCCGGCCCGACGCGGCGCAGGGTGATCGGCGCGGCGGCGAAGCGGGCCATCCGCAGCTCGATGTCGGCTGCGGCGGCGGGGGCCTCGACGGCCACGAGCCGCAGCCCGCGCCCGGCCGGTCCGCCCGGCCCGGCGGCGCCCATCCGTGTCAGGGTGCGGTCGGCCTCGCCGACGGCGACGGCCACCACGCGGCCGAGCGCCGCCGCCCGGTCCGCGGCGGCGCGCAGGCGCGCGGCGAGGGCGCCCAGCAGGACCGGATCGAAGCGAACCGCCGCGCCGCCGATTCCCCCGACCGCCACCTCGGCCGGCCCGATCGGCACGGTCGGCCCGATCGGCACGGTCGGCCCGATCGGCACGGTCGGCCCAGCCGGCACAATCGGCACCCGCGACGAGGTCGGTCCGGGTGAGATGGCCGCAGCGGGCCAGGGGCCTGGGGTGGGCAGCGCCCAGCCGGCCGCGAGCCGGTCGAGCAGCGCGGCGCGGGCCCGCAGCGCCTCGGCATCCGCATCGAGAGCCGCCTGCCAGACCAGGACGCGGCCGTCGAGCCGGGCGCGCAGGGGCGAGCCAGCGCCACCCGTGGTCCGGACCCCGGCCAGCACCGCAGCCACCCCGGTGGCGGCCCGGCGCAGCGCGGCGGCGTGCCGGCACAGGTCGTCGACGGTACCGGCCGACGCCACGGCGCCGCCCGTCGGAGCAGGTCCCTCGCGCATCCGCCCGTCCGTCCGGCTCGGTCCATCCCGATGATCAAAGGGTAACCCGACCGATCCGGCATCGCCGCGCCGGCCGCGAGGCCGCGACCGAGGGCACCGCGCCGCGCTAAAGTTTGATCATTTAGCCGCGAGTGCCATGCGATCACGTGACCGCAGCGCCGAGCTTCCGGGAGGGCGTCCGTGACCGAGGCCGTCGTTGTTGCCGCCGCCCGCTCGCCGATCGGGCGGGCCTTCAAGGGCACGCTGCGGAAGCTTCGGGCCGACGACCTCGCCGCGACGATCATCCTTGCCGCGCTCGACCAGGTGCCGATGCTCGACCCCCACGAGATCGATGATCTGATCGTCGGCTGCGGGCTGCCCGGCGGGGAGCAGGGGCACAACATCGGCCGGGTCGTCGCGGTCAGCCTCGGCCTCGACGGCGTGCCGGGCACGACCGTCTCCCGGTACTGCGCGTCGTCTCTGCAGGCGATCCGGATGGCGATGCACGCCGTCCGCGCCGGGGAGGGGGACGTGTTCGTCGCCGCCGGGGTCGAGGTCGTCAGCGGCTTCGTCAAGGGCAACAGCGACAGCCTGCCCGACACCCAGAATCCCAGCTACGCCGGCGCCCAGGCGCGCACCGCGGCGCGGGCCGGCGCCGGCTCCCCGGCGTGGACGGACCCCCGCCGCAACGGCGAGCTACCGGACGTCTACATGGCGATGGGCCAGACGGCGGAGAACGTCGCCCGGCTCACCGGCGTGGGCCGCGCGGAGCAGGACGAGTACGCCTGCCGGTCACAGAACCTCGCCGAGCAGGCCATCGCCGCCGGTTTCTACAAGCGGGAGCTCACCCCGGTCCGGCTCCCCGACGGCACGGTCGTCGACGCCGACGACGGCCCCCGGCCGGGCACGACCATCGAGGCGCTCGCCGCCCTGCCGCCGGTCTTCCGGCCCGATGGCACGGTGACCGCGGGCAACGCCTGTCCGCTCAACGACGGCGCGGCGGCGGTCGTCGTGATGAGCGACACCCGGGCCCGTGAACTGGGCGTCACCCCGCTGGCCCGGATCGTCTCCACCGGGGTGAGCGCGCTGTCGCCCGAGATCATGGGGCTGGCGCCGGTCGAGGCGTCCCGGCAGGCGCTCGCCCGGGCCAGGATGACGATCGACGACGTGGACCTCGTCGAACTCAACGAGGCGTTCGCCGCACAGGTCATCCCGACCTACCGCGAACTCGGCGTCGACCTGTCGAAGCTGAACGTGCACGGCGGCGCGATCGCGCTGGGGCACCCGTTCGGCATGACCGGCGCGAGGATACTGACCACCCTGATCAACGGGCTGCGCACCACCGACGCGACCATCGGGCTGGAGACGATGTGCATCGGCGGGGGTCAGGGCATGGCGCTCGTCCTGGAACGGCTGTCCTGACTCCTGCTGTCCCGCACTCCTCAGGTGCCGGCCGCTCCTTCAGGCGCGGCCACTCCTTCGGTGTCTCCACCGGCATCTCCGCCGGCATCTCCGCCGGCATCGTCGGCGTCCTCGGCCGCGGCCCGCTGCGGCGGGGCGGCCCGTGGCGCAACCCCGTCGGGCGGGTCGGGAGCGCGGGCGACGGTCGCGCCGGCGTCGACGTCGGCCGA
Source organism: Frankia torreyi (assembly GCF_000948395.1). Taxonomy (GTDB): domain Bacteria; phylum Actinomycetota; class Actinomycetes; order Frankiales; family Frankiaceae; genus Frankia; species Frankia torreyi. The sequence goes on along the minus strand of NZ_JYFN01000026.1, from coordinate 20,783 downwards.
GGGGCCCTTCCTGGCCTGCGGCACCGCGGACGCGGGCCGACCGGCGGCCCCTGGACGATCCTGGATGATCGCCCCGGGTGGCGGTCCGCCCGCCAACGCCACCGGTGCGCCCGTCCCCGGTGCGCAGGCCATCGCGGCGGCGGGCAGGGCCCGGACCGGCAGGCGGAAGGCGATGGCCCACAGCCGCAGCCGGGCCTGGACCTCCGGCCGAGTGAGCTGGACCGCGGCGACGACCAGGCCGCCACCGATGATGCCGTCGAGCCAGTAGTGGTTCGCCGTGATGACCACGACGACGGTCGTGATGATCGGATGCAGGACGGCGAGCCACCGGGCTCGGACGCGCAGGATGGTGATCACCCCCCACGCCTCCAGGATGGACCACCCGATGTGCAGGCTCGGCATCGCCGCGTACTGGTTGGCGACGGTGTCGTGCGGCCCGTAGGGCGACGGCCCGAACACCGCCCCGGTGTCGACGAGATTCACTCCGGGCACCAGCCGCGGCAGGAATCGGGGGGGCGCCAGCGGGTAGGCGATGTGAATCAGCAACGCGACGCCGGTCGACGCCATGATGACCGTCCGCACCCGGCGCCAGGCCGGCCGCTGAAAGATCAGCACCCAAAGCAGAAAGATGATCGCCGCGGGGAAGTGCACCGCAATGTAGAAGCGGTTCGCGAACTCCAGCAGGTGGCTGGAGTGGAGCGCGAGGGACTGAATGGATGACTCGTTCGGCAGGTCGAACAGGCGCTCGATGTGCCAGACGCGCTTCGCGTGGTGCAGGGCCACGAGCTCCCGGCCGTCGGCGAAGTGCCGGCCGAGCCCGTAGAGCCAGTACAACGAGCCCAGCAGAACGACCTGACCCACGATGAAGGCGCTGCTGCGCAGCGCCCCAGCCGCCCGACCAGGTCGGTCACCCCGACCGGAGCCTCGGGCCAGCGTGGCCGGCCGGACCGGCCCGCCCATCAGGGTCTGGCCCGTCGTGCTCACCATGAGCAGCTCCGAACCATCTCCGCCTCCCCATCACGACACTTCCCGTTAACCCATCCATCGTTCCTACCGACCGATCGGTAAGGAGGGCCGGGAAAAAGATGTGAGATAGGGCTCAGTCCCCGGAACTCTTCTCGACGTCTCACGCTGGGTCGCATAGCGGTTCCGACCGTGAGACCGGCGGCGGACGAGTGATCGCCTCCCACAGCAGCCTTACCCGCAGATTAACGACGGGGAACCCACGACCTACGATTTCACCGCGGGTAGGACGTAGCCTGCGTGACCGCCCTGCTTCCGGACATCGGCCGGCGTAGGACGAACGATCCGGCGACGGCGGCGGGGGTGGCCGGATTGGGGACCCCAGGCCTCCAGCGGTGCCCGTGACGCGCGCCGCGCGGCTGCGCCGGACTCGACCGCGGGACCGGCGGGGATTGGTGGGGACCGGCCGGGCTCGCCCGCGACTTCGGCGACCTTTCGGACTTCGGGCCGGCCGGGCCCCCGCGGCTGTGTTACGCAGATAGCGCAGGTGCATGCCATCGGTCACCACAACGGCAGGGAGGTTGACCGCCATGATGTCCGCATCCGTCGGAGACAGGTTCGTCGTCCACGGCCGCACCGTGGGCAGTCCGGAACGGCACGGCGTCGTGATCGAGATACGCGGCGCCGACGGCGGTCCGCCGTACGTCGTTCGATGGGACGACGGGCACGAGGGGCTGTTCTTCCCGAGCTGCGACTCGCTCGTCGAGCTCCACGTCGCCCGAGAGACCGCCCGAGTCTGACCACCGGCGTCGGCGGTCGGCCCGGCCCGCGCCGGCCGACCGCCGACGATCACGCCACGCGGCCGCCGTGCACTGGCACCATCGGGCGACGCACGGGGGAGGTGCGGGGTCGCCCCCCGGCCCGCCCATTCCTACGGCCACCTTCAGGCCGAACGAGGGTCACCGGGATTGCCTTGCGTCTATGAGGCGTCGAGACCTCCGCCGCCGATTACGCAATGTGCCCCCTCGGTTTCATTCAGAATGTGCACAAAAGATCAATGCCCGAGCTACACCACTCGGATGTGATCTGCGCTATACACCGAGGGGTGTAGCCCTCGGACCGACCGGTCACTTTGCGTTGATCCGGAGGCCAACGAAGACTCCGGAGCGTGCCCGATGCCGCCAAGCACCATGCCAGCCGATGATCCGACGAGCCCTCCTGACCCGACCGACCGCACGAGCTCGTCCGACGCGGATCCCGGCGCCCCTTCCTCGCGAAGGCCGACCGGTCCACGGGCGCGCGGGCCCGCCGACCCGCCGGATGGCCCGGGCGGGCGCTGGCGGGCACTCGTCGCACGCAACGGCCGGCGTTCCGGTGTCGTCGCCGTCGTTACCCTGCTCGTCACGCTCGTCCTCGGGTACGGACTGAACCGGCTGGAGTTCACCACCGGCCAGGACAACTACCTCAACAGCGATTCGCAGGTGGCCCGGGACAACGTCGACTACCAGTCGTTGTTTGGCGGGCAGGCGATGCTCACCCTGTTCACGATCGAGCGCGGCGCCGACGCCGATGACCTGTTCACCCCGCACAACATCAAGCAGTTCCGGGACCTGCAGGCCGAACTCGACGCGGACCCGCGCGTCCAGTCGACGATCACCCCGCTGACCGCGCTGGAGTTCACCGACAACCTGGTGCGCAGCAAGAACGGCAACGTCCTCGACAGCCCGGCCGCCAAGATCCTGCTGGGCGCCCAGAGCCGCGACCCGGATCCGGGCTCCGCGCAGCGCCGCCTCGCCGACTCGCTGGCCACGCTGAAGCGGATGCAGGCGATCCCCGAGGCGCAGCGCACGGTCGACAACCCGGCCTGGGTGGATTTCCTGCTCCACGACAACACCGGCGCGATCCGCAAGTCGCTGCGGCCGTTCTTCCCGACCCCGTCGACCGCCCAGATGGTCACCCGGTTGGAGGGCAATGCCTCGCTGGACGCCGAGGGTGAGGGTGCGCGGATCGTCGAGCGGGCCACCTCCGGCCTGCGGTTCGACCACGCGACGGCGATGACCACCGGCGCCGCCGTGCTGCTCCGGGACATCAACAACTACCTCCGCGGCGGCTTCCTCACCCTGGGCGCCATCTCGCTGGCCCTGATGGCGGGGCTGCTGGTCGTCGCGTTCGCGGTGCGCTGGCGGCTGCTGCCGCTCGGCGTCGTCGGGGTCGGGCTCATCTGGGCCTTCGGTCTCGCGGGGTACATCGGCGTGCCGCTGTCCGTCGTGACCATCGCCGGCCTGCCCGTCCTGCTCGGCGTCGGCATCGACTTCGCCGTGCAGTTCCACAGCCGGGTCGAGGAGGAAGCCCAGCTCGACCGGGCCGGCAACCCCGTGATGGCGGCCCTGGCCGGGCTGCTGCCCGCGCTCGCGCTGGCCACCGTCGCCGCCGTGCTTGCCTTCCTGGCCCTGGAGTTCAGCCAGGTACCGATGATCCGGGACTTCGGCACGCTGCTCGCGCTCGGGCTGCCGGTCATCGTCGTCGCGACGGTGCTGCTGCTCACCGCGTCGCTGACCATGCGGGAACGGCGCCGCCCCACGCCGCCGAAGGACTACACCCACGGCCCGCTCGGCCGCACCGTCATCCGGCTGGGCGCCCTGCCGCGGATCACCGCGATCCCACTCGTCGTGGCCGCCGTGGCGATCTTCATCGGCGGGATCTTCGCGGATGGCCGGCTGACGATCCAGACGGACCCCGAGAAGTGGGTCGACCAGCAGAGCCAGGTGATCAAGAACATCAACACGCTGCGGGCGAGCACCGGCTCGGCCAGTGAGCTCGGCATCTTCGTCCAGTCGGGCGACGTGTTCGACGACGCGACGGCGGGCTTCGTCGGCAGATTCGCCAACGCACAGCTCGCGGCCCACCCCGACGACCTGCTGGACGCCTCCAGCCTGGTCACGACGATCAGCTTCATGATGGAGGTGCCGAACACGACCGTCGTGATGCCGACCGGCGCGGACATCCGGCTCGCCTACCAGGTGGCGCCGCCCGACGTCCAGCGCGCCATGGTCAACCGCGAGCATCACGCGCTGAACCTCGTCTTCCGGACCGGTTCGGGGTCGCTGGAGCGCCAGGCCGGCGTCGTCGACGACATCCGCGACCATGTCCGCCCAGCGGCCGGCATCAGCGCCACCCCGTCAGGGCTCGCCGTCGTCGGCACCGGTCTGCTGGACAACTTCGCCAGGAACCGGGTCGAGCTGACGTACTACGCCCTGGCCGCGGTGTTCGTCCTGCTCGTGCTGTACAACCGGAGCCTCGTGCGGGCGGTGCTGTCAGTGGTGCCGGTGCTGATCGCGGTGGGACTCAGCTCGATCATCGCCATGCTGATCGGGGTCGACCTGAGCCCGCTCACGGCGGTCAGCGGCCCGCTGATCATCGCGTTGTGCACGGAGTTCACGACCCTGCTCGTGCTACGCCACCTGGAGGAACGCCGCCGGGGCCTGGGGCCGCTCGAGGCGGTCGAGGCGGCTGCGGCCCGTACCGGGCGGGCCTTCCTCGTCTCCGCGTTGGCCGCCGTGATCGGCGTCGCCGTGCTGGCGTTCAGCTCGCTGCCGCTGCTGCGGGACTTCGGCCTGCTCGTCGCCCTGAACGTGGCCGTCGCCCTGCTGTCCGCACTGGTCGTCCTGCCTCCGCTGCTGGTCTGGGCCGACGAGCGGGGTTGGGTGCACCGCCGCGGCGGCGGTGGCGCGGTCGCGGTTGCGGTCTTGGAGCCTGGGCTGTCGGACAAAAGACTCATAAGCGGACAGGCGGCTACAGGACAGACCCGCGAGGCCCGATCGTCCGGCACACCGCGCGGCGGCGGGGACGCGGCCGGCGCCGGGGGCTCGGGGCCGGGCGCGCCAAGGGCCGCGCCGGCACCGGGTGTCCGACCAGCTCAGCGGGCATCACGGCGAGGGTGAGGCGAAACCCGGGCCGGGCTACCCCGCCGTGAGGGCGTGACTGGACGGCCGCGCCGCCCGGCTGGCCCGGGTCTTCGTTCCTCTGCCCGCATGTGGCACGCTCAGGAAACGTGTTCCCGGGCCGGCGCATCACGGCCACCGCCGCCGCTGGCGGGTGGTTCCCGGGACTCCGCACCCGCCACCCAGGCTCGGCAGCCGCCCGAGCGTCGAAGGAGAAGGCATGAGTTTCGACTTCAAGGTCGCGGATCTCGCGTTGGCCGAGTTCGGCCGCAAGGAGATCCGTCTTGCCGAGCACGAGATGCCCGGCCTGATGGCCACCCGGGCGGAGTACGCGGCCAGCCAGCCGTTGCGGGGCGCCCGCATCATGGGCTCCCTGCACATGACGATCCAGACCGCGGTCCTCATCGAGACCCTGGTGGCGCTCGGCGCCGACGTCCGCTGGGTCTCCTGCAACATCTTCTCCACCCAGGACCACGCGGCCGCCGCGATCGTCGTCGGGCCGAACGGCACCAAGGACGACCCGCAGGGCGTGCCGGTCTTCGCCTGGAAGGGCGAGACCCTCGAGGAGTACTGGTGGTGCACCGACCAGGCACTGGCCTGGCCGGACGGCGGCGCGCCGAACATGATCCTCGACGACGGCGGCGACGCGACCCTGCTCGTCCACAAGGGCGCGCAGTTCGAGACGGCCGGCGCGGTCCCGGCGACCGACCCCTCGGACAGCGAGGAGTACGCGATCGTCCTGGAGACGCTGCGCCGCACCATTGCCGAGAAGCCCGGTCGCTGGACCGAGACGGCGCAGAACATCAAGGGCGTCACCGAGGAGACCACCACCGGCGTGCACCGTCTCTACGAGATGGCCAAGGCCGGCACGCTCGCCTTCCCGGCGATCAACGTCAACGACTCGGTGACGAAGTCGAAGTTCGACAACAAGTACGGCTGTCGGCACTCGGTCATCGACGGCCTCAACCGCGCGACCGACGTGCTCATCGGCGGGAAGGTCGCCGTGGTCTGCGGCTACGGCGACGTCGGCAAGGGCTGCGCGGACGCGCTGCGCGGCCAGGGCGCCCGGGTCATCGTCACCGAGATCGACCCGATCTGCGCGCTGCAGGCCGCGATGGACGGCTTCCAGGTGACCGTGCTCGAGGACGTCGTCGGGATCGCCGACATCTTCGTCTCCACCACCGGCAACTTCAACATCATCACCGCCGAGCACATGGCCGCGATGAAGCACCAGGCGATCGTGTCGAACATCGGACACTTCGACAACGAGATCGACATGGCCGGCCTGACGAAGACCGTCGGCATCGAAAAGATCAACATCAAGCCGCAGGTCGACGAGTGGGTGTTCCCGGACGGCCACTCGATCATCGTGCTCGCCGAGGGCCGGCTGATGAACCTCGGCTGCGCGACCGGTCACCCGAGCTTCGTGATGTCGAACAGCTTCACCAACCAGGTGATCGCGCAGATCGAGCTGTTCACCAAGACCGAGAGCTACCCGGTCGGCGTCTACGTGCTGCCCAAGCACCTCGACGAGAAGGTCGCCCGGCTCCACCTCGACGCGCTCGGCGTGAAGCTCACCGAGCTGACCAAGCAGCAGGCGGACTACATCGGCGTGCCCGTCGAGGGTCCGTACAAGGCCGACCACTACCGCTACTAGTACCGGCGGCCATCCCTGCCGGGGGCCCTCTCCACCGGGAGAAGATCAGGGCCCCCGCCGGGATGCGGCCGTCAGCGCTGGAAGGACGACCAGCAGACCGACGTCCACGCCGGGTCGCTGGTGTCGCCCAGGTCGTACCAGCCGTCCGGCAGGTAGGTCCCCCAGGTCACCGGCGGCCCGTCGGCGCCGCTGCCGCCGCCGGCGGCGGCGGGGCGCGGCACACCGAAGGTCGCCTCGCCGCCCGGGCAGCCCTGATGCTCGAAGCGGAACGTGGGCTCGCCCGCGTCGACCCCGCGGCCAGCCTCGGTCCGGCACAGCAGCGCCGTCGCCGGCCGCCAGAACGTCGCGATGTGGGCGTAGTAGCCGGCCTCGAGCCAGGTCGCGCCGGTCGCCGGCGCCCCGTCCGACGCGGGCACGCTGACCTCGCTGACCTGGCCGGACGGGCAGCTCGCCCAGACCACGCCGCCGGCGCGGGCGGCCCCGGCGTCGGCCACGGCGAACAGCCCGGTCAGGGCGATCGTGGCGCCGGCCGCCGCGAGGGTCGTTCGGGCCGGCCGGGATCCGCGCAGGCATCGGCCCCGCCGGCGCGCGGTGGGCCGGGCCGGTGGGTGGTCGTCGCCGGGAGCGGGAGGGCCCCCCGCGGGGGCGGGCATCGGCTGCCCGGCCCGCCGTCGCGAGGCTGCGGCATACGGCATTGAATGCCTCCTTGTCGACCCCGGCCGCGAACGACCGTCGGACGAGCCGTCTGCGCGGGATCGGAACACCCGTTCCACCATTTGGTCCGGGATTCCCGTAAATAAAACAGCACGCGCCCGTCAGGATAGCGAGAGTTGGCGGGACGTTGGGATTTCGTTCGCCCCCGGCAGCGGGCGATGGAACTCGATTTCGGTCGTCGCCGAGAGGTCGTGCAGGTCGCGGCTGTGCCCGGTCGCCCGATAGCCCAGCCGCCGGTACAACCGGTGAGCGTCGGTGAACCTCGTGTCCGTCCACAGCCGCATCTGCCGCGCCTCCCACCGCCGGGCCTCCCGTTCGGCGCGGCGCACCAGGGCCGAACCGAGTCCTCGGCGGCGGACGAGGGCCGACACGTACAGCGTCTTCAGCTCGGCCGCCGCCGCAAGATTCGCCATCGGTCGGGCCCACACCGCCACGCTGGCCAGCAGCCCGCCGGCCGGTCCCGCCGCCCCGATCGGATCGGCGGGGTCCGCCTGGACCACCCACAGGGCCCGAGCGGGCTCCCCCGCGCCGGCCGCATGGGCCGACCCGGGGGCCCGCAGCCATGGCTCCTCGGCGTCCACGTCGAGGACGCAGCCCGGGTACTCCGCCCAGGCGGTCGCGATCAGGTCCTGGAGGGCGGCGGCGTCGGAGTCCCGCGCCCGCCGCAGGCCGGGAAGCAGCTCGCGGCGCATCCACACGTGTTCGATGCCCGCCTCGACGTCGGGTTCGCCGATCGACCGGTACCCCTGGCGGGTGTAGAAGTCCGCCACCCTCGTCTGGGCGTGCAGCTCCACGGCCGGCAGTCCGCGCTCCCCTGCCCGTCCCTCCAGGGCCGCGGTGACCAGCCGACCCAGGCCCCGGCCGCGCCAGGCGGCGGAGACGGCGACCCGCCCGATGACCCCCGCCGGCTCCGCGTCCGGCTCGCGGGGCCCCGGATCGAGCAGGCGAGCCGTGGCCACCGCCCGACCGTCGCCATCGAGCACGACGGCGTGGTCCGCGGTGGCGTCGAGGCCGTCGTACTCCAGCTCCGGCGGCACGCCCTGCTCTCGGACGAAGACCTCGTACCGCAGGTCGAGCGCGGTGCGCGGGGGCGTCCCCGCGACCACGGTGACGGCGGCGTCGCCGGAGCGCCCGCTCACCGCCACTGGTCCGATCGGGGGAGACACAGGCCGGATCCGGACATAGGCCGGCAGTCTAGGCGCCGGGCCGGCCGACGGCCGGCAGATGAGTCCGGACCCGAGCCCCCGAACGAGGCGATCCGGCGCCGGATGCCGCCGGTGCGTGGGCGCGGAGGTTTCCGGGGGCGGTACGTCCGGGCATCCTGCCCGACACGGACCGACAACACCAGACCCGGCATCGCGACCATCTCGGCGCTCCGAGTAGAAAGCAGGACTGTACCGGTCGGGACCGGCCATCCTTGGTCGACACCGACTATCAACCGCACGAAGAGGAAGCGGCCCGGAATCGTGATTTTCCAGACGGGGACCTGTCGTGACGACGTGTGCGCACGGGAGGGCCGCTGACGATGGCGCCGACCCTCTACCCCCCCGCCCGACTGCGGCCGGTGCGGAACACGTCCGGCACGATGATCCAGCCGACCCGCGGACTCATCGCGCACGTCCAGGTCGGCACCGGCTCGCTGTTCGGCTGGTTCGACAACGCCGCCAGCCAGGTCAGCTCCCATCTCTGGCTGTCCAGGAACGGCGACTTCGAGCAGTATGTTCCGTTCGATCAGCGGGCCTGGGCGCAGGCGGCCGGGAATCCGTACTGGATCTCCTGCGAATGCGAAGGTTACGACACCGAGGACTACACACCGGCACAAATCACCAGACTGGCCGAGCTGTTTGGCTGGGGGATGCGGGAGTTCGGCTGGAAAGGGGAGATCGCCGACTCGCCGAACGGATATGGCCTCGGCACCCACCGGATGGGCGGGCAGGCATGGGGCGGGCACACCTGCCCCGGCGACCGCCGAGCGGCACGCCGCAGCGACATCCTCGCGCTCGCGCTCGGTAACGGTCGCGGTGTGTCGTCCGACCCCCGCGACCGGTACGCCGGCCGGCCGACGCTGCGCGAGGGCGCCCGCGGCGCGGACGTCGTGGAGCTCCAGAACGCGCTGAACATCATCTTCGGCCACGAGGCGCCGACCGGCGATCCCAACCGGATCAATCCGGATGGCGAGTACGGGCCACGCACCACCGCGCGGGTGGCCTCACTGCAGCGCTACGCCTCCCCGTGGTTCGGCCGCATCCCCGATGACGGCATCTGCGGAGCGAACACCTGGCGCAAGATCGGCTACGTCCTCACCGGGATGAACCGTGCCGTCTGACGCCGTCTGACGCCGTCCCGCCCGGCCCGCCCGGCGCATCCCCGTTGCGACGTCAGCCAGCCCGGCTGGCGAGCTCCGCGCCGGCCGCGCGCAGCCAGCGCAACGGCTCGGCCATCGCCGCCTGCGCACCGCCCGCCAACCGGGCCAGGGCGACCTCGGCGATGGCCCCCTCCGGACGGGGGGCATCCACCTGGCCCGCGGCCAGGAGCACCGGCACACCCGCCGCCCGGGCCAGGGCCAGCACCCCGCCCACCACCTTGCCTGCCAGGGACGTCCGGTCGAACCGGCCCTCGCCGGTCACCACCCACCCGGCCCCGGCGAGGGCGGCCGGCAGCCCGGCCGCCTCGGTGATTGTCTGGACACCCGGCACCAGGTCGGCGCCCCAGGCCGCGGCGAGGCCGTAGGCGGTGCCGCCGGCCGCGCCCGCCCCCGGGGCCGTCGGTTCACCGCCGAGCACCTCGGCCAGCCGCCGCAGCCCGGCCGCGAGCAGGTCGACGTCGGTGGGGCCCGCCCCCTTCTGCGGCCCGAACACCTCTGCCGCGCCCGCGGGGCCCAGCAGGGGGGCGTCCACGTCGACCAGACAGCGCACCCCCCCGGACGGCGGGGGCCGCAGGCCTGCCAGCTCCACCCGGGCCAACCCCGTCAGGGCACCCCCACCCGGTGGCAGCACCGCCCCACGCGCGTCGAGGAAGCGAGCCCCCAGGGCGGCGAGGGCACCGGTACCGCCGTCGGTGGAGGCCGAACCGCCCAGCGCGACCAGGATTCGTTGGGCCCCGCCGGCCAGGGCGGCCCGCAGCGCCTCACCGAGGCCGATGGTCTGCGCCCGCAGCGGGTCCGGAGCCAGCATGAGCGGCAGGCCACTCGCCCGCGCGAGTTCGACCACGGCCACGTCGCCCGGCAGCGCCAGCCATTCGGCGTCGTGCGGGCGCCCGTCCGGGCCGGTCACGCGCACCGGGTGGCGCACCGAGTCGGGCACGGCGGCGGCGAAGACGTCGAGGGTGCCCTCGCCGCCGTCGGCGATCGGCAGCGTCACGATCTCGTCGCGCGGCCGGCGCGAGCGCCAGCCGTCCCCGAGCGCCGCGGCGACCTCCGTCGCGGTCGCCGAACCCTTGAACGAGTCGGGGGCGATGACCACCCGCCGCGGCCGGTCACCCGCCGCCGATCCGGTTCCGACCACCGGGCGCACCGCGCCGTCCTCGTCTGCCCGGCTCAGCCGGCGGCCGGAGTGGTCAGCGGAGCCGGTGTCGCGAGCCAGGCATCGATGGCGGCCAGGGCCGCCGCCCGCACCGGCTCCGGGGCCGCGCCGGCGAGCACCGAGCTACGCGCGCAGGCCGCCAGCTCCTCGTCGGACAGGCCGAGCTCGCGGCGGCACAGCTCGTATTCCTCCAGGCAGGTGGGCCCGAACAGCAGCGGGTCGTCGGCGTTGATGGAGCAGCGCACCCCGGCGCGCAGCAGCGCCGGCAGCGGGTGCTCGGCCATGGACGGCACGACCGACAGCAGCAGGTTGGAGGTGGGACAGACGTCCAGGCACGTGCCCCGGTCGAGCAGGTCGTCGACGAGTGCCGGGTCCTCGATCGCCCGGATGCCGTGCTGCAGGCGGTCGGCGCCGAGGGCCTCGACGGCGCCGCGCACCGACTCCGGACCGTCGAGCTCGCCGGCGTGCGGGGTCGACAGCAGCCCGCCCTCCCGGGCTACCCGGAACGCCGCCACGAACGGCTCCGGTGGCCAGCCGTTCTCGTCGTTGTGCAGCCCGAGACCGACGACGCCCCGGTCGGCGTGGCGCAGTGCGGTGCGGGCCACCTCCACCGCCTGTTCGGGGGAGTCGTAGACGCGGTCCACCGCGGCCATCCAGCGGACCGTCACCCCGTTCCGCGCGCCCGCCTCCTCCGATCGGGCCAGCACGGTCTCCCAGGCGGCCTCGGCGCTGCCGAAGACACCCAGGTGGGCATACGGCCAGAAGCTGGGCTCGAGGTACACGACGCCCTCGTCGGCCGCGTCGCTGACCATCTCGTCGACGAGTCGCTCGAAGTCCGCCGGGCGGCGGAAGACCGGCAGGATCCCGCCGATCACGTCGCTGAAGCCGCCGAACTCCGTGAATCCCCCGGTCCGGGGGGTCGGAATGCCCGCGGCGGCGGCCAGATCGGCGAGCGTCGACGGCCGCATTCCCAGCTCGAAGTGCAGGTGCAGATGCCCCTTGGGCAGGCAGCGGAGGTCCCGCATCGACGTTCTTCCTCCTCGCGGCACGGCTTCACGCCCTCGCGGCACGGTTTGACGCCGTCCCCGGCGTCCGGACTATCACATGCCGGCGGGGTCGGTGGATCGAAACCTATGCCGGCCCCGCGGGACCGTGTCCGGTTGGTGGAGGCTTGTTACCTCCCTGTCACCTCCCGGCCTGCGGACGGCGCCGGGCGACGTGCAGAGGGGAGGAAGGGAAGCGGCGCGGCCGGCCCGATGTCGGACCGGCCGCGCCGCTCGTCGTGCTCCGTTCAGCCGCGCTTACCAGCCGCCGGCGGGGCTCCCCGGGGTCCGGTTCTGGGCGCCGGAGGCCGGGCCACCGGCCGCGCCGCCCGAACCGGGGGTGTACGGCGCGCCACCGGTGCCGGGAGCGCCCGAAGCACCACCCGAGCCGGGAGCACCACCCGAGCCGGGAGCGCCCGTCGAACCGCCCGAGCCGGGGAAGCCCGACGAACCGGCCGAGCCGGGGGTGCCCGGAGCGCCGAAGGACGTGTCACCCGGCGTCCGGCCCACACGGGGGTCACCCGCGTTGCCGGCGGGCCCGGCGGCGTCGGGCCGGGGCACCTCGCCGCGCCAGCCGCCGGTCTCGCTCTGGTTGTGCTCGATGAACGACTTGAACCGCTTGAGGTCGGCCTTGACCCGCCGGTCGTCCGCCCCGATGGCGGCGCCCGCCTTCTCTGCGAACCCCTCGGGCTGCCAGTCCATCTGGACCGTCACCCGGGTCTCGTCGTCCGCGAGCCGGTGGAAGGTCACCACGCCGGCGTGCGAGGCGCCCTCGGTGCTCTTCCACGCCACCCGCTCGTCGGGTAGCTGCTCGGTGATCGTGGCGTCGAACTCTCGCTCCTGCCCGCCGACCTTCACCTTCCAGTGGGTGTGGGTGTTGTCGAGCTGCGCGATGGACTCGACACCGTCCATGAAGTTCGGGAAGGACTCGAACTGCGTCCACTGGTTGTAGGCGGTGCGAATCGGGACGTGGACCTCGATCGATTCCTGTACCGTGCTCGCCATGTTTCCTCCCGGCTGACTTCGGTGTCGGATGCAACGCTCATCCCCAGCCGCCAGCCCCTAACACACCTGCGCGCAGGACAGTGGGGACGGAGCACCGCGACTGCGCGGGACATGAGCACGCTGGGCCGGTGAGGCGGCGCCGCCGGCTCAGCCGAGCGATCGAAGCGCGGCCCGCGTCGACGCTCGCCGGGCCGCGGCCATCGCGACCGCGGCCTCCGCGAAGCCGCGGATGACCGGGTGCGGGCGGCTGGCATCCGAGCCGAGCTCGGGCTGGAACAGCGTCGCCAGGAAGAAGGGATGGCCGGGCAGCTCGAGAACGCGGACGTCGCCGGACTCGTCCACCCCGCTGAACCGCAGGCCGTGGGCGAGCAGCAGGCCGACGTGGTCCGGGTTGATCCCGTATGAGCAGTAGTACCGCTCGACCGTGCGGTCAGCGCCGATGACCCGTTCGGCGAGGGAGTCGCGGGTGATCCGGACGGCGCCCTCGTGACCGTTCAGGGCGCAGGCGATCGGCACGATCAGCGGGTGGGGCGCGTCGGGGTCGACCTCGGCGTGCGCGGCGTCGGCGAAGCCGCACACCGAGCGGGCGAACTCCAGCACGACGTGCTGGAGGCCGCCGCAGGTCCCGAGGAAGGGAATGCCCCGCTCCCGGGCCGTGCGGACCGCCGCGAGCGCGCCCGCCTCGCTGGCATACGGGCTGCCGGGCACGAGCCAGATACCGTCGAATCCGTCGAGCGGCCCCGCGGCCATCACCTCGTCGGTCGGGATCCAGTAGGCGTCCACCGGCAGGCCGTCTCGCCGGCGCAGCGCGTCGAGCAGGTCGGGGATGCGGCCATGCGCAGCGATCTCGGCGCTGCGGTCGCCGACCAGCGCTACGCGCGCGTGAGGTGCTGAGGGCGTCACGGGTGCTGAGGGCGTCACGGGTGCTGAGGGCGTCACGGGTGCTGAGGGCGTCACGGGTGCTGAGGGCGCGACGGGTACTGAGGGCGCGACGGGTACTGAGGGCGCGACGGGTACGGCCGATGCGACGGGGGCGGACGGCGTCACGGCGGCGCTGGAGGTCATGCGTCGATCGTCGGTGTGCCCCCAAGTTCAGGTCCAACGATTATCGGTGTATCGGGCATAAGCAAGACTGATGCCGTGGATCCTCAACAGCTCCGCACGTTCGTCGGCGTCGCCACGGCGGGGTCGTTCTCGGCCGCCGCCCGCGAGCTGGGCTACACGCAGTCCGCCGTCTCGCAGCAGATCGCGGCGCTGGAGGCCGACCTCGGCGTCGCGCTGCTGCACCGCCGGCCCGTCGGCGTCACGGAGGCCGGCGCCCGCCTGCTGGAGCATGCCGGCCCCCTGCTGCTGCGCCTGGCCGCCGCGCGCACCGACGTCATGCGCACCGCCGGCGCGCCAAGCGAACGGCTGACGGTCGCCACCCATGCGCTGGCCGCCGACCGGCTCGCACCGGTCCTCGCCGACGTCCTGGCCAGCCGGCCCCGGCTGGACGTCCGCATTGTCGTCGCCGGCACCGCGACGGTGGCGAACGGCGTGGCCCGGGGCGAGTTCGATCTCGGCCTCGCCGTCGGGCTGGCCACCTCCGGCGACCCGTTGCGGCTACCCGATGTGGGGCCCGTTCGGGCGGTCGGGATCGCCGCGGATCCGGCCGCCGTGGTCCTCCCCCGCAGGCACCCGTTCGCCCGGCGCACCGGGCTGCGGTTGGCCGACCTCGTCGACGCCCGGTGGATCGACGCACCCGAGGTGGCGAACGCGGTGGCCGATCTTCGGGTCGTGACCGGGGAGCTGCGGTTCCGGGCACACCTGCGCTATGACGGCGCGGACGTCGCGGGCCTGCTGGCGCTGGTCGCCGCCGGCCACGGCCTCGGGATGCTTCCCCACCGCCTGCTCTCCCCCGGCCGCCTGCTCTCCCCCGGCCGGCTGCCCGGTCCGGCCGGCGGCGACGTCCCCGACACGCACGTCCCCGACACGGACGCCCCCGACACGGACGACTGCGACACGCACGGCGGTGACGACGGCTCGGGTACCGTCCGGGCGGACCCGATCGGCGTGCCGCTGCTCGGGCCCGCCCCGGAGTTCCGCACTGAGCAGCTCTGGACCGGGCAACCCGGACCTGCGGTTCTGGCGCTGTCCCGGGCGCTCGACGGGTGACGGCCGGGCTCGGACCGCAGCAAGTCCGGCGCTGGTCCAGCGCGCCGAGCCGAGCGGGGGGTAGGCTGGAGGTGTTGCTTGTTTCTCGGTGCGTGACCTACGCGGGAGAACGGCACGACCGGACCACGGAACCGATCGGGGTCTGGTGCGAGGCCGGTACGCGAAGGACGCCTACCGGGAGCGCGGCAAGGAGAAAGTATCGTGGCGCAGGGTACCGTCAAGTGGTTCAACGCGGAGAAGGGCTTCGGATTCATCTCCGTCGACGGTGGCGGCCCGGACGTGTTCGTCCACTACTCCTCGATCGTGGCGGACGGCTACAAGTCCCTGGATGAGGGCCAGAGCGTCCAGTTCGAGATCGTGCAGGGCCAGAAGGGACCGCAGGCGGACAACGTGACTCCCGCCTAAGGTCGCACCACCCCCAGCTTTGCGTTCGGCGCGTGGCTCCACCCCAGGAGCCACGCGCCGAAACTGCGTTGTGGGCCGGGTCTCATCCGGTGATACTTCGCCGATGTCCTCCTTCTCGCAGTTCGACCTGCGCGGATACCCGACCGTGGACGTCCGGACCGGCTACGAACAGTGGTCAGCCAGCTATGAGCGGACGGTCGAGGACTTCATGGACCTCGCGCTGCTGGACCGACTTCGCCAGCCGGCGTGGGCACAGGCCGCGCGGGCGGCGGACCTGGGCTGCGGCACCGGCCGCACCGGCGCCTGGCTGCGCGCCCGCGGGGTCGCGGCCGTCGACGGCGTGGACCTGACGCCGGGAATGCTGGCGCTCGCCGCGCAGCGAGGCGCGCACGACCGGCTGATCGAGGCGGACGCGACCGCGACCGGCCTGCCCTCGGCCAGCTACGACCTCATCGTGGCCTGCCTGATGGATGAGCACCTGCCCGGGCTTGTCCCGCTCTACGCCGAGGCGGCCCGACTGGCCCGGCCCGGCGGCCTGTTCGTCCTCGTCGCCTTCCACCCGCACTTCATCATGACCTCCGGCATGCCGACCCACTACGCCGATGGCAGCGGCGCGCAGCGGGCGATCATCACCCATGTCCACCTGGTCAGCGACCAGATCGAGGCGGGTCTGGGCACGGGCTGGGCGCTGGCGGAGATGCGGGAGAACGTCGTCGACGACTCCTGGCTCGCCGCCAAGCCCAAGTGGGGACGTTTCCGCGGGCACCCGTTCGCCCTCGCCCTGGTGTGGCACCGGGACCCGGAGTAGTGCCGGGACCTGGAGTAGTGCCGGGACCTGGGGTGGCGCCGGGGCTCAGCGCTCAGCGGCGAGGCAGGCGGACGACCGTGATGAAGAAGTCGTCGATGAAGCGCACGTCGTCGACGAACCGATCGAAGTCGACCGACTTCGTGACGTAAGCGTTGGCGTACAGGTTGTAGCTGCGCAGGATGTCCTCGGCCGCGTCCGACGTCGTGAGCACCACGACGGGGATGCGGCGCAGTTCCGCATCGGCCTTGATCTCCGCCAGCACCTCGATGCCGTTGCGGCGGGGCAGGTTGAGGTCGAGCAGGACCAGGTCCGCGGTGGGGACGTCGGTGAACGGCGCCTCGCGCCGCAGGAAGGCCATAGCCTCGATGCCGTCGTTCACGACGTGCAACCGGCCGTTGATCCGATCGTCGGCGAACGCCTCGCGGGTCATGAGGACGTCCCCCGGGTCGTCCTCGACCAGCAGCACGTCGAACGAGTTGACGGGCAGACTCGTCGTCATCTTGCACCTCAGGATGTGTGGCCGACCCGCGACGCGGTCAGCCGGCGGTGAAGGCGGGGGCGTACGGCGGTCCCGAGGGATCGGGCTGCCGTCGGGCGGGCGGGTCACGGGCAGGAGCGACAGCCGCGGTCGATGCGCGCACCGCGGGATGGGGCGTCGGTCGGCAACCTCGTCGAGAGCAACCGAAGGAGAGCCGTCGACCGGAAGCCCGAACACGGGCTCCGAATTGCGGGTTGTCTGACGGTACGCCCATTGAGATGACCTGTCGCCCACCATGTCAGCGACAACCCCGTCGCTGTGCGCCCATCGAAGGCGGTCGCCACCGGCGATGTGATGAATATCATGACCGACCACCCCGGTCGGGGCATGGCTCCGGCACTCCCGGTGGAGGGTAGCGGCTCTGCCGCCCGACGAGACGTAGCCTCGGTATGCGGGCACGACTCGTTCCCGAGCGGCCCCGACCAGAACCCGCAGACGAAGCCGACGCCCGGCCCGGCGCGGAACCCCGCCGAGCACCAGTTGGTCCCGCGGACGGCTCGCAGCCCCTGGAGGTCAGCACGGACGCCACGGCCGGCTCCGCGCTGGGCGACCCCGCCGGAGCCGACCAGCAGAACGGCACCAACCAGCAGAACACCACCAGCCGGGCGGACACCGCCAGTCGGGCGGACATCGGCGGGCGGGCGGACATCGGCGGGCGGGCGGACATCGGCGGGCGGGCGGACATCGGCGGGCGGGCGGACATCGGCGGGCGGGCGGACATCGCGGTGCTGGTGACGGAGTTCTACCGGCGGGCGTTCGCCGATCCGCAGCTCGGCCCCGTCTTCGTCGATGTCGCGCGGCTCGACCTGCCCGCGCACCTGCCGGTGATCTGCGACTTCTGGCAGGCGGTGATCTTCCGGGCCGGCACCTACCGGCGCAACGCCTTCGGGGTGCACGCCGAGCTGCACGCCCGTGTCCCGCTCACGCCGGAGCTGTTCGCCCGCTGGCTGGAGCTGTGGACGGCCACCGTCGACGATCTGCACAGCGGTCCCCACGCGGACCGCGCCAAGCTCCAGGCCAGCCGGATCGCCGATTCGATGGGCCGCCGCCTCGCCGACGTCCCGACTGCGTCCGGGACGGCCGCCCCCGCCGGCTCCCCCGCCGTCACGGCCTCCGTCACGGCCTCCGGTCGTCGTCGTAGGCCGTCCGAGCCCGGCTGATCTCGACCGCCGACGCCTCGAACAGGTCCGCGAGGGCGCGCAACTGCCCCGCGACCCGGCCGCCCAGTGGGGTCAGCGAGTACTCGACCCGCGCCGGGATCGTGCTGACCACCTCGCGGATCACCAGTCCGTCGCGCTCCAGGACCTGCAGCGTCCTGGAGAGCATCTTCTCGCTGACGCCCTCGACGCGGCGACGCAGCGCATTGAACCGGTAGCTACCCTCGCCCAGCGCGAGCATGGCGAGCATCCCCCATTTGGACCCCACGTCCTCCAGCGCCGCCCGCGAGCTGCATCCCCGGGCGAAGACGTCGCTGATGAGCTCGTCGCTGGGCCCGATCTCCCCGGGACACGGCTCGCCCACCGCCATATCACGCTCGGAAGACATGGTCACAAGCCTACGATCCGCCTGAGGACTAGCGCTGTCTGATAGTTAGTACTTACCAAAGGAAACCGCAACCGACAGGGAGAACAGCCATGACCACCATCGCCGTCACCGGCGCGACGGGACACCTCGGCCGGCTCGTCGTCGAGGAGCTCCTCGAGTCCGGGATCGAGCCGTCCACGATCGTCGCGGTCGTACGGACGCCCGCCCGCGCCGCCGATCTCGCCGAACGGGGTGTACAGGTCCGGGCGGGCGACTACTCGGACCCGGCGAGCCTGCCTGCCGCCCTGGCGGGGGTCGACACCCTGCTGCTCGTCTCGGGCAGCGAGCTCGGTCAGCGCGTCGCCCAGCACACCGCCGTGATCGAGGCGGCGAAGGCGGCCGGCGTCGGGTGGATCGTCTACACCAGCGCGCCGCGGGCCGACGTCACCGATCTGTCCCTGGCCGCCGAGCACAAGGCCACCGAGGAGGTGCTCGCGGCCGCGGGCGTGCCGTTCACGGTGCTGCGCATCAACTGGTACCACGAGAACTACACCGCCCAGCTCGGCCAGTACCTGGGCCAGGGATTCATCCTGGGTGCCGCGGGCGACGGCCGGATCAGGGGCGCCTCCCGGGCCGACTTCGCCGCGGGCATCGCGAAGGTCCTGACGAGCTCGGGGCACGAGAACGCGATCTACGAGTTCGGCGGCACGCCGTTCACCCTCGCCGAGCTGGCCGCGACGGTCACCGAGGTCACCGGCATCACCGTCACCTACCGCGACGTCACGGTGGAGGAGCTCGCCGCCACGCTGGGCCAGGTCGGGCTCGACGAGGCGACGGCGGCCCTGTTCGCCGGCATCGACGGGTCGATCCGCGGCGGTGCGCTCGACGTCGACGCGGATGACCTGCAGCGGCTGCTGGGCCGGCCGACCACCAGCCTGGCCGACTCCGTGCGCGCCGCCAAGGTCTGACTCC
The DNA here is from genome assembly GCF_000948395.1 of Frankia torreyi. Lineage (GTDB taxonomy): Bacteria > Actinomycetota > Actinomycetes > Frankiales > Frankiaceae > Frankia > Frankia torreyi. The sequence continues at coordinate 1,538 of NZ_JYFN01000026.1, read as the reverse complement.
GCCGCGACCCGCCGGCGCTGCCGGGGGTCCGACTGCTTGTCCAGAGGGATGAATCGGGCGCGGAACCCTCTGGATAGGCAGGGAGCCCGGCCAGGCGGCCAGGCGGCCAGGCGGCCAGGCGGCCAGGAAAAACCTATCCTTAAGTTTTTCCCGGGTCCTGGGATCTTCCTATCGACGACCGCCGAGTACGAGTCGACTTGTTTACTCTCCCTTTACAGCCGTCCTCGCCAATCGGCCCGGCCTCCTGTTACGCTTTCCTGGAAGCCGCAAGTAAGGCCGAACCGTAGAATCGGGCCGGTTCCGGTGGTACGGATTCCGTGGTCGACGACGGAGCCCACCATCGATCCGCGGGTCACCGCAGGCCTGGCCCGCCTTCAACACTCGACCCGTCCCGGCGACCGGCAAAGAAGGCACTCATGACGTTTGTCGTCACGTCCGCCTGCATTGATGTGAAGGATACCGCCTGCCTGGGCGAATGTCCTGTCGACTGCATCTACGAGGGCGCGCGGAAGCTGTACATCAATCCGAACGAGTGCATCGACTGCGGAGCGTGCGAGTCGGCCTGTCCGGTCGATGCGATCATGAGTGTCAGGCTGGTACCGCAGGCGGAAGCCGAGTTCGTGGTGGACGAGGCCCGCTTCTTCACCACCATCCTGCCTGGGCGGGATGCACCCGTCGGCGATCCGGGCGGCGCGGGAAGGATCGGCCCGATCAGGGTCGACACCCCCTTCGTCGCGGGGTACGGACGCTGACGGCACAAGCCGCCGGCGAAGGCTGACGCGGCCACGGCGTCAGCGGGACCGCCGGCCACGGCCGGTGCTCAGGACCACCCCCGTCCGGGCACCGGCCTTTCAACGTCACATCATGCCGCCGGTCGGCCGCAGCGAAGCGGCCGACCGGCGGTATTTTCATGAGACGCCGCCGGCAGACAATGCCGTGAACGGCGCCGATTTCCCACTCCAGCCTTTCCCACTCCAGCCTTTCCCGCGGCTGCCCGCCCAGACCGGTTCCCCCATGCGGGGTCGGCCGACGCGGTATTCCCGCGCGGCATTCTGGGACGGTCGATCCGGTCGTGCCACCATCGGGCCCCGCACGCACCGGGCTGGAGACCGCCGAGGGCACACAAAAGGCTGGGCCACACCAGAGGCTGGGCCACACCAAAGGCTAGGCCACACCAAAGGCTAGTAGACCGTCGCCACTAATGTTTGGGGTATAGGTGGCGGAGTTTGGTGCGGGCGTCGGCGGTGGTGAAGTGCCAGTGGACTTGGCGCTGGTCGGNGTTGACGGCTGTCTGCCAGGCGGCGAGTTCGGTGTTGAGCACGTCGAGGTCGTCGATGCGGCGGTCGAGGCATTGGCGGGTCAGTGCGGCCAGTTCGATCTCGGCGATGTTGAGCCAGGAGCCGTGTTTGGGGGTGTGGTGGATCTCGAGGCGCCCGGCGAGAGCGAACGCGACGGCGGGGTCGAAGGCCTCGTAGAGCGAGGCGATGCCGTGGGTATTGAGGTTGTCCATGACCAGCACCACCCGCTCGGCGTGGGGG